>JBOFBS010000384.1:0-9719 GCA_051645725.1 Aeromonadaceae bacterium | reverse complement strand
CTGGTTGTAGGCTACGTCGCCATCCGTTACCTGGCCCACTACGGAGCCAGCAGCCAAGTCCCGCAAAAGGCGCTTGCCTAAATCCTTCCCCTCACTGATGCCACAAAAAAAATTAGCGCCCATAGGCGCTAATTTTTTTGTCCGGGTCAGACTCAACCCTTGTACTTGCTCAGTACCAATGTCGCATTGGTGCCACCAAAGCCGAAGCTGTTGGACATCACGGTGTTAAGCTCAGCCGCTTCACAGCTCTTGACGATAGGCAGACCGACAGCCAACTCATCTTCCTGAGTGATGTTGATGCTAGGCGCAATAAAACCATGCTCCAGCATCAGCAGGGAGTAGATGGCTTCATGCACACCCGCCGCCCCGAGAGCATGACCACTCATCGCCTTGGTCGCGGAGAGCTTGGGTGCGTTATCACCGAATACGGCGCGGATCGCCTCGAGCTCTTTTACATCCCCAACCGGCGTCGAGGTGCCATGAGTGTTCAGATAATCGATGGGGCCTGGCGCCGTGGCCATGGCTTGACGCATACAGCGCGCCGCACCCTCTCCAGACGGAGCCACCATATCATAACCATCCGAGGTCGCACCGTATCCGGTCACTTCGGCATAGATCTTGGCGCCACGAGCCAGAGCATGCTCCAGCTCCTCGACTACCACGATACCGCCGCCACCAGAGATAACAAAGCCGTCACGCTCTGCATCATAGGTCCGAGAAGCAATCTCCGGAGTCTCGTTATACTTGCTGGAGAGGGCTCCCATGCCGTCAAACAGGCAGGCCATGGACCAATCGATCTCCTCGCCCCCCCCGGCAAAGACCACATCCTGCTTACCCAGTTGAATTTGCTCAACTGCATGGCCGATGCAGTGTGCAGAAGTCGCACACGCCGAGCTGATGGAGTAGTTGATCCCCTTGATCTTGAAGGGGGTGGCCAGACAGGCTGAAGTAGTAGAAGACATGGTACGGGTTACCATGTACGGGCCAACACGACGGACCCCTTTTTCGCGCAGTGTGTCGCAGGCTTCGAGCTGATTCTTGGCAGAGGCACCACCTGAACCGACCACCAGACCGGTACGCTCGTTAGAAACCTGATCTTCGCTCAGGCCAGAATCGGCAATCGCCTGCTGCATGGAAAGGTAGGCGTAAGCCGCCGCTTCACCCATGAAACGCAACACCTTGCGATCAATCATCTCAGCCACATCGAGTTTGATGTTGCCCCAGACACGAGAGCGCAAGCCGAATTGCTCAAATTGCTCAGAATAAGTGATGCCGGACTTGCCAGCCTTCAAGGATGCCAACACTTCGGCCACATTGTTACCGATGCTGGATACAATACCCATACCGGTGATAACTGCTCTTTTCATCGAACGATTCCACTTAAGATACACGATGGTTTACCTCATTCTACCCGCGAACGCCTGCAAAACTGGTCTGCTTTCACGTATCATAGCCGCCGCTTTGTGAGGTCAATCGAGGTTAGCATGTCCACCCCTTCGCCTTTATCCCCCCTGTTAGAGCATGCCCAACTCAGCTGGGACGACACGGGTGCGCCACACTCCGATGCCTTTGACGATATCTATTTTTCCAATAACAACGGTCTGGATGAGACCCGCTACGTCTTCTTGCAGCAAAATGGCCTCCCCGACCGTTGGTCACAACACGACCGTCCCCTGTTTGTCATCGCCGAGACAGGCTTCGGGACTGGCCTTAATTTTTTGGCCACCTGGCAGGCGTTCCGCACCTGGCGCCAGCAGAAGAACCAGGAGGGTGCTCAGCGCCTGCACTTCATCAGCTTTGAAAAGTACCCGCTGACGCAATCCGATCTGGCCCTCGCCCTCAAGAGCTGGCCCGAACTGGCGCCCTTATCTGCCCAACTACTGGATAATTATCCCGAAGCGCTGCCTGGTTGCCATAGAGTGCTTCTGGATCAGGGTGAGGTGATACTGGATCTCTGGCTGGGTGATATCAAGGAGACGCTGGATCAACTCTGGCAACCGGATCAAGGCGGTTTGGTGGATGCCTGGTATCTTGATGGCTTCGCTCCGAGCAAAAACCCGGATATGTGGACAGAGCAGCTCTTCACTGGCCTGGCACGTTTGGCTCGTCCAGGCGCTACGCTGGCCACCTTCACCTGTGCCGGCTTTGTGCGTCGCGGCCTGATTGCCGCAGGTTTTGCCATGCAAAAAGTAACCGGACATGGTAACAAACGGCACATGCTGGTTGGTGTGCGAAGTGAGCAAGCTCAACCCCTCCTGGGACGCCCCTGCTACAGCCGCCCAGCGGCCAGAGGGGGATCTATCACTATATTAGGCGGGGGCCTGGCCTCAGCCTGCCTGGCCCTGGCATTGGTTCGCCGTGGACGCTCGGTAGAGCTGCTGTGTGCCGATGCCGAACCGGCTCAGGGAGCATCGGGGAATCGACAAGGGGCGCTCTACCCCCTGCTCAACGCTGAACACGACATGCTTTCACAATATTATGGTGCGGCCTTTGGCTTTGCCCATCGTCTCTATCGCCCCCTGCTTGCCGAACATGAGGTTGCCCATCACTGGTGTGGTGTCCTGCAGTTTGCCCACGATGCCAAATCGGCGCATAAACTGGCAAAGCTGGCCGATGCACACTTCCCCTCCAGCCTGCTCCGCCCTCTCGAACCTGCGCAGCGGGATGAATTAGCGGCACTGCCCTTGGCTAGTGACTATAGCCAGCAGGCACTCTTTTATCCCCAAGGGGGCTGGCTCAGTCCACGTCAACTCACCGAAGCACTCTTGCAAGCAGCCAGTCACACGGGCTTGCTGCAGATCCGCTATCAGTGTGAGGTGAACGGAGTCGAGCAACAGGGTCACGAGTGGCTGTTACAGAGTAATCAGGGTGAGCTGGGGCCCTGTGCCAATCTGGTGCTGGCCACAGGACACCGACTGACGGAGTCTGCTCTGACCTCTGCACTCCCCGTTTACCCGGTGCGGGGTCAGGTCACCCATCTACCGGCACAACCCGCTACTGTGCCACTGAAGAGTGTGCTCTGCTATGAGGGTTATATGACACCTGATTATCAGGGCTATCACTGCCTGGGAGCCAGTTACGACCGTAACCAGACCGGAAGAGAGTATAGTGCAGAGGAGCAAGGGGAGAATCTGGCCAAGCTGCAACGCAGCCTACCCCAACAAACCTGGCCCCAGGCGATCAAGCTGGGTGAGGCCGCGCGTATCGCCATACGCGCCGCCACTCGGGATCACCTGCCTCTGGTAGGAGCCATTCCAGCCCTGGCGTCATGGCCCCAAAGGGTGAAGGAACTCTCGCCAGAGGCGCTGGCACAAGAGAAGCTGCCCTATCATGATGGAGTATGGGTGATCGGTGCGCTGGGCTCACGAGGGCTCTGCTCGGCCCCACTGCTAGGTGAAATATTGGCTTGCGAGCTGTGTGGCGAACCCCAACCTCTGGCATGGACACAACTGGAGGCACTGCACCCGGCGCGCAGCTGGCTGCGCCCCGCGCTGCGAGGCAAGAAAAGCGCGTTCCAAACGCCAGAAAACTCTGGTGACGAAGTGCTGGCCTAGTATTAGAGCCTTGGGTAGTTGACCCCTAGATAGCGACCATGCCCCGTTTCCGCCTGGTAACGTTTGACCTGATCCCGGGCCTGCTGTAACTCATTCAGGCCCAGCTTATCGGCCTGTTCGCGTAGATTCTGGCAGGAGCTGTTTACCGGCAGAGTGGAGATGCCATCACCTATCTTCCTGGCCGCATCCTGGACTATCTCCTTGTGCCGCCCCTCGTACTCCATCATGGCCGAGAGAAAGCCATTCCAGCTGTTCTGTGCCGAACTGTTCAAGGTGCTGACTTGCAGCCAGTTTGGCATGATCACTTTAACCTTGGTCGAAACCTTCACCCCAAACAGCTGGCACTTGTTATCCTGCTGGTTCATATCGAGCTGCCAATTGACTTGATACACTGCCTTGCCGATAGCCCTGTGTCCTGGGGTCGAGACCGGAGCCCTTTCCAGCAATTTCTGTTTGAGAGTCTGACCATCGGCAGCCGAGATGTCATAAAAGCTGAAATTGACCTCCATGCGCGGATCGACTTTCACCGAGCTGTACCCGGGTTCATCCGCTACCACAGCCAGACTGGTTAGCAGCAGCACCAGCCCCGTCAATTGCCTCTTTTTATTCCGCATCCGTGCAGGACTCCTCATCAATTCTTCGCGCCAGCTCTCATCTGGAACCTTATACTTTTTATGCAAGTTCAAACTGCTGAAGCTGACGTTCCAACCATGTCTCCGCTCGAGCATATCACAGCAACTGTTCGCGATTGAGTTCTAATATGTGATCATGTGATGCGTAACCGCAGATTAGAACCCTCACTCGAGATCGCTATTTTTTGCCGAGTCATAATCCTTCAGACCTGACAATGTCATCGAGGGAGGGTATAGTGCGCATGGCTCTGTTCCACCCCCATCCAGATTACATTAAGGGGACTCAATGATCACCGCTTACATGCTCAATAATAAAGTCCTCGAAGTGGTACCCCTCACCACGAATGACGTACTGCCGGCCAATACCATCTGGCTTGATGCCTATAAACCGGACGACGAAGAGCGAGAATGGTTAAGCAGCCTGTTCCTTGAAGATGTGCCCGAGGAAGAAGAGCTGGATGAAATTGAAGCCTCGGCCCGTTTCTATTGGGACACCGATGGCCTGCATATTCTTTCTCTGTTTCCCCAACGCATCGGCGGCGAGACCCGAGGCGTCAACATGGCCTTCACCCTGCGCAATAATCTGTTGATCAGCTTCCGTGAAGAGGATATCGGTGTTGTGCGTCTGCTACGCCACTATCTGCGCCACGACAGGGTCGAGATTGAAAATGCCATGGATGTGCTGCTCGAGCTGCAGGATCTGAAGGTGGAGTATCTATCGGATCTCATCGAGGATGGGTACACCACACTGGAAGAGACCTCGGAGCAGGTGCTCAACGATGACGAAATCCATGCCATGCTCCAGGAGTTGATGGCCCAGGAAGAGACCAACAGCCAAATCCGTCTGGCGCTGCACGATACCCGCCGCGCCATGCGATTTCTGCGCCGAACGGTTCGTCAACAACTGACAACCGAGCAGAAAAAAACCATCGAAGAGGTGTTGCACGACATCGAATCTCTGCTGCCACACACCCAGTTCCTGTTCGACAAGATCAACTTCCAGCTTGAGGCCGCCATGGGCTTCACCAACTTGCAACAGAACAAGGTGATCAAGATCTTCTCGGTTGCGGCCGTAGTCTTTCTGCCCCCCACCTGGATAGCCAGTATCTACGGTATGAACTTCGACCAAATGCCTGAGCTACATTGGGCTTACGGTTATCCCTTCTCCATACTGCTGATGCTCTTTTCCGCCTTTGCCACCTACTACTTCTTCCGGCGCAAGGGTTGGCTATAAGCGCCAGATAAGCGCACCATCCAGAAAACATAAAAGGCAGCCGATGGCTGCCTTTTATGTGATGAGCCGGAGCCCTACCTCACTGTGTTGTCTCTGCGTCCAGCTGCACACAAGCCAGACTCTGCCCCTTGTGGGTAATAGTGGCCTTGCCGCGCTGCTCAAGAAAATTCCACCCCTCGCCTTGGTAGTTTACGCCCCCGGCAGTAGGGAACATCCAGGCAAAGCGAGGCTGCTTCTCCAGAGTCGCGGTGATTAATGGCGGATTGGTGGAGTAGAAGGTAACGGGTATCGGCTCGGCAAGATTGGCACACTGGTAATGGAGCGGCCCCTCTTGTGGCACCAGAGCAAACTGGGCCTGTAGCTCGCTGATGCGCGTCAGGTAGCTAAACTCCAGACACATCTTGATATCCTGATCCTCTCGGCACGCATCCCGCTTCTTCAACCAGGCTGCCTGTTCAGCGGCGACATCAACCGGCCAAACCGGGCTCTTGTCTGCCACCTGCTTGAGGAGTTCATCAAGTTGCTCAACCAATTCTACCTGTTGCTGACGTTCACACAGGTAGTTATCAAACAGATCGGTCACCTTTTTGCATTTGCGGCGCAATTGGGCATTCAACTCGCTGTCTCGGCTCTTACGCTCCTCGGCTGACAACCCCTTAGGGAGTTCAGCCTCTGTCAGCTGGACGACCCGACTCTTGCCATTATCCAGTGTGATCAGCGGGGCCAACGCAGCGGAAGCCGGCATAGAGGAGGCCGGAGAAAGCTCTGCGGCTGTAGTCGATGATGCGGAACTCACCACCTCGCCAGCCAGCAAGGAAGTCGTGAACAGGGAAAGCCCGGCAAACAATAAGACGCCGTTGCCGGATGCGAAGCAAGCCATGAATAACACTCCTTAGGGAAATGGCCGGGATCGGCGCTAGAGTACACGGTAACGACAAGCGAATAAAGCGCCTCTCCGCACTGGAGTTGGGCGGGAAGGCCAGCCTGGTGAAACCCAAGCCAAGCTGATTGCAAAAGCCAAAACCGGGCGACAAACCCAGCTCTGTTGCAAGCTTTTTTTAGCTTTTTCCGCCACTCATCTCATTCTTGATGCCGGATTACACCATCTCCCAAAATCTCTGCGCCAGATCAATAAAACGTCGAGGCGATCTGCGGTTAAATACCCACATATTGATGCTTATGTTGTTTTAGCACCTACATATAGTGTTCACTAATAGAACACCACACTCACGGGAATGCAGTCACCATGCGGGATCCAGGCAGGATCCTGCCTTCATGCCTGCATGAAACTGACCACCAAATCCACTTGAGAGCCCCAAAGCTCGTGGATCTAAATATCTTCAGGAGTGCTATCGTGAAACCGGTTGTGATCAAACGGGATGGATGCCGTGTTCCCTTTAACGGTATGCGGATCATCGAGGCTGTTGCCAAATCTGCCGAGGCGGTCGGGATCAAGGATCTGGCCTACTGCGCCAGTATAGCCGAACAGATCACCCAGCAGTTGGCTGACTGTGATGAGGTCGCCATCCACGAGATCCAGAACCGGGTTGAGAACCTGTTGATGGCAGGCGAGCGCAAAGAGATGGCGCGTGCCTACATAGAGTATCGCCACGATCGCGACATGGCCCGTGAGAGGCAGGGGCGCCTGAGCCAGGAGATCCGCGGCCTGGTTGAACAGAGCAACGCCGATCTACTCAATGAAAATGCCAATAAAGATAGCAAGGTGATCCCCACCCAGCGGGATCTGCTGGCCGGCATAGTTGCCAAGCACTACGCCACCCAGTACATGCTGCCACGGGATGTCGTCCAGGCTCACGAGCGCGGTGAGCTACATTTCCACGACCTGGACTACTCACCTTTCTTCCCCATGTTCAACTGCATGCTGATCGACCTGCAAGGCATGTTGACCCACGGCTTCAAGATGGGCAATGCCGAGATCGACACGCCAAAGTCTATCAGCACAGCCACAGCCGTCACGGCTCAGATCATCGCCCAGGTGGCTAGCCACATCTACGGGGGCACCACCATCAATCGTATCGATGAAGTGCTGGCTCCCTATGTGACCATCAGCTATGAAAAGCACAAGCAGGTGGCACAAGAGTGGCAAATTCCTGATGCGGAAGGGTTCGCCCGCTCTCGCACGGAGAAGGAGTGCTACGATGCCTTCCAATCTCTGGAGTATGAGGTCAATACCCTGCACACGGCCAATGGACAGACGCCCTTTGTCACCTTTGGTTTTGGCCTGGGAACCAGCTGGGAGTCGCGTCTCATCCAGCAATCCATCTTGAAGAACCGCATTGCCGGGCTGGGCAAGAATAAGAAGACGGCTGTCTTCCCCAAACTGGTGTTTGCCATCAAGGATGGCCTCAACCACAAACCCGGTGATGCCAACTATGACATCAAGCGCCTGGCGCTGGAGTGTGCCTCCAAGCGCATGTATCCAGACATCCTCAACTACGATCAGGTGGTGAAGGTGACTGGGTCATTCAAGACCCCTATGGGCTGCCGCAGCTTCCTGGGCGTCTATGAAGAAGAAGGCCAGCTGATCCATGAAGGCCGTAACAATCTGGGGGTGGTGAGCCTGAACCTGCCGCGTATCGCCCTGGAGGCCCGCGATGAGGCCCACTTCTACGATCTGCTGGACAACCGGCTACGCTTGGCCAAGAAGGCACTGATGGCCCGCATCGAACGCCTCGATGGCGTCAAGGCTCGAGTCGCCCCTATCCTCTATATGGAAGGAGCTTGCGGGGTGCGCCTGAAGGCCGATGACAATGTCAGCGATATCTTCAAACACGGCCGCGCCTCCATCTCTTTGGGCTATATCGGGATCCATGAAACCATCAATGCCCTGTATGGCCAGCAGAAGCATCTGTTTGATGATGCCACGCTGCGGGAAAAGGGCATCAAGATTGTGCAAACGTTGCGCGATGCGGTAGATAGCTGGAAAGATGAGACTGGCTATGGCTTCAGCCTCTACAGCACACCGAGTGAGAATCTCTGTACCCGCTTCTGCAAGCTGGATACCCGGGAGTTTGGCGTAGTCGAAGGCGTAACTGATAAGGGCTACTACACCAACAGCTTCCACCTGGATGTGGAGAAAAAGGTCGACCCCTATGCCAAGCTGGACTTCGAGATGGCCTATCCGCCCCTCGCCAGCGGTGGTTTCATCTGCTACGGCGAATATCCCAATATCCAGCACAACCTCGAGGCATTAGAGAATGTGTGGGACTACAGCTATGACAAGGTGCCCTATTACGGCACCAACACCCCGATTGATGAGTGCTACGAGTGTGGTTTCACCGGCGAATTTGAGTGTACCAGCAAAGGCTTTACCTGCCCCAAATGCGGTAACCACGATTCAACCAAGGTCTCGGTGACCCGCCGCGTCTGCGGCTACTTAGGAAGCCCGGATGCCCGCCCCTTTAACAGCGGCAAGCAAGAAGAGGTGAAGCGTCGGGTCAAGCATCTCTAACTGGGTCTGACCCTGAGCCGGCAGGGCTCGGGGTCCGTTCATACAAGGGGTTGCCCCACGACCCCTTGTATGAGGCCGTCCAGGATTACTTCAACCGCCCGTACTCCTCGAACATCAAAGTCATGGAGGCTTTGGACCAGTTAAGCGGGATAATGGGGCTCGGCACTTCCCACAGCATGCCCTTCTCCGCTATCAGGTTGTAGCTCTCGGGTAGGGCAAATTCCATCACAACCTGACCATCCGCCCCGATAGCCCCCTTACCAGTCAGCTGACCAAGCGCCTGATTGGTAAACTTCACCGCTTCAGCCAGATGATCCGGATTGCGCGTCTCGTGGTAGAGCCGCAACCAATCCTTGGCATACCAGGAGCTGAAGAACCACTGGGCCTCGCTGCCTGGTACAAAACGGGTGTTACGCACCACGAAACTCTCTTCGTCCACATCTGTCTTGATGTGTCTGAACCAGAAGTTAGCCGATTGGTAACTATCCTTGGCATAACGGCGAATACCAAAATCCCCCACCAGCGGACGCACTATCTCCATCACCTTCAACTTTTGCTCCAGGCTCAGACGACTCAGCTTGGCCGGGTAGATCAGGTTCAGCAGCGCGGCATCGGCCGTGCGGTAACGTGAGTCGGTTTTGGCATAGGAGGGAGACTCCCCTCCGGCCTGTAGCTGGGTGTTGATGAGCTGATACCCCTTGTCGACCAAGCTGGCCAGATGGGGCTCAGCGAGCGGTTGGGCCAACCCCAACACCCTGGCTTGACGCTGGAAGGCACCGGCAAAAGCAGCCGATCCGGCCTCATGCCCCTTGAGGGCCTGCTGAAGG
>JBOFBS010000383.1:0-3679 GCA_051645725.1 Aeromonadaceae bacterium | reverse complement strand
GTAGCCACCCTCATCATCTATCTGGCTCTCGACTAATTGCTGTTGAGCCGCCACTGCGGCTACGGCTTCCTGACTCAGCATGTTTACCAGCGAACTATCCGTCAGGGCCTCCTCCCATGCCGTAGTTAACTGCGTGATGGTCACCCCGTCCCCGGCATCAAAGCCACCATCATCGGCAAATGAACTATTCAATTCACTGAGTACCGTTGCCAGCGGCTTATCGCTGGAGGTCAACGCCAGCACAGAGGCGCCCAATAAGGCAGCCCGCTGCTCGTCTAGTGTCGCCGAGGCCATCTGGCTGGCATCAGTAATGTCTTTCACCTGAGTGGCAGCCACATCAAAACCGACCAGAGTCGAAATCTTAGAGAGGGTCTGGGCCACGGTTGCAGCAGAGACTGCCTGGTTAGCTTGAAGCTGGGCATCCACATAGGCGGCGGCCAGGCTGGTATAAGGTGTGATGGGAATGTTGGCCAACTGGCTGGATGCCACAGGCGGTAAAACCGCTTCAAGCACAAAGTCTGGACTCAGCACCACTGACTCACCAAACTTCTTCTCACCACACATCGCCATATCGCACTTCATGGTACTCGTACTGCCGGCCTTGATCTCCAGCTTGACGACCCCACCGCTATACCCAGTCATGGATAGTTGATACTCACCCTTAGCACTGGTAGTTGCCGTACCTCTCAATACCCAGCCACTGCTGGTCAACTCGTAGGCAGTCACATTCCCCCCCTGAATGACCCCCTTTGCCGCCACCCCAGAAAGCGAGGTTGAGGAAGCCGGCTTGGTTTGAGGGGTACTGCTGCTGTCGCTGCCGCCGCCACAAGCTGTGAGCAAAAGAGCAGAGGTAATTGCCGTGCTAAGAGCCAATTTTTTTATATGCATTGTTATTCTCCAGTTATCCGCGTACTTGCATGGTCTATCCATGACAGGCATAAACTAGATGATTTGTAATGATAAAAGTATGAGCTAAACGGTGCTTTTGTAAGTTTTAGTGAAGATTGGCGCTCAGTCTAATCTAGTCCTCCAGCCATCCACGCTTTAGCGAATAGGAGCAATCCGGCCAAAGTGGTAGCATGCAAAGACCCACGTTAAGCGGAGCGGATATGGAGTTACGTAATCTCGAGCTGTTCTTGCACCTGGCTGACAGCCTGCATTTTGCCCGCACGGCCGATGCCATGGCGGTGAGCCCCTCCACCCTGAGCCGCGCCATTCAGCGCCTGGAGCAGGAAGTTGGGTGTCCTTTATTTGAGCGAGATAACCGTAGCGTCACGTTAACGCCAAGTGGTGAACGGCTGCGGCAATTTGGCTTGCACCTGCTGGATGAGTGGCAAAAGTTGCGCCATGAACTGCGCCATGTGGGCGAACCGTTACAGGGCCGGCTTAAGGTTTTCTGCTCGGTCACGGCCAGTTACTTCCTGCTACCCGATATACTCGGCCGCTTTCGTGCTTGCTACCCCCAACTGGAGATCAAATTAGAAACGGGTGACCCCGCCCTCTCGGTAGAAAAAGTCCTCTCCGAAGAGGCTGACATTGCCATTGCAGCTCGGCCCGATGCCCTGCCCGGCAAGCTGCACTTCATCTCCTTACGCCGGGTTCCGCTGGTGTTTATCGCACCACGCGCCGCCGGTCCTGTGACCCGTTGGCTAAGGGAAAACGAACCAGACTGGGAACACTTACCTCTGATCCTCTCCGAACAGGGACTTGCGCGGAAACGTACCGACCAATGGTTTCGGAACAGGGGGATCAGCCCCAATCTCTATGCCGAAGTGGCGGGCAACGAGGCCATTGTCAGCATGGTGGCGCTGGGATGTGGCGTCGGCGTGGTCCCTGATGCGGTCATAGACCATAGCCCCATGGGTGACAAGATACGCCGTCTGGAGGTCAAACCGGCGCTGAAACCCTTCGATGTGGGACTGTGTGTACAAAAACGCCGCCTGGATGAGCCGTTAATCCGCGCTTTCTGGGAAATTGCTCAACAACAGAGCTGAACCAAGCCTTGAGGGTGGGGCCGTGACGACCGGCGTATTCTGACCCATAATCAGAGGGTCAACCTCAGTACAAGGTAGCAACTATGGCTCATCTCTCTCCACGCTGGCTTATACTGCTGTGCTTGATGGCCAGCATGGCCAGTGCCGAGACTCAGCTCAAGGTTGTCGCTAATGAGCTGACTCCTCTTGCCTGGCAAACCGATGGCCGTGCTCAGGGTGTTGTCTATGATCTGGTGAAGGCAACACAAACTCGACTTGGCATAGACTATCCGACCCAGTTTTTGCCCTTCAAGCGTGGCCTCTACCTGACACAAACCAACCCGGGTTATCTCTTCTTCCCCTGTCTGCGCACACCCGAGCGCGATGCAAAATTCAAATGGGTGGGCCCCATTCTCAAGAGCCGAGGCGTTCTCTACCAGCTGGCTAATCACCCTCCAGTACGCACAATTGAAGATCTCTACGCACTGCGCCAAATTGGCGTGTTGCTGGGAAGCTCGAGTGATGATTACCTGAGTAGCCTGGGGCTTAAAAATCTGCGCCGAAGCCATAGTCGTGATGAAGCCCTGCGTCTGCTAGATCTGCAGCGCGTTGATGGCGTGGTCATGGTGGATACCGCTTTTCCGTCATTGATGAAAAAACTACTGATCCCTGGCGAGCGCGTCACGGCGAGCCCAGTAAAGCTATATGATGCGGACTACTATCTGGCCTTCTCGCTATCAACGCCAGATGAACAAATCCAGCAATGGCAAAAAGCCTTGGACTGGGTGTTGCAAGAGCAGGGCCCAAGTATCTTCGCTCGCTACCAGCTACCGATCCCGGCAGAGCTTTCCACTAAACAGCCACCCCCTGGCCACAGATAGAAAAACCACATTTAGCTATTTTTCCTACAGTTTGCATTAACAACTGGCCGGATAGTGGGGAATAAAGCCTTTTTGGCTGGCTTTTATGGTTAAACCATTTTTTACTCCACTCTGAAGAGTTACACTCCCGCCCTCTTCATTGTTGGGGGCTAGTATGTCCAGCCATAGCAAGGGGGTGATTTATGCCCTCTGTGCCTTTCTTATCTGGGGCGTGTGTCCTGTTTACTTCAAGCTACTGAGCCAAGTCCCGCCCGGCGAAATACTCAGTCATCGCATCATCTGGTCCTGCTTCTTACTACTCGCCCTGATCCTGGCGAGTCGCACCATCTATCGTGTGCAAGCCGTACTGCGCCAACCCCGTCAGCTGCTGACGCTCACCTGTTCGGCACTGCTGGTCGCCGGTAATTGGCTGCTCTTTATCTGGTCAGTCAATAACAACCATCTGCTCGAAGCCAGCCTCGGTTACTACATCAACCCCCTGCTCAACATACTGCTGGGTATGCTATTCCTGGGAGAACGGCTGCGGCGTATCCAGTGGCTGGCGGTCTCTTTAGCCGTAATTGGCGTTGTCATCCAGGTCGTACTGTTAGGCCATCTGCCCTGGATCGCACTGACCCTGGCTGCCAGCTTCGGCATCTATGGCCTCATCCGCAAACAAATTCCCGTCGATGCGCAGACTGGCCTGTTTGTAGAGACCCTGCTGCTGCAGCCCCTGGCTCTTGTCTACCTGCTGTTCGTGGCGGACACCCAAACCAGCCACATGGGGAGCAACCCACTCTCTCTCAATCTGCTACTCATGGCGGCAGGCATAGTCACCACCATTCC
>JBOFBS010000382.1:0-4820 GCA_051645725.1 Aeromonadaceae bacterium | reverse complement strand
AATTTACCGATAAAAATGATGCCGACATGGGGTACTACAGTGCCATGCCTTCCATTGTCAAATTGAGAATTGACGAGACGGATCGCTGGGTGGCCATTTTTGGTAATGGTTATAACAACAAGGCCGCCGATGGCCAAGCCAGCAGCACAGGCAATGCGGTTATCTATATAGTCGACTTGTTCACCGGGGCGCTGTTGAAGAAACTGGATTCAGGCTCAGGTAACCAAGCCACTTACTCATCCAATGCCATGGCTCAGCCACTTATTGTGGATAGCACGGGCTCAGGACGTGCAGATACGATCTACGCTGGCGACCTGTATGGAAATCTATGGAAATTTGATGTCAGCCGCAGCTCGACCGATGAGTGGAAATCCAGTCTGTTGAATGGCAATACTCCCATCCCACTATTTACCGCCAGCAGTGGGCAAACGATCACCAGTCGGCCTGCAGTCACCCGCTCTGCGGCGGGTGGGCAATTGGTCATGTTTGGCACGGGGAAATTTATCGAGACCAGCGATAAACAGATCGCCGGGGCGACAACCCAGAGCATCTACGCTATTCGAGATAACAACACCACCACCACCATTACCAAGGATTCAAACCTTATCCAGCAGGTGATCACAGGTACCACAACAGTCGATGGCAAGAACCACAGGGTTGTCACCAATGCTGCCGTGGATTGGGCGACTAATAACGGCTGGTATCTGGATTTGATTCAAACTGGATCAACAAACAAGGGGGAGCGCGTTGTTGTCAATCCATGGGTTTATGACAATACCCTCTATGTCACAACCCTGCTTCCGGATCCCGATACCTGTGGCTACGGGGGCAAGAGCTGGTATATGCAATTTGATGTGCGTACTGGGCAATTGCAACAAAGCGAGGAGACCATGCCCCCTGCCATGGGTCTGGAGAGTGGCAGCGTGATCACGGGCAAACCGGATCCTGCACCAGAGCCAGATCCCGATGATGAGCCACCGACACCAACACCAGACCCCTTGGTGACGGCTTCAGCCGCTGTATGCAAAAACAATGGGGTGGGTAATACAGTACTCTTTAACTACGTTAAACAATCGGATGGTACCATCCGTAAGATACCGACAGAGATACAGTGCAATGGCTTGGTCTCTTGGCAAGAACTGTACTAACTGATCTAATAAAACACCCCCTTCTTTAAGGGGGTGTTTTTCATTCACGCCTAACTACCACTTCTCCCCGTTCGCTCTTGCAAGCAATGGCAAGATTTCTCTTGATGAGCAATTTTATTCATTGAATTCACTTTGCGACAATATTCTTTGCAGGGGGCAAATCACCGAGCGATCAACATGCTTTAATCCGCTTTTTGTCGATGATGTTAGATTTTTAAGCCAAATCACCACAGATCTCCCCGCCGTTAATGCTCCCAACGATGCTTTTTCAGCCAGGATCCGGTATGACCATTTACCTACAGGTATTGCATAGTCAGGCAGATGCCCGATAATGCGCGCGTTTGTGTATATCGTCGCCCGGCCATCAGTTGTCGGGGCTTAACTTGGTACAGGGCCATGGCCCTTTTGTGAGGTGTTTGCATAAGATGAACAGCCAATTCGTTCCGGGAATCGACTACCGTGGCCTGGTGGCCCAATATGGCTCTCCCCTGCTGGTGCTGGATCAGGCGGCCGTGCGCCGTCAGTATCGCGCCCTGACAGCGGCGCTGCCAGGTGTCACGCTGCACTATGCGCTCAAACCCCTGCCCCATATGGGCGTGGTCGAGACGCTAAAGGCAGAGGGCGCCAAGTTTGACCTCGCCACCAATGGCGAAGTGGATTTGATGCGAGAGGCACAGATCAACCCGAACGACTGTATTCATACCCACCCCATCAAGCGTGATTCCGATATCCGCCATGCGCTGGAATATGGCTGCAACATCTTTGTATTCGACAACCCGGTAGAGCTGACGAAGTTTGTGCCGCACAAGGCCCAGGCCAAGCTGCTGCTGCGCGTCAGCTTCCCGAACCCGGAGACCAAGGTCGACCTCTCCAAGAAATTTGGCTGTACACCTGATATGGTGTTGCCCCTGCTCAAACAAGCCAAGGAACTGGGAATTGAGGTGATTGGCCTCTCCTTCCATGTGGGCTCGCAAGTTCCCAACGCCAAGCGCCATGTCGAAGCCATCGAGGCCTGCAATGGCCTGCTGCGTCAGGCTGAGGCTCAAGGTCTGGGCTTGCAGGTACTGGATATTGGTGGCGGTTTCCCGGTGGATTACTCAGGTACCGGTAGTGAACTGGATATCGACGCCTTCTGTGCACCTATCCGTACTGCGCTGGCCAATACTCCCAAGCACATTCGCCTGCTCGCCGAGCCTGGCCGCTTCCTGAGCGCGCCGGCCATGACCTCCATCTCCAGCGTCATGGGTAAGGCCGAGCGTTTTGGCAACACCTGGTACTACCTGGATGATGGTCTCTATGGCAGCTATAGTGGCCAGCTGTTTGACCACATCGACTACCCCAAGAGCGCCCCCTATGCCAAGGGTGAAGCTCATCCATCCGTACTGGCCGGCCCGACCTGCGACAGTATCGATGTGATTGCCGATGGCATCATGCTGCCTGAGCTGGAGCTGGGAGAACTGGTGATCGGCAAGATGATGGGGGCCTACACCTGGGCTTCTGCCACCGAATTCAACTTCTTCCGTCGCGCCAATATTCTGGTCATCGACTCGGATGCCTCGGCGCTGCGTGCCGTGGCCTGAAAGAGTTAGCCGCAGGGCGCTAAAAAGGGTAAGAAAAAGGGGCGCCGAATGGGCGCCCCTTTGCTATCGGCCTCTCACCACAGTCGGCTCAAGCCTGCTCATACTGCTGCTGGTTGAGCACGGGGCGCGCATACATGGCCCGCACCGTTTCTCGCAGCTCAGGCGCCATGGCGGCCAGACGGGCGTCATAACGTTGCCGCTCGCTTTCCGTCACCCCCTCGTTCAGGCCCGCCGCCAGACGGTTGTTGGCAAAGAGACGGTATTGGCTGTGAATGGCCTTGTCTATGACCTGGGCCAGCTCTTCCGGAGTGTCAAACTCGCCGCTGATAGGCTTACCCAGGCTTACGTGAACACGCCCCTTAAAGCCGACTATGCCGGCGACTATGCTCTCGATATCCTCAAATTCCCCCTTCTCATAGCTCCCGGTCTGGGCTCGCTCCACCAGCTCCCGAGCCTTGGCCTCATCACCCGGATCAAACTCGTAGGAGATGGCGACCGGCACTATGTTCAGCTGCTGCATATAGTCGGCAAAGGAGCGCTTTTGCTGTTTCCCCGCCATGTAGAACATCTTGAGGATGGCCGGATCGGTTCTATCGTCCCCATCCTTGGCTCGCCCCTCTTTCTGGGCGATCCAGATGGAGTGCCCCTCTTGCAGTGAGTGACCGATATAGGAGGAGAGTTCGGTGAAGGCCTTCATCATCTCGCGGGGCCCCTTGGCCGAACGCTTGACGATGAAGCTCTTGTTCAGGCGCATCAGATCGGTGGCGCAGGGCTTGCGCAGCAGGTTGTCACCAATGGCGATACGCACCGTCTCCAGGCCGCACTTGTAGAGGCCCCAGTTGACGAAGGCGGGATCCATGGCGATATCTCTGTGGTTGGAGATAAAGAGATAGCCCTTGCTGGAGTCCAGATGCTCCAGTCCCGAGTAGGTCACCCCTTCTGTGGTCGAGGCGATCATCTGCTCCATGAAGTGAGCCACTTCCATCTGCACATCCCGTACCGTGTTCACTTTGGCCCAGCGGCGCTGTAGCACAGAGCGAATGAGCGGCTTCAGGGCCCAGCCTAACCAGCGCGAGAGGAGGGGATAGCGAAAATGGGCTATGGCACTCAGCAGCTCGTCATCGCAAGCCAGGCGAGCCAAGGCGGCTGGAACTTCATCGTCATTGTAGGGACGGATCTCCTTGTAGGGATCCACCTCATGTAGCTGTTCTGTCATTACATTCGTCTTATGAAAATGGGCGCAAAATCGGCGCAAATTCTACACCCATTTGCCATAAACACTAGCTAACAGCCTGCTAATCTCACCCTGCGTCACTAGATCCAGACCATGAACACACAGGCAGCCGTCGCCAGCCCCATCCCCTGGTTAAATCGTCGCCACCCCTGTGCCGAACGGATCACGCGCCGCAGTTGGGCACCAAAAAGCACCCAAACGCCCCCTGTCACTAGCCCCATGGCAAAAAAGGTGAGCAGAATAACCAGAGCCGATGGCCAATAGGCCGCATCGGCCAGGGTAAACCCACCCATGGCCGAGAGCGCCATAAACCACCCCTTGGGGTTGAGCAACTGCAACAATGCCGCCTGATGCCAGCTGGGCATCTCACTGACACTACGCTCGCCGGGCTCCCCCGCCTGAGCCAGCTTCAGCGCCAGCCATAACAGATACCCAGAACCAACCACCTTGAGCAGGGTGTGCAGCAAGGGGTGATGAGCCAGCAGCACCCCCAGCCCCAAAGCCGTCGCCAGCATGATGAGGTTTAACCCCGTCACCACGGAAAAGAGCATGGGCAGGCTGCGCTGGACCCCGAGATTGGCACCCGCCGCCGTCAGCAACATGTTGTTGGGGCCAGGTGTGCCACAGGTGATCAGGGCAAACCCAAGCAAGGAGGCAAACCAGATAGGCTCCATCATCATCTCAACCCTTCATAAACATGGTGCAAAGCGGGCCTACTTTAGCATCTTATGCCAGCGCAAGCTCTACCGCTCCGCGAGCATGAAGTGTGGTCGTATCAAACAGCGGCACAGAAGCCGCCTCAGGACTCACCAGCATGGCAATTTCCGTACAGCCCAGTATGATCCCCTCGGCCCCGCG
>JBOFBS010000381.1:0-2166 GCA_051645725.1 Aeromonadaceae bacterium | reverse complement strand
ACAGCTCTCCTCTGGGGGCCAGCATGATGGCGCGTTCCCCCACCCAGCAGGTAACCTGCTGCTCTGAGGCATACTCCCGCAACGAAGCATCCAGCATGGGATCCAGTTTATTGGCAGCATTGGCACGCAAGATGAGACTGCGTTTGCCACTCCCCTCCTGTCCCAGTAACAAATACCAAGGCAGAGCACTTGCCACCCGCGTACCCAAGCGCGTCTTCACTCCCTGTAGCCAGCGATCCAGAAACGTCGCCTGACGCTCAAGCAGCCAGCTTTGCGGGTCAGTCACCTGCGCCTGCTGTTGATGGCTTTCAAGCAGCAGGCTGCGTCTGTCTCGGTAGAGGTACCAACTTAACCAAGACAAGGCCAGACAAAGCCAAAGCACGCTGCATAGCAGACGCCCGGCCCATGAGGCCAATGGCCGATACTGTGCAATCTCAAGCCTTGGCCCCCACCACCAGATGAGCGATAAGCACACTAGCCAGAAGGCGATGCCCAGCAATCTCAGCCGCGCAGGTTGCCGCATAAACATCAACAGGGTTTTAAACATAACAGTATGATCCCATTCCAACGTTATCACTCACTTGCTTACCCAGCCCGGCTCGAGACGCCAGACAGCTGACCAATCCAGGTTCCCACTGAGACAACCCCAAACGGTTTGCCTCATGCCACAATTGCCCATAGCCTTGCTGCGCCAGCGCCGTCATGCCCACCCGCTCCAGCAGCTCACACTGCAACAACTGGCCATAAAAACGTGCCCTGGGCTCACTCAATTGCGGTAACGCCTCATTCAACAGCCGCAGTGCCGCTTCGATGCCCTGCTCGGCGAGCTGGGCCTCAACGCGCAGCGGCAATTCACCATCCCCCACCCTTGTTGCGCCCTGCGGCGCTTGCCCGGCAGGCTTTAACCACTGCCGACAGCTCTCTGGCAAAAAGGGTGAGCCATCGTTGAAGGTGAGCGGCTGCAGTTGCGGCAAGCGGCTTAAAAAATCCTCCAGCTCCTGAGCTATAGCCTGGGCTATGTGTCCCAATCCCAGCTGCTCGGCCACCTGAGCAGAGAGGTGATGGCCGACAAACCAATAAGGCGCCAAGAGCAGGCTCTGCTCTATCTGCTGCCAAAGTGCCCGATCGGCCTGACCCAGCGCCGCTTGGTAGCTCGCTACGCGATCGGCACAAACAGGGGCAAGTTGGGTCTTGACCCCGGAGTGTGTCAGCGGTGGCGTTGTGATGCCGGACCAGATGGCGTGGCGCCGCAGCCGGTAGCCGATGGCCGAGTCCGGGTGCCGCTCAATCAGCAGCTGCGCCATCTGCAGCTGTGTTTGTCGCCAGGTGCGCTCACTGCGGCTATCCAGCGCAATCTCGGCAGCCTCAGCAGGCTTCGCCCCCATCGCACCGGATGTAGCGTGTACCGTTACGCCTCTACTCAAGCCAGGTTGCGCATCACCTTGCGTAGGCTCCGCACCAGGAGGCTCCCCGGCAGCCACCCCCTCGTTCCGCTGTCGTTGGCCTCGCTGTAACCCGACCAGTAAAGCATCCAGCTGAGCTCCCACTTCGATGCCAAGCTCGCTCATAAGCAGCGCCAGGGCCTGAACCTGAGCAAGTAGCTGCGCAAGCTCTTCGGCATTCGCGCCATCAATGACTCTGGACAGTCCCCCTTCAAAACGCCTGAGGATCTGCTGCATCAATTTAAGTTTCTGAGCAGGGTTGGCAGGCCAGGCTAGCGACCAATAAGCTCGCAACCAGGCCATGAGTAGATGCAAGGCCAGCCCCATACCGTGAGCCCTGGCTGGATGCTGCAAGCAGCGCAGCAATTGCGCCACGACCCGCATG
This sequence comes from Aeromonadaceae bacterium, assembly GCA_051645725.1. Taxonomy (GTDB): domain Bacteria; phylum Pseudomonadota; class Gammaproteobacteria; order Enterobacterales; family Aeromonadaceae; genus Pseudaeromonas. The sequence continues at coordinate 339 of JBOFBS010000381.1, read as the reverse complement.
TCTTTGGTGCGAGTCTCAAGCAACACCAGGCATGCCTCGGCTATTGCATCCAGATCCAACTGGCCATGAGCTAAAGAGCCCAGCTTGACCAGTTCGGTTTCAACCCACTCCCAGCGAGGCTCCTCGCCGGGAGCGGCATCCCGCAGCCACGCCTCGGGCAGAGGGGCAAGCAAGCGGCGACACCAAGCATCGTGCAGATCCATTGTCCCCCCCTACCAGCGACACGCTTGCCGCAGCGGACCCAGCGCCTGGGCTAGACCGGTCAGTTCAATGTGCAATTCGGGACCCTGGCTTGAGTGAAGCAGCAGTTCACCATGGGTTAACCACTGTTTGAGTTCA
>JBOFBS010000380.1:0-1892 GCA_051645725.1 Aeromonadaceae bacterium | reverse complement strand
TACTGAGCCCGGTCCATGAAAAAGGCCCCGCCATCATGGCGGGGCCTTTTGCTATCAGGGAAAGAGGGAGGATCAACCCGCCTCCATCTCTTTGCGGTAACTCTTCACCTTGGCGAGGAACTGGCGCTTCTCCTTGCCGCTCAGGGGCTCCGCCATCGGCAGCTTGACCTTCATGGCATCGACCGGCCGGTTGTTGATCCGCACCTCGTAGTGCAGGTGGGCACCGGTGGAGCGGCCCGTGTTGCCGGAGAGCGCTATCTTGTCCCCCATCTTCACCTTCTGGCCCGGTTTCACCAGCAGCTTGCTCAGGTGCAGGTAACGGGTCGTCAGGGTCCGGCCGTGCTTGATCACCACATAGGTACCGGCCAGCGGGTGGCGGGTGGCCTTGAGCACCACGCCGTCCCCGGTGGCCATGACGGCCGTCCCGACCGGCAGCGCGAAGTCGGTGCCCTCGTGGGGACGCACCTGGCCCGTGATGGGATGACGCCGTGCCGGGTTGAAGTTGGAACTGACCCGATAGCGGCTGTGGGTCGGGTAACGGCGGAAACCCCGCTCCAGGCTGTTCGCCTGGCCGTCATAGTAGTTGCCATCCTCAGACAACCAGGCCGACGCCGCCTTGCCCTGGCTGAAGACTTCGACCCCGAGCAGCTGGGTGTTGCCCGTGCTCTTGCCCTCTACCGTCTCCTGGCGCACCAATACCTTGAATTTATCCCCTTTTTTCAGATCCTTGGCGAAGTTCAGGCGCCACTGAAACAGGTTGGCAATCTTCTGGATGTGGTTCGCCGGGATCCCCGCGTTGCGGGCGCTGACGTAGAAGCTGCCGTTGATGACGCCTTCATAACTCTTCTTCTGCCACTCCACCTCTTCGTTGAGCATGTTGGCACTGTAGGTGTCATCGGTGCGTTCCAGCACCAGGGTCTGCTTGATGTTCAGACGGATCTTCAGTTGCTGCAGTATGTTGTCCTGATCGATCAGCAGCTCTATGGTCTGGCCGGGCTTGAGGCGAGCCAGATGGTTCTTGGTGTCCGCATCCAGCACCTTGTAGAGGGTGGTGGTGGACAGGCCCAGGGTGTTGAAGATGGTGGTCAGGTTTTCGCCGTTGCGTACCCGGTAGTCCTGCCATTGGGGCGTGGGATCGGCCGGAATGTCGTCCTCCGGAGCTGCGGCCTCCACCAGCTCGTGATCCGGGATGTCGTTGAAGTCGGTATTGTCTTCGTTGGTTGCGGTGCCCGTGGTGGCGATCGGCAACTCCAGACGCAGTGGCCGCTCCAGGATGTCACCCGGGGCTGGCAATACGGCTACCGCTGACAGCGTCATGGCCGTGAGCAATAGCATGGCGTAAAAGTGTTTGCGGGGAACCGGGGGTTCCCAATTGGCAGCCTGTGCTACCAAGGGACGGAGACGTTTCATCCGCTATCCTGTTATTAGATCTAAGGGTGGTGTTTGTGGGTCTGTTTTTATGATTTTTTATTATGAAAACCGAATATCTGGCTTTTAGACCTAAATACTTACAAAAAGTTCATAGCTACATGCACGAAACTCACATTTTATGCATAACCTTCCAGCATGGGCAGAAATGATCGTCGTTTTTAGCCATTTTTTTCTATTTTTAAGAACCTAGTCCGGTTGTTTGGCACTCCGGATCCGCAAATGTTGCAAAAACATCACCATGGAGTGGGTATGTCATTGGCAAAATTGTTAAATGTGATCATCCTGATCCTGTTCGCCATCGGTGCCGTCCTGTTGCTCATGCTGGAGATCACCACGGTACGACAATCCATTCTCGACCAGATGTCGGCCAATCTTGAGACCGCCATCACTGCCCTGGGTCTGGTACTCCAGGGCACCCTGCTCAATGATGACAAGGTTCTCGCGGAAACCATCGTCAATGC
>JBOFBS010000379.1:0-3951 GCA_051645725.1 Aeromonadaceae bacterium | reverse complement strand
TAGGGCGGCTATTTCCTCGGTTACGGCGCGCTCAACCCTGGCATGCCCGTATGTTTTCCCCAGAGCGGGTTTGTGATTGGTTGGGACTTCTTGGGTTCGATGTCATCCACCTTGAGTCATTTGGTTTCAGCTCGCTCTCGCAACAGAGCCGGATCCACTGGTGGCGCGAGAATCTGGGACGCGATTATTTCAGCTATTTTGCTTCCGTCTATGTCCTGGCTGCGCGCAAGCGCACCATACCATTGACCCTTGAGGGGAGGGCTCGCTGGTTTAGCAAGCCAATCCTGGTCAATGGTATGGCCAGGATCTGAAGGATTTAGGCTTGATAGCCGCTATCTTCTAGCAGTTCCAGCCCCATGGCCGCATCACGAGCCAGAATGTCACAGCGTTCGTTTTCATCATGGCCTGAGTGCCCCTTCACCCAGTGCCAAGTAACCTGGTGCCGTTGCACCTCTTTATCTAGCAGCTGCCACAAATCGACGTTTTTGACCGGCTCCTTGTTTGCCGTCAGCCAGCCTCGCCGTTTCCAATTTTGGATCCACTGTGTCATCCCCTGCTTCACGTATTGGCTGTCAGTCGTCAAATCCACCTTGCAAGGCTCCTGTAACGAGCTGAGTCCGGCTATGGCTGCCATTAACTCCATACGGTTGTTGGTGGTCAGTCGATAGCCTTGGGATAGTTCCTTACGATGTTGCTTGTAGATGAGAACGGCACCATATCCACCAGGGCCAGGATTGCCCAGGCAGGATCCATCGGTAAAGAGTGAAATCTGCTTTAACATGAGGGAAATAGAGTAAAATGGAATTTTACGCAGTGTGACACAAAAGGCCTATGAACCCAATTCAATCCACACGCCAGGTTATACTCGATACCGAAACCACAGGGATGAATGTAAGCGGTGGCCCTCACTATCTGGGGCACCGGATTATTGAAATCGGCTGTGTTGAGGTGATCAACCGCCGTTTGACCGGAAACCACTTCCATGTCTATATCAAGCCGGACCGGTTAGTGGATGAAGAGGCGATCCGGGTGCATGGCATCACAGATGCTTTCCTGGCGGATAAGCCGACTTTTGCAGCCATAGCTGACGAGTTTCTGCGCTTCATCGATGGGGCTGAACTCGTTATCCATAATGCCCCCTTTGACGTTGGCTTCATGGATTATGAGTTTGAGAAGTTAGGCATTCCAACCCGTACCAGGCAGATCTGTACCGTCACCGATACCCTGGTGATGGCGCGCCGACTCTTCCCGGGGAAGCGCAATAGTCTGGATGCCCTCTGCAGCCGTTATGATATAGATAACAGCCACCGGACGTTGCACGGCGCCTTGTTGGACGCCGAGATCCTGGCCGATGTCTACCTGTTGATGACAGGTGGCCAGACCCGTCTCGATCTGAGTGCCCAGGAGGAGCAACAGGCCCGAAGCGAAGAGCGAGGTGAGCCTCAGCGCCTGGAGCGCGAGGCATTCAATCTGCGGGTGATCATGGCCAGCTGCGATGAAATAACCGCCCATGAAAAACGTCTCGATCTGGTTGCCAAGAAGGGTGGTCGTTGTCTGTGGCGAGAAGAGCCGACAGGCTGATTCTGCAGCAAAACGTGAATCCATGGTAATAGGAGCAGGGGGCCTGCTCCTGAATGGTACATAGTCGGCTAGTCGCCTTGGAACTCGTCCTTGTAGGTATCGCGTATGGCGAGAAAGCCATCCAGGTTGTTTAGCATCAAGTCTACCAACTCGGGATCGAAGTGCTGACCTCGCTCTTCCTGAATGAGTGCAAGGATCTTTTCCAGTGGCCAGGCTCGCTTATAGCAGCGGTCGGAACCCAAGGCATCAAATACATCTACCAGCGCCGTGATGCGCCCCTCAAGGGGGATCTGCTCTCCCTTGAGTCCCTGTGGATAGCCGCTGCCATTCCACTTCTCGTGATGGTTCAGGGCAATTTTTGATGCTACCTGAAAGAGTTCGATATTGGACCCGCTCAACATGTCATAGCCAATCTGAGCGTGAGTCTTCATGATTTCCCACTCGTCAGCATCCAGTTTTCCGGGTTTATGCAGTACGGCATCAGGTATGCCTATCTTGCCGATATCATGCAGCGGTGAGGCTCGCTTCATCAATTCTGCGCGCTCTTCGGGCAGACCCAACAGGCGGGTGAAGAGTTCACAATAGAGGGCAACCCGTTTGACATGCAGGCCGGACTCTTTGGAGCGGGTTTCGACAATTTCCCCAATCCGGTAGATGATTTCCCTTTGATTGTCCGCCAGCAACTCGTTGAGTCGAATGTTCTCCAGCGCTACCACAATATTCTCTGTAAAGAGGTTGAGCAGGTAGGTATCAACCTGGCTCAGTGGTCGCGTGCCTTCGATGTGAAACAGCAGGCTGTGTAGTGGATTTTTGCAGAAGATGACGAGTTCGTTATCGCGGTAAACATTATTCCGCTTGGCGATAGCTTCCGCGATGATGTCTGACTTGGCCAGGTTAGAGTGGTATTCATTCACCTCCAGTAGTGGATCCAACTCATGATCGCGCAGCTCATAGGCATTCTGCTTTAGGCTATAGAGGCTGGTTTCCTCCAGCGCCAGCAGGGCGCTCAGCTGCTCCAGCGTACCCTCGACAAACTGTTTCAGTGCCTGTTTTTCAAAGATCCCCTTGGAGGCTGCGATCACCTTCTCCAGCCCTTTGCGGTTGTGCTCCAGGGTGCAAATATCGCGGTAGGAGCGCAGGCTAGCCCGGATCAGGGTGCGTAACTTCTGGGAGGTGAGTTCGGTCTTATCCTTGTAGTCGTTGATGTCGAAGTTGGCTACTACATCATCTTCTGGTGCCTGGCCAGGTTGACCGGTGCGCAGGACTATCCGTACGCTCTGGTTACACAGCTCGTTGCGAACATGGCGTACGACATCCAGGCCGGCGCTGTCTGTCTCCATCACGACATCAAGCAACATGAGGGCGACATCGTTTTCTTGCGCCATCAAAGCTTTGGCTTCATCACCTGAGTAGGCATGCAAAAACTCAATCGGTTTGTTATCGAACTGGAATTGTGTAAGTGTCATCTTGGTGATGCGGTGTACTTCAGGTTCATCGTCAACGATCAAGACTTTCCACCCTTGCTTGATGTGACGAGTTTCAGAGACATTATCGTCAATGATCAGGATCTCATCATCCAATTGCATAGTTATTGTCCTGGTGGCTACGCCTGAAGTCCGGCTCTTTAATCATATAAAAAGATCCCAAGAATGAAAGGTATCCTCATGCTATTTGCCTTGTTCTGTGTCTTGACGCAGTAATTTGCTCTGTGACGAGCTACCACTGGCGTAAAGGGTGGCTTATGTCACAATAGCACTCCTGATAGTCTGTCGATAAGAGGGTGAGGGATGTATCAAGAGATCATTGAACACGAGTTGAAGGAAGCTGCGCAGGTATTAACGGACTTTATGGCACAGACGGATAATTTGCAGAAAATTTCTGCTGCGGCCGTCATGATAGCCGACTCGTTCAAGCAACAAGGCAAGATCCTCTCTTGTGGTAATGGCGGATCTCATTGTGATGCCATGCATTTTGCCGAGGAGTTGACCGGCCGTTATCGTGAGAACCGTCCCGGATATGCAGGAATTGCCATATCCGATCCCAGCCATCTCTCTTGTGTCTCCAATGACTTTGGCTATGAGTATGTGTTCTCGCGTTATGTCGAAGCGGTTGGGCGTGAGGGGGATGTACTGCTAGGGATCTCTACCAGTGGCAATTCAGGCAATATAGTTCGCGCCATTGAAGCGGCCAGGGCCAAGGGTATGAAGTGCATCGCTTTGACCGGTAAAGATGGTGGCAAGATGGCTGGGCTGGCCGATATCGAGATCCGTGTCCCCCATTTTGGTTTTGCTGACCGTATCCAGGAGGTACATATCAAAATCATCCACATCCTGATCCAGTTAATCGAAAAAGAGATGGCCAAGGTTAGTT
>JBOFBS010000378.1:0-2298 GCA_051645725.1 Aeromonadaceae bacterium | reverse complement strand
CGGTGTGGCCGTGACACACAGACACCCCTTCGATCAGCCCGAAGCCGAGCAGGAGCTGGCCGATGGCTATCACATCGAGTACGCGGGCATGAAGTGGGGCCTCTTCTTTGTCGGCGAGTACATAGGCATAGTCCTGGTCTCCTCCATGATAGTCAGCCTCTTCTTCGGGGGATGGTTGGGCCCCTGGTTCCCACCCATTGTCTGGTTCGTGTTAAAGACAGCTTTTTTCATGATGCTTTTTATCCTGCTGCGCGCCTCGCTGCCCCGACCCCGTTTCGATCAGGTGATGTCGTTTGGCTGGAAGGTGTGCTTGCCCCTGACCCTGCTCAATATGCTGGCGACCGGGGCCTGGGTTCTTCTGAGTCAAAACTGAGGCAGGCCTATGATTATCAAAGAAATTATTAATGGCGTCGGCACTCAGCTTCGCAGCCTGGCCATGATCTTCTCCCATACCTGGCGCAAGCGGGACACCCTTTGCTACCCGGAAGAGGCTGTCTATCTGGCGCCTCGTTACCGTGGCCGTATCATCTTGACCCGGGATCCGGACGGTGATGAGCGTTGCGTCGCCTGTAACCTCTGTGCCGTGGCCTGCCCGGTGAGCTGCATCTCCTTGCAGAAGAGTGAACGGGAAGATGGTCGCTGGTATCCGGAGTTCTTTCGCATCAACTTCTCGCGCTGCATCTTCTGTGGATTGTGTGAGGAGGCTTGTCCTACCACGGCCATTCAGCTTACCCCCGACTTTGAGTTAGGGGAGTACAGGCGGCAGGACCTGGTCTACGAGAAGGAAGATCTGCTCATCTCTGGCCCCGGCAAGTACCCGGATTACAACTTCTATCGCCGGAGTGGTATGGCCATAGCGGGCAAGCCCAAAGGGGCGGCCGAGCAGGAAGCCCAACCGATCGACGTCAAGAGCCTGATGCCCTGAGGAGAGAGCCATGGAGTTAGTCGCGTTTTATGCCTCGGCACTCATCGCCATAGTGGCGACGGTGCGGGTGATCAGTAACAGTAATCCGATGCATGCCCTGCTCAATCTCATCATCTCCTTGATTGCGGTGGCCATGATCTTCTTCACCCTGGGAGCCGGCTTTGCGGGCGCCATGCAGGTGATCGTCTATGCCGGTGCCATTATGGTGCTGTTTGTCTTTGTGGTGATGATGCTGAACCTGGGCAGTGCCGAGGTTCAGGAGAAGCAGTGGTTGACTCCTGGCAGTTGGGCGCTACCCGCCGTGCTGGCCTTCCTGCTGCTCATCATTCTGGGCAATGCCATTCTCTCGGCACAGGGGACCATAGGGGGTAGTGAGGTGACGGCCAAGGCGGTCGGTATCACGCTGTTTGGCCCCTATCTGCTGGTGGTGGAGCTCGCCTCCATACTGCTGTTGGCAGGGCTGGTAACGGCCTATCACCTGGGTAAGGAAGATAAACGGGGCGATCTCATCGCCACCCCCAACGAAGGAGGCAAGCCATGAATGCCATTCCCATGGAGCATGGGCTGCTGGTTGCCGCCGTGCTCTTCTGCCTGGGGCTCTGCGGTTTGCTGATGCGGCGTAACCTGCTGTTTATCCTCATGAGTATCGAAGTCATGATGAACTCGGCGGCGCTGGCATTTGTGGTGGCTGGCAGCCGCTGGGCTCAGGCTGATGGCCAGATAATGTACATTCTGGTGATCTCGCTGGCCGCGGCAGAGGCCAGCATAGGGTTGGCGTTATTGCTGATGCTCTATCGCCGTCATCACACACTGGATGTGGATATCGTGAGCGAGATGCGCGGATGAGCCTACTATTTCTGACGTTTCTGTTTCCCTTGCTAAGTGCGCTGCTCTTAGCCTTCTCCGCTGGTCGCTGGCAGGAGTCCCGTGCCGCCTTACTGGGGGTGGGCAGTGTCGGCCTCTCGGCCCTGGTGGCCCTCTGGGTTGGCATGGACTTTCTGGCCCATACCCCGGTTGGTGGTAGCTACCAGCAACTGCTCTGGCGCTGGGTCGCGGTGGGGGAGTTCCAGCCTGCGCTTCAGCTGCGGCTCGATGGTCTCTCCCTGACCATGTTGGGTGTGGTGACCGGGGTGGGCTTCTTCATTCATCTCTTTGCCTCCTGGTATATGCGCGGCGAGGAGGGGTACTCCCGCTTCTTCGCCTATACCAACCTCTTCATAGCCAGCATGCTCTTTCTCATCCTGGCCGATGATCTGATGTTCGTCTACCTGGGGTGGGAAGGGGTCGGCCTCTGCAGTTATCTGTTGATCGGCTTCTACTATCGTCATCCGGCCAACGGTGCCGCCGCGCTCAAGGCCTTTGTGGTGACGCGG
>JBOFBS010000377.1:0-1831 GCA_051645725.1 Aeromonadaceae bacterium | reverse complement strand
AAATCTCTGATAACTTGCAGCCAACTTGTCACGAAGAGTGGCAACCTCTAAAATCGCGCGCGTTTTACATGATAAATCGACATGCTGCCCAGCCGTCGACACACCCACCACACGGAGAGACAATAGTGAACGAAAAATTGGCCAACCCGGCCCCGCTAGGCCTGATGGGCTTTGGTATGACCACAGTACTGCTGAACATCCACAACGCAGGCTTTTTCCCCATCAGCGCCATGATACTGGCCATGGGCCTGGCCTACGGTGGCATGGCACAAGTCATTGCCGGCATCATGGAGTTCAAGAAGGGCAACACCTTCGGCCTGACGGCCTTCACCTCCTACGGTTTCTTCTGGATCAGCCTGGTATTCCTGATCCTGATGCCAAAATGGGGCTGGATTGAGGCCGCTGATGAGTTCTCCATGGGTTGGTACCTGCTGATGTGGGGCACCTTTACCCTGTTCATGTTCTTCGGCACCCTCAAGGGGCCCAAGGCACTGCAATTTGTCTTCGGTTCACTGGTCGTGCTCTTTGCCCTGCTGGCTGCACGCGACTTCCTGGGTAGCGCCACGCTGGGCACCATCGCAGGCTTCGAAGGCATCATCTGCGGCGCCTCCGCCATCTACCTGGCCATGGCTGAAGTGCTGAACGAGAAGTTTGGCCGTACCGTATTGCCTATCGGCGAACCCAAGTAAGTCAACTGACTCGCAAATCAAGGCCGCACATGCGGCCTTATTTTTTTACAGATATACCAATCCGCCTCCAGCCTGAATAATGGATCCCCCATGTCTACTCAGATAAGCGCCATGCATCTACTCAAAGCATACTTTGGCTATGACACACTGCGACCCGGGCAAGAGGCTGTCATCAACCACATACTGGCCGGAGGATCGGCTGCCGCCATCTTTCCCACCGGGGCCGGTAAATCCCTCTGCTATCAGCTCCCGGCCCTGCAGTTGCCGCATCTCACCCTGGTGATCTCGCCGCTGCTGGCACTGATGCATGATCAGCTCGACTTTTTAGAGAAAAAAGGAATTGCCGCCGCCACCATAGACTCGACTCAGACGCCCCAACAGAGTCAGGCCGTGATGCAGGCCGTGCGAGCGGGCCACATCAAGATACTGATGATCTCGGTAGAGAGATTAAAGAACGAGCGCTTTCGTCACTTCATCGCCCAGGTTCCTCTCTCGCTGCTGGTGATCGATGAGGCCCACTGCATCTCCGAATGGGGGCACAACTTCCGCCCCGACTACCTTAAGCTCCCCGACTATCGTCAGCAGCTCAAGATCCCCCAGGTGCTGCTGCTGACCGCCACGGCCACACCCGCCGTGATCGCCGACATGCAGCAGAAGTTTGCCATTCCTCGCGAACAGATAGTGGTCACCGGCTTCTATCGCCCGAATCTGGATCTGCAGATCCTGCCCGTCCTGCAAGCCAAGCGTATGGCAACCCTGCTGCCATTGCTACAGAGCGCACCAACCGAGCCGACCATTATCTATGTGACGCAACAGCACAGCAGCGAAGAGTTGGCCACGCAGCTCAATCAGCAGGGTCTGCGGGCCCGCGCTTACCATGCGGGCATGAGCAGCGAGGAGCGGCAGGCAGTACAACAGCAATTCATGGCCGGCCAACTCCCCTGCGTCGTCGCCACCATAGCCTTTGGCATGGGGATAGACAAAGCCGACATTCGTCGGGTGATCCATTACGACCTCCCCAAATCCATCGAAAACTACAGTCAGGAGATAGGCCGGGCTGGCCGGGATGGCCAAAGAGCCCAGTGTGTGGTGCTGGCCAGTCACGAGCAGCAGCCCTTGCTGGAAAACTTTGTCTATGGTGA
>JBOFBS010000376.1:0-1541 GCA_051645725.1 Aeromonadaceae bacterium | reverse complement strand
CCGCATAACAAACCGCAAAGGACACCATGGATCTCGGCCGGAGTGGCCATGATCTGATGGCTATCAAGCAAATCTGAAGCTTGATTATATTGGCTAAACACCTGGTTGTTCATTTTCCAACCTTCTTTAATTTTCAAATAAGTACAAAAAATCAGCTGGAGCTGACAGACCAAAGAGCGATCCTAGCACTTGCTTCCGCTTACAACCAGACGCCCCTTGAAACTTGTAGATCAGCGCTATATAGTCCCGCCTAGTTAAGCATTATTGACTCAGAAGAGTAATAGCGGGTCCAGAGGAAAGCATGACCACAGCGACTGAAGCGATTGAGATCAACATCATGGGGCGTGTCTACAAGCTATCTTGTCAAGAAGGACAACGCCAAGCCTTACAGAGCGCAGCTGTTGAACTGAATGATACTTTGGCCATGATGAGGCAACGTTCTCGAACCAGTAACAACGAACAACTTGCTGTAATGGCTGCACTCAATTTTTGTCATGCCCTGACACTTGAAAAAAACAAGAATCAGCAATACTCTGAAACTATGGATCAGCGGATCAGAATGCTTCAAAGTACCATCGAAGAAGCCTTGCAAGAGCAGGGAAAGTTACTTAGACGCTGATTGCCGCAAATTTGTTTTATCCCTGGGGTGTTTGTCAGTGGGCCAATGTCCCTGAGCCGATATTTACACCTTAGGAAGTCGTCGTCCGACTATTGTGCAAGCTCGACTCGTATCGAGAAGCCTGCGGTTGGAGTCAGATTTCCGCCTTGAACCTCAGGGTTCAAGGGCTGAGGCCCGCAACGGCACCACCGGGGAACCGAATGTCTGAACGAAATAAAATCCGGCAACTGGTTCGGAGCAAACGCAAAATGTTGAGTCAATACCAGCAGTTGCAAGCTGGTATTCAGTTGGCACAACAGATCGCCAGCCATCCTCTTATCCCCCAAGTAAAACGGGTTGCTATCTATCTAGCTAATGATGGCGAACTTGATACATCAGCAACAATTCAGTGGTTCTGGACAAATAACATCTCTGTGTGTTTACCCGTGCTCCATCCATTTTCCCCCGGTCACCTGCTTTTTATGGACTACGACGCCGACACGCCAATGCGAACTAATCGTTTCGGTATTATGGAACCATCACTGGCGTGCCATCGAATTATCGATAAAAAAGAGATCGACATCATGTTCACTCCTCTTGTCGCCTTTGACTCATCAGGAAACCGGTTAGGCATGGGAGGTGGATTCTATGACCGGACCCTAGAGCAGTGGCAACAGCATAAACTGGGACCATATCCCATAGGCATTGCCCATGACTGCCAAGAGTACCTGGCAATACCCACTGAAGAGTGGGACGTCCCCCTCCCCGAACTACTCACCCCTACTCGACGGCTACATTGGGCCATCTGAAAGTAAGCTGCCGATCGGCGCTATCTTCGCTATAATCCGGGCCGCAAGCCAGATAGCAGGAGATGAGTGTGACTCAAGATGAAATGAAAAAAGCGGTTGGCTGGGCCGCCTTGGCCTTTGTACAACCTGATAGC
>JBOFBS010000375.1:0-2785 GCA_051645725.1 Aeromonadaceae bacterium | reverse complement strand
TAAGCGATACCGATGTGCTGCCCATCGAGGTGCAGCCGGTCAACGATGCGCCGGTCAATCAGCTGCCTGGCAGCATGACGGTCAAAGAGGATGGCTCCCTGTCGCTCTCTGGCGTCAGCGTGAAGGATGTGGATGCAGGCAGTGCGCCTGTCTCCATGGTGCTGCGGGTCGAGCATGGGGTACTGACCCTGCTGGGGGCTGCGGGAGCGGTCTCGGTACAGGGAGCGGGCAGCAACGAAATGACCCTGGTGGGATCGCTGGCCGATCTCAATCAGCTGCTGGCCGGCAACCTGCACTATGAACCGGCCTGGGATTTCTGGGGCGAGGACAACCTCACCATCATCACCTCGGATCAGGGCAACAGCGGCGCGGGCGGGCCCTTGAGCGACACCGACCAGGTGACCATCACGGTGATGGCTGAACCGGATCTGCCGAGCCTGATGGTGGGGATGCACGAGCTCCATGCCCTGCATGGCGCCATGGAGCCCCTCAATCTGACCGCCAGCGTGGTGAACCCGGCACCAGGCGAGCTGTCGCTGCGCATCAGCGGTCTGGCGGGGGCCCAGGTGCTGGATGAGCAAGGGCAGCCGGTCGGCCATGCCGACGGCAACGGTGACTGGCTCATTCCGGGTGGCCACTCGCTGCCGCTCTACCTGGACGGTCTGACGGCGGGAGACCATGTGCTGGGGCTGAGTGCCGAGTCGAGTACTGGGGGGACCACCATCAGCACCCCCCTCGATACCGTGACCATCCATACCCAGGCCGGTCATACGTTGCTGGGGTCGGATCAGGGGGATTGGCTGTTTGGCAGCGCGGGGGATGATCGCCTGCTGGGCGGCAAGGGTGAAGACATCCTCACCGGCGGCGCCGGCAGCGATCTCTTCGTCTGGCAGCAGGGAGATGTGGGGAACGCGGGCCAGCCAGCCATCGACACCATCACCGACTTCCATCCGGAAGAGGGGGACAGGATCGATCTGGCTGATATATTACAGGGGGTGGTAAACAGTAAAGTAGATAGCCTCATTGGTCATCTTTCTGCATCAGTGTCGGCTGGTAGCAACGGCCTGAGCGATGTGAGCCTCTCGATTGCTCCTGCAGGAGACGGTCATGTGACTCAACAGATCACCCTGAAGGATGTGGATCTGAACAGCTGGAATCTCACCAGCACCTCTTCCCATGACATCCTGCAGAGCATGCTAGACAACCACAGTCTGCTCATTCAGCATCCCTAGTGATAGAATGCTCCAAAAGGCCAGCCTGATAGGGCTGGCCCTTTATGTTGGTTGTTGATGAGCGATGGGATGGTCGCGGTGGCTAGCCGTTGTAAAACAGGATGTAGTTCACAGCGACCAGTTGGGCTGCAGTGATCAAGGGTTGCAGCGCTGGCGGGATCGTATCGAGATCCATGGCCAGGTTCAGGGTGTACTCGTAGGCGGAGTCATCCTTCACACCGACATGTTCATGGGAGGCCATTTGCTTGACCCATTGCCATTCCGGCACCAGGTCTGCGTCATCGTAATCACCAACGATTGAACTCATGGCGACATCCAGCATCTGCATCACCGAATGGCCTGCCAGTGGATTAGGTGTTGTAGGTAGGGTGTTGGTCATTGCATCGTTCCTTGTTGTCTGGGCTGTGCGTTACAGCTGATTGATAACCGGCTTGCAATTGAGACGGTCCAGCAGGTGCAGCGAGCCGTACTGGGCAACCAGCCTGTCTATGGCCATCTGGGCACAGGCAGTTCTACTGGGCTTATTCTCAGGTATTGCGTAACGCGCAGTGAGCCAACCACCGAGCAGTGCAATGCGGTAGCCACTCGGGATGTGGGTAAGCGAGGTGCCGATGCCCCTCCCGTGAATAAGAAAGGGCACGGCCTGCCCGCCGATGTCGATATCCATGCGTTGGCCCTTGAGTTCAAAGGTGGTGAGCTCGCCGGTTTGCGGATGTTTGCCGGGCACCTTGATGGTGATGTTTTTCGCCATTTCACACCTCCGGTTTGGCTTCAAAGTGGCGGGTTACAACGCCCGCTTCCGGGTCGATGCTGATAAACGCCGGGGCTTGCGGGTGGTACTGGTAGAGCCGCGCCAATTCAGCACGAAACGCCTCAATGTTTGGCGCAATCACATGGCTGGTATCCCCTTCGGCGTAGGTAAAGGTCTCGAGCTTCTCTGTGTGAATCCAGATGCCGAAATACCAGGCATCTTCTTCGGTGTCGTACTGCTGCCAGCCTTGGGCCAGCAGTGTGCGGTCGTAGTAGTAACGGTCAGCCTGATGGCTCCCCCGGTCGAGTCGGCAACCCGTCACAGTGAGCTCAAGCGGGATACAGCCCGCCTTGTGGGCTTTCTTGACCCGGCGCAGCAGCTTGAGGGCCTTGGCTCTGCTGCGACCATTACCGAGCGGGAGTGGCTGCTTAGCCCGTAATGCCAGATGGGTCATTATATTCGGCGCGGTGTTGTGGTTGAGCTTGCCGATAGCGGCGGTGAGTTGTCGGGCGGACAGAGTCTTGTAATCACGTAGGTCATGCATGGTTGGGCTTCCTTCAAATGCAAACAGCCCCTCGGCGTGAGGGGCTGTATGGGGTCTTGTGTGTGCTGGTAGTCGTGGCTCAGGTATGACTACTCCAATCTGGTGCGTCATTGCTGCCATGGTTGACGTAGGCACCCACAATGGTGCGTCGCCACTCCCCAACGGGATAGCCGAGGTCGTTGCACTCACGCTCCCACCACGCAAAGTTAATCTCGCAGGGCAGGTTGTCCACCATGTCCAGTGGACTCACGAACAGCG
>JBOFBS010000374.1:0-1885 GCA_051645725.1 Aeromonadaceae bacterium | reverse complement strand
TTGGGGAACTGTTCAATCGCAAAAGCGGGTTTTAATTGTTCTGATGTTAATTCAGCCACTTAAGACATCCGGTCGAAGATAGGATCAATTGTTGCCATTATACACAGTTCAATTAGTGGTGACAGGAAACAAGATATCTAATTTAACATAATATACATTATGCGCAGTCATGCTTAGAGGTAAAGTCTGGTGCCTTGTGGTAGCCACACAGTAAAAACTGGGTTTGACGCAGTAATGGATACTGCTCATGGATCGCAGCTCGAGAGGCTTTCTTCACTGCCATCACTTCACGCGCAATCGCTGCAACGAAGTCATCCACAGATATGACCTGACCTCCGGCAATCTCTTTCTGACCATCACTTGGCAACACAGCAAACTGCTGGATCTGCGTATCTGCGGGCAGAAACGGAAAGATTTCATCGAACATGTAACGCCTTGCAGACTGAAACTTCTTCTCGAAACGCGGGCGTCGTTTGTCCCAACTTTGAGCATCCAAAGAAAGCTCATAATGCTTTATTATACCGTCTTTGGGGTCATAGGCCACAACATCGACCTCCATCTCGTGGCCACCTGCAGCACGCTTACCAACCATGATGTTGGTCCTGACGATATGGCCATTCCACTCTAACCATTCCCTTGCAAGGGACTCAAGATGATTCATTCCGTCTCTCCAAATAGAAAAAAGGGCCCATAGGCCCCTCGTGATTAACGCCGATAACTAGCTTTATCGGCATTAAAACAGAAGCTTAAGACTTACGCACAGCTCCAGCCCGAATACCGAGAGGCTTGTTACACACAGGGTCTTGAGCACGTTCTTGATCGATTTCGCTCTGGTGAATGTAGAAGCCTGCAGATGCTTCACACAAACCCAAACCATCAGGATCTGTAACTAAGCCAGTCACGGCAGCATCCCCGTCATGCTCAGGATTTTCATACAAGCCCCACGCAACTAAAGGTTCATCGATAAACTCACCTTTAGATACTTCTCTACGTAACCACCAACCAGTGGCTGGAATGATCTGTTTGAACATTTAACTACCCCATCTGATGAGCGGCATGCTCCATACGGATATTGGGGCTATTGCTTGCAAACCAAGCCCTTAATGACATAAATCCTACTTCGTAAGAGATAACACCCCTCCCCCGTGGATGGTGTGAGCATGGTTGTCTGGGAATTCCCCCCGTATTACTACCCGGGGGGCTTGAACAGCAGCAACCCCACAAGATGCAAGACAAGGCGTAAGAGCTGGCCATGGGATAGGAGGATAAGGTGTTACCAACCGCACCCTATAGCCTTCGGCTGGTTGCTCTGATTGGGGCACTAGAGATCGGTTTAGCAGGAAAGGGGGTGATCCAGTCTTTGGGCAAGATGGGCGTGTTTCGCCGCGAGACGGTTGGAGGCTAAATGGACAGCAGAGGGCGGCTTATAGGGGCTACCGCCCCTGTCCGTTGTGAGCTAGGCAATCGTATTTAACATAAACATTCGCATTACGCAGTGAGTGGTTTTATGTCCGGTCATTACTTGGCTTCTCTTTGTCCCCTGCCCCAGCGAATAAAGCACCGTTCACCCGCCGCCGCAAAGCATCGCCATCGGGATCACAAAACACGTCAACAGGTTTGCCCTGGTACTGAATAACCGCATGGCAGGCACTAACAGGTTCAACACGAGCCAATTGATCCGGCCAATCATCACTATAAACCGGTTGCACCTCGTCCCCCTTGCGGAGCGCAAAGCAATATTGAACGCGATGAGGTCTCCTGACAAGATCGGACAGTCCCGGATCAAGCAGCCTGAGCCGTTCTCCAATACCTCTTGTTAAACTCCGCCGGGCTGACATTACCAAGTCGTGAATGCCGACGTTGGCGGTTGTAAAAAATCTCTATG
>JBOFBS010000373.1:0-2937 GCA_051645725.1 Aeromonadaceae bacterium | reverse complement strand
GTTCAACAGTTTCACTCTATTGAGCGGTTATCTCCCTGTCGCCTTATAGCGAATATAACTGGTGGTTATCCGGTGTGTTTTTAGCCAATTCGGCCGCGCTACCCCATACAACACAAGGGGCACGGGCGGTGCGAGGCCCTGTCGTCAACGGGGTCTGCTTAATGGGTGGGGTGACAGGGCTCACATCTCGGGTAATAAAGCGGTATTCAAATCAGGGGAAATAAACAGCCATGTTTATTGGGTATTTTTGCCAGAGCGACACTTCAATTTAAATTAACTGACACTTAAGCAAAATGGGTCGGTGGTTTATTAAGCTCGGACCATTTTTTAAATGTGAGTCAGTTAGCCATCGAACAGGTTGTCTGGCACTTTCATTATTTAACTGACAAATAATGAACAGATTGAGAATGCGGTTTATCGTAAGCAGTGCGCTTCAGTGTGAGTGCGAGTCTGTGAATGTTGTGGTCGATATCCGCCGAAAAGGGAGAGGCAAAGGCGCGTGCCATTGACTAAATTGATAGACAGTAAGGAGCAAAATGACTCCAGCCTGCAACTATCACATCCCATGGGATACGGATCATGGACAGAGTACAACGCGCAGCCCCCTTTTCGTTGCAAGTGGATCTCAGGCAGGTGGTCTATGCCCTGTCAGCCTCACTGGATCTGGTGGGCATTGGCGATGTGGCCCACGGTAAACGCGTCGGGATCATGGCCGCCGAGTGCAGCCGGTTTCTGGGGGTGAGTGACGCCGAGCGCTGTCTGCTGTTCGAGCTCGGGGTGTTGCACGATATTGGTGTCTCCTCGACCACTACCCATCACCATCTGGTCAGCGAGTTCGATTGGGAGTCCTCCCAGCACCACTGTGAGGTGGGGTATCAGCTGCTCAAGGATTTCCGTTTGCTGGCCCCGCTGGCGCTCCCTATCCGTTATCACCATACCCACTGGCACCTGTTGCGCGAGATGGCCGATGTGGACTCCAGGGTTGCCCGTCAGGCCAATCTTATCTTTCTGGTGGATCGCTGTGATGCGCTGGCCGCCCCTCATTACGCTGACGGCTCGCTGTTGATGCACACCGACGAGATCCGCGCACGGCTGCAGGATTGTTGTGACGAGTTCTTTGCCCCCGAGCTGGTGGAGGCCTTTCTCAAGGCATCCTGCTCGGAGGCATTCTGGTTGCAGTTGGAGGCTCGATCCATCAATGACTACATGCTGGAGATGTTGCAGGTGCGGGAGCCCTGTCTGACCTCGAACGGGGAGCTGAAAGCGCTGGCGCGGATCTTCTCCGGCATCGTCGATGCCAAGAGCCCCTTTACCATGACCCACTCTCTCGGGGTGAGTCGCTTGTCTCGTGCGTTGGCGGAACAGATGGGGGTTAGTGCCATCCACTGCGACATGCTGGAGATCGCCGGGTTATTGCACGATCTGGGCAAGCTCAGGGTGCCGGACGAAATCCTCGACAAGCCTGCCAGCCTGACGAAAGAGGAGCGTGCCGTCATCAAGGCCCACAGCTTCGAGACCTACCAGATCCTGCGCCACATCGAGGGATTTGAAGAGATTGCCTGCTGGGCGGCCTATCACCATGAGGAGCCGGACGGGGAGGGCTATCCGTTCCATCTGCCAGCATCCGCCATGGCGCTGGAAGCGCGTATTTTGCGGGTGGCCGATATCTTTCAGGCGATGGTGCAGGACCGACCTTACCGGCGCGGGTTGCCAGCTCGTGATGCGCTGGCCTTTTTGCAACAACTGGCGGATCAGGGACGGGTCGATCCCGCCGTGGTGGCGGTGCTGGCTGACCACCTGCCGCAGATGATGATGGCGGCGATCCCGACTCGCGAGGAGGTGCATGCAATAAGTTGAGGGAGGCTTGGTCACTGAACCATCTTGCAGTGAGCCAGCTATGCTTGGAACAAGCCGTGCAGAATGCCGTATCGGTATGCAGAAGAGAGCTTGAATGACCATTAGGGGACAGATATGGAATCGCTAAAAGCCAAGGATTATATGCAGAGCAGACCCATCACCTTCACAGCCGACATGATGGTGCAATCTGCGGTCGAAAAATTTCTGAACAGCCATCAGCTGGGGGGCCCGGTGGTGGATGAGAAGGGGCATCTGATCGGCTGGATCTCCGAGCAGGATTGCATCGCCGTAATGCTCAAGGAGGCCTACCACTGCGAGCAGGTGGCACAGGTCAAGGATGTGATGCGCAAAGAGGTGCTGACGGTGAGGCCCGATACCAGCATTTTGACCCTGGCAGAGATGATGATGGGGCAAAAGCCGAAGATCTATCCGGTGGTAGAGGAGGGACGCCTGCTCGGGGTCATCAATCGTCACAACGTGATGCAGGCCATTCACGCCCAGCTCACCACCTGTTTTGTCCACAACACTCACGGTTGATCCTCTTTCCCTCTCTTCCAAGGCAAGCTGCGGCTTGCCTTGATTATTTGGGAAACCGCACACTTTTCATGTTATGCCATCTTACTAGGAACGTTTTTCCAAGTATGAGGATCGACCAATCACGCTGTATTCCCATGCCTTGCACTACGTTAAGGCTTGCACCGTCCCCACTCGCTCTTTAGGATCGCTCCCAGCTTATCGATATGGCCCCTCTGGGCACCTATTTAAGGAATTCGTACCTTGTCTCTCTCTATCGAGGCGCTGCGCCGCCGTCTCTCTGCCTGCATGAATCTCGACGCCCGCCGCCTCTCCAGCCGTCTGCATGGGGTCAAGAAGCTGCCTGAAGGCAAACAGGCCGCCGTGCTGGAGACCATCGCCGCCGATCTGGATGCCGCGCAAGCGCGTTACCAGTCCCGTCTGGCCGGTGTACCCAGGGTCACCTATCCGGACAACCTGCCGGTCAGTCAGAAGCAGGCGGAGATCGCCAAGGCCATTCAAGAACATCAAGTGGTGATCATTGCAGGGGAAACAGGCTCGGGCAAA
>JBOFBS010000372.1:0-10957 GCA_051645725.1 Aeromonadaceae bacterium | reverse complement strand
TGGCTCGGGTGCGAGCCCTGCTCAGGCGGGATCATGGCAAGGCCAGCAATCAGCTGGTGTGCGGTGAATTGGCGTTGGATCTGGAGAGCAAGAGTGTGCTGTTGGCCGGGCAGGAGGTGATTTTGACCCGGCGGGAGTTTGCCCTGCTGCGCCGCCTGGCCATTCAGGTCGGCAAGGTGGTCAGTCGTGAGCGATTGCAGGAGGATCTCTACGACTGGCAGGACGAAATAGGCTCCAATACCCTGGAAGTCCACATTCATCACCTGCGGCGAAAACTGGGGAGTGAGCGGATCCGTACTGTGCGTGGCGAAGGCTATGTGCTGGAGTTGCTGACTCAGTCACCTACCTAACCAGGAGCGTTCACGCCAGTGTTAACTCGATGTAAGTCTCGCTATTTCACCAGTCTGCGCAGTCGCCTGCTGCTGATGCTGGGGCTGATCCTCTTTGTCACCCAGAGTGTCTCAATCCTCTGGCTCTGGCACGAGAGCCAGGAGCAGGTGACTGAGCTCGTCAAGCTGGCCCAGGATCCCGGACACTCACTGCGTGAGCTGCAGGAGGAGGAGCGTGAAACCATAGAGGCGCTCTTCATCCCGTCTTTGGTGCAGGGGATCATGAGCCTCTTGGTAGCCTATGTGGCGATCAGCTGGATCACCCGGCCGCTGGAGCGTTTGACCCTGCGCCTTAAAGAGCGTTCGCACAGTAATTTGGAGGCCATAGAGATAGCGGATACCAGCAGCGAGCTCTCGGCGGTGACCGAGGCGCTCAACGATCTGCTGGCTCGTCTGAGCCTGGCTATCCACAGGGAACGACAATTCAGTGCCGATGTGGCCCATGAGTTGCGTACTCCCCTGGCCGGTATTCGCCTCAATCTTGAGCTGTTGCAGCAGGATGGCATAGAGGGGATATCTCCCTTGATTGCCCGACTCGATGGGTTGCATCGTACCGTGGAGCAACTGCTCTCCATGGCCCGGCTGGAACGCAACATCATCGCCGGGGTGAGCAATGAGCTGGAGTTGACGACCGAGGTAATAGGGCCGCTAGAATCTGAATGCCGCGAGATGCTGGCTCGCCATCATCAGCGGCTGACGACCGAGCTTGAGCCCGTCACCCTCAAGGGGGAGGCGCAACTGCTGCGCACCCTGGTGCGTAATCTGCTGGAGAATAGCAGCCGCTATGCCCAGCCTGAGAGTGAGGTGCACCTGCGGCTGCGCCGGGTGCGCGAGAGCCTGCAGGGGCGTGAGCGCGAATGGGCCGAGCTGGTGGTGCAAGATGAGGGCCCCGGAGTCGAGCCCGAACGTCTGGCCCAGTTAACCGATGCCTACCTGAGACTGGACTCCCGCGGCAGCGGTGTAGGTCTGGGGCTTAACATAGTGGCGCGCATCTGTGAGCTGCACCAGGCCCAGCTTACGTTTGAGAACTGCTACCAGCCGCGAGGCTTGAAGGTGCGGGTATTATTACCCTTGGCATAATGAATCGTCTGGTTGCCTCAGTAGAGATGAGCTGAGCAATTTATACGTCATTGAACCAACGCCCTCCTTGTGAGGGCGTTGTTTATGGGCCATAGGGTGTCAGACGACCAGAGGACGGCCATCGACCGGATGGTGCCACAGCTCGGGGCCCACACCGTACAGCCTGTGCAGCAGGGGGGCCGTCATGGTTTCGCGAGGGGGGCCATCGGCCAGCACCCGGCCCTCTTGCATCAACAAGACGCGGTCGGCATAGCGGGAGGCCAGGTTCAGATCATGGAGCACGATCAACACAGCATGACCAGCTCGGGCCTGATCCTGAGCCAATTGCAGGGTCTGGTGCTGGTGGCCAGGGTCGAGGGCCGAGGTCGGCTCGTCCAGCAAGAGTATGCCAGGCTGCGAGGTGTCTAGCTGGGCCAGAGCCCGGGCAAAGTGGATTCGTTGTCGCTCTCCCCCAGACAGCTGCAGATAGGGGGCATCCCGCATCTCCCAGAGATCCAGATCGCGCATGCAGCGTTCGACTCGCTGCCGGTTGATGGCCGGAGCACTCCGCCACGGCAGACGGCCTAATTCGACCACCTCGCGGGCGAGAAAATCGAAGCTCAAGCTTGAACTCTGGGGCAGCACCACCAGACGTTGGGCCAGCTGTTGAGCGGGCCAGCGGGAGCGGGGGGTGCCAAACAGATCAATGCTGGCTGGCGTGGCGAGTTCTCCGGTAATGGCTCTGAGCAGGGTCGATTTACCGCAGCCATTCGGGCCCAGCAAGACTGTCAGTTCGCCAGCCTGAAGTGACAACTCAAAGTGGTTGAAGAGGGAACGGCTTCCGAGTTGCAGTGTCAGCTCGGTCATGGTCAGGGCATTCATCGACTGCCTCCTCGCTGTTGTTGCAGCAGCCATAAGAAGAAGGGGGCACCAAGCAGTGCAGTAATGAGTCCAACCGGAACCTCGGCTGGGGGCGCCAGTTGCCGGGCCAAGAGGTCGGCCAATAACAGCAGCAGGGCGCCGCCCAGGGCTGACAACGGCAATAGCTTGCGATAATCGGGGCCACTGATCAGACGCACCAGATGTGGCACCATCAGACCCACAAAGCCAATCATGCCGGCAGCCGCAACCGAGATGCCCACGGCCAGTGCGCACAGGAAGATGGCGTAGCGCTTGAGGCTCTCTATGTTCACCCCCAGATGGCGAGCCTCCGCCTCACCCAGCAGCAAGGCATTGAGGGCGCCAGCTTGGGTTTGACACCAACCCCAGAATAGCCCGGCCATCAGGGTAGAGAGCATGACACGCGGCCAGTTGGCCCCGGCAATGGAACCCATCTGCCACAGGGAGAGGTCTCGCAACTGCTCATCATCTGCCACATAGTTGAGTAGACCCAGAACGGAAAAGGCTATGGCTCCTACCGCCACACCCGCCAGCAGCATCATGCTCATGGAGGTGCCGAAACGGCTGCGCCCTAACTGATAGACCAGCAGCGTGGTCAGCATGCCTCCGATAAACGCCAGCAGAGTGGTGGAACCTAATGTCAGCCAGGGTAGGGTGAGGGTCGGCAGCAGCACGATGGCCAATCCGGCACCAAGGGCGGCGCCCCCACTGACCCCTATGATGCCTGGGTCAGCCAGAGGATTGCGGAACAAGCCCTGGAGCACGGCCCCGCTCAACGCCAGCAGGGCGCCGACGGACATGGCCATCAGGGTGCGAGGCAAGCGGATTTGCCAAATGACCAGTTGATGGGTGGGCTCGGCCTGACCCCAGAAAGTCAACCAGATGTCATCTATGCTCAACGGCATGGCACCACAGAGCAGTGACAGCAGGGTTAGCAGTAGCAGTGGCCCCCCCAGAAGTAAGAGCGACCAGTGCATGGGGAGTCGCATCGGTTTAGTGCTCCTGGCCAGCGGTTAACAGTTGTTGCTGTAGCGTCTGTGCCGCCTGCAAGGTGCCGAGGTTGAGGCCCGCAATCAAGGCTTGGCCCGAGACCGGATAGAGCGGCAGCGCCTGCAGATCAGGGTGGTTGACTATCTGTGGCAAGGCATGTTCCAGCAGCTTAGGATCCTGTTTCAGGCTGCGTTGGCTGACCAGTATTCCATCCGGTTTCATGGCCAGGAGGGATTCGAGATTGAGCAACTGGTAGTTCGTCAGGCTGGCGGCCGGGTTTTCACCGCCTGCCAGGGTGATCAGGGTCGAGGCCGCCGTATTGCCTCCGGCGACCATGGCTGGGCGTCCCGGATGGATCATCAGATAGAGCAGGCGTGCTGGCTTGCTGAGTCCCTTGGCACCCTGCTGCAATGCGGTGATTTGGGTCTCAACTCTCTGTTTCAGCGCGTTGGCGGCCTCTGACTTCCCCAGCAGGGTACCCAGAGTGTCGATATTCTGCTGCAAGGTTGCCACATCGGCTCGGCTGGAGAGTCGCTCTACCCTAACTCCGGCCTGTTGCAATTGCTGCAGTGTCGCATCAGGCCCCATCTCATCGCTGCCAACCAGCAGACTGGGTCTGAGCGCCAGCAGTCCTTCGCTGGCCAACTGCCTGTGATAGCCGACCACGGGCAGCGTCATGCCGTCTGGTAACCGGCTGCTGGAGTCGATAGCTACGAGCCGATCTCCACTGCCAAGCGTGATAACCAGCTCTGTGATACCGGCACCGGCACTAATGATACGCGGCTGGGCATCGGAGTTTTTAGCCTGCAGAGGCAGCATGGGTAGCAGAGCCAGCAGCGCGATAAGTGATCTTTTCATGATATCTCCATCAGTTGAGGAATAGTGGCTGGCATGGCCAGTCCTGTCGGTAACCCGACTCGTCAGGTCAGTTTAAAGCGGACAGGAACCAGCGCCTTGCTGGCCCCGGTCATGCCGGATGGGGCGATAAACTTCCAGCTCTTAACGGCTGCAAGCGCAGCCTGATCCAGCACTGAGTGACCCGTACTCTGTTTGAGCGCCAGAGTGATGACATCCCCCTGGGTATCCATGAGTACCTCGATGAGGCAGGTCCCCTCCAGGCCTCGTCGACGAGCGATCCGTGGGTAGTCGGGGGCTGGTTGCGGACCTCGATAACGGGGTGGGTAGGTGGCCGCTGCGGCCTCTGCTGGCTGTTTCGCGCTACTGAGTCCGCTGTCACTCAATCCACTCTCTATGCGAGCGCCAGCGCCGGGTTGTGATGGTGGTCGTGCTGTGTCAATGGTTTGTTGATCCGGGCGTTGGGGGGCCTTGGCTGGAGTGGGACGACTGACCTTGTCACTCCTGCTTTTGGGTTTGACAACTGCGGGGTTGACGACTTTGGGTCTGGCTGCAGTGGGGAGAGCCCTGGTGGTTGGCATAGGGAGCGTTGCTCTGTTGGCTGTGATTTGGCTCTTGGCCGGCTGTGGTTGCGCAGGGGCAGGAGAGGAAACCGATGGGCTGCGCTCACTGAATGTGACCGATAGGGCGCTGGCGCCGGCTGGTGCCGTCTGTTTTGGCATGGCCTGAGCGTCAGATAAGAGGGCCAGCAGGCCGAAGTGAAGCCCTATTGAGGTGAAAGCCGAAAGGCAGATGATGAGTTTGCGCATTTAGGGTCTCCTCCTCGAACTCGGTTTTCAGGCTGATTGGGTATGTCAGTGATCCTGGGACGCATACTACGCAAAAGATTAACTAACGGCAAATGAGAATCGTTTGCAATTGCATTCTTGTCGTTTTACTCTTTTCGCCGGTTTCAGCCAAAAATCATGTGAAAGGAGTCAAAAGTGAACGATTTATCCAAAGTGGCCCTGGCCGTCTGTGCCGTGCTCGCCTCTGCGGCTCATGTCCAGGCAGCTGAAGGGGAGTCACATGTTCTGGATCAGGTCACGGTTTCTGCAACACGAGATAACAAGCCCCTTGAAGAGCAGCAGCGCCAGGTTGCTGTCGTGCAACGCGGTGAAATCGAGGCTCGTCAGATCGACTCAGTCGTGGAAAGCCTTAAATACGAGAGCAATGTCGATAACATAGGCGGCAGTCGTCCCGGAGCACAGGACCCGGTGATCCGTGGGCTGAGCGGAGATCGCGTACTACAGGTTATCGATGGGGTGCGGCAGAACACCCGCTCGGGTCATCGCGGCACCTACTTCGTTGACCCTGAGCTGGTAGAGCAGGTTGATGTGATCAAGGGGCCCTCCAGTTCGCTGTGGGGGAGTGGGGCTTTGGGCGGGGTCGTCTCGACGCGCACGCGAGGCGCCAGTGATCTGCTCAAAGCCGATCAGGTTCTGGGTGGTTACGTCAAACAGGGCTACCACAGCGCCGATGACAAGTCCCTGACCAGCGGCGCCATCTATGGGCGCACCGATGGTCAGAAGGGCGATTGGTTGCTGAATGGTTATTACAACGACAGCAACGACATTCGTCTGGGCAATGGGCAAGCATTGCAAGACTCGGCGGCTCGTCAACAGGGTGGGATGGGTAAGTTCGGCTGGAACCCGGATGATGCACAACGCCTTGAATTATCTCTGCGGCACAGCGAGTCCAACCAGAGTGCGCCAAGTAATCCGAGCGCGAATGTCAGCTCCTCTGTGCCTTTGGTTCAGCAGCAGACAAAAGACTTCAATAGCACCCTCGACTATCACTACACGCCGGATAATCCGCTGCTCGATAGCCGAGTGACCGCCTATTACAACAAGACCCAATTTGATGAGTACCGCATTGCCAAGGGACAGCAGGACGAGATTGACTATCAAACCCTGGGCCTGAATGCCAACAATCGGGCCGAGCTGGCTTTGGGTAGTCTGTTGAGCGGGGTGGATCTCTACTTTGACAAGACCCAAGGCTCCCGGGAGGGGGCACAGCGACCAATTCCGGCCGATGGTCGTTCACGGGTCTGGGGCGCTTTTGCCCAGTATGAGCTGCCGTTCCTCACCGACTGGACGCTGACGCCGGGCATCCGCTTTGACCAGTTCCATACCGAAGATAAGCAGCTAGCTGGTTCAGCTCGCACCGATGATGACTGGTCTCCCTCCGTTGGCCTGGCCTGGGAGGCGACTCGCTGGCTGACCCTGGGTGCGCGTTATGACGAGGCATTCCGGGCTCCAACCAGTGAGGAGTTATTTACCTCGGGTACGCACTTCTGCATGGGGCCGACTATGTGCAACCGCTTCCAGCCTAACCCGGATCTGAAGGCGGAAACCGCCAAGAACAAGGAGCTTTCGGCACGTCTGGCTTTTGAGGATCTGTTTAGTGACGATCACCTGGCTTTGAATGCCAGCTGGTTTGATAACGACATCGACAACTTTATCGAGCAGCAGGTGATCAACGATTTCCGTAACATGATCTTCCAGACCCGCTACAACAACGTCTCCCAGGCTCAGCTTCGTGGTTATGAGCTGGCGGCGGACTACAGCTGGCAGAGCCTGACCCTGAACATGGGGTATGGCCAGACTCGCGGCACCAACAAGACCACGGGCGACGCCCTCTCTGGCATTCCGGCTGACAAGTGGGTGTTTGGTGTCAATCAGGGGCTGTGGAACGATCAGGTGATGGCCGGGGCGCGGTTATCTCACTACGGCCATCAGGATCGCGTACCTGCAAGCAACGATGTGGCTGGCTATGACGGCTATACGCTGCTGGATGTGGCCATAAGCTGGCAACCTGAACAAGCCGGTTGGCAGAACTGGCGCGTCAATCTGGCCATCGACAACCTGACCGATCGGTACTATCTGCCAGCGTTTAACCAGCTCTATGCACCAGGTCGAAACGGCAAATTATCCGTTGCCTACCAGTTCTGATAAGGGGGAGTGGCCCCCATGTCGGGGCCAAACCATTATGGATATTTCACGTTTTGATGAGTCGATCCTTGGCCGTTTGACACCAGATCCGTTGCAGTTTGCCTTTTCCGGCAAAAAGAGCGCCCATGCGGGTCGTAGTGGTCGCCCTATCCTGGAGCCGCCTCAGCAACAGGCCATGTTCAGTGCGCTGCTCAAGGGGGATCCTGCTCCGGGGCGGGCCCGCTGTCTTTACTTGCACATTCCCTTTTGTCGGGTGCGCTGCACCTTCTGCTCATTTTTCCAGTATGCCGCCAGCCCAGCCTGGATAGAGAACTATCTGCAGCAGTTGTGGCGTGAGATGGAGGCCAAGGCGGCGATGCCTTGGGTACAAGCAGCCCCCTTTGATGCCGTGTATATAGGTGGTGGTACACCGACCGATATGACGGCAGCCCAGATCCGCGAATTGGGCCATCGTCTGCGGCATCTATTTCCGCTCACTCATGATTGTGAGTTGACCCTCGAAGGGCGTTTGAACGGCTTTGATGAGGAGAAGTATCAGGCGGCGCTTGAGGGAGGCTTCAACCGCTTCTCTTTTGGGGTTCAGAGTTTTGACAGCAAGGTGCGGCGAGCAGCCAAGCGGCTGGATGAGCGTGAACAGGTTTTGCAGCGTCTTGGTGAGCTGACCCGCGGGAATGAGGCCCCCATCATACTCGATCTGCTGTTTGGGTTGCCCTATCAGGATGAGCTCTGCTGGCAACGTGATATCGCCGATTTTCTCGATTCTGGCGCCCACGGTGTCGATCTCTATCAGCTCATCGAGATGCAGGGGACGCCTATGGCTCGATTGGTGGAGCAGGGCAAGCAGCCGCCTCCGGCGGACACTCAGCTCAAGGCTCGTCTCTATGGCTATGGTGCGACCACCCTTGAGAAGGCCGGTTTGACCCGCTTGAGCGCTTGTCACTGGGCGCGGGATCCCCGCGAGCGCAGTCGCTACAACGCCCTGGCCAAGACCAGTGCCGATGTGCTGCCGTTGGGGGCCGGGGCCGGTGGCTCGATCCAGGGCATAGCTGTGATGCAGCATCGAGAACTGGAGCCTTACCAAGCAGCCTGTGACTCTGGTCAGTGGCCTGTGGCCATGATGATGGCGGCATCTCCTCACTATCAGCGCGATGGTTTACTCAAGTCGGCGTTCGACAAGGGGTGTCTCGAGGCTCGGGTGTGGCGTGATGAAGGCGAGCCTGAGCTGTTTGCCACGCTGCATCCCTTGTTACAAGCCTGGCAGGAGCGGGGGTTACTGACCCTGCAGGGCGATCAGGCTGAGCTGACGCTGGCTGGCCGTTTCTGGAACGTCAATCTGGCTCAGGCCGCCTTGATGGCGCTGAGTCCACCGCAAGCGGCTCAGATGCCGCCAGCCCATTTTCAACCCTCCCATATTCACTCCATGGAGAAGAAACATGTCCCGCATTAATAATCAGGTGGTCAGCGAGCTGCTGGCGCAGGATCCGACCCTGAACACACTGGCTATGGCTCAGGCACTGGGCATCACAGAGGGGGAGGTGATCCGCGCCCTGCCCAGTGAGATGGTGACCTTGTGGCCTGGCAGCCAGAGTGAGGCGCTGCTGGCGCAACTGGCCAGTTGGGGCAAGCTGACCACAATCGTCGAGTCATCTGGCTCTATCTTTGAATTCAAGGGACCCATGCCGTCAGGTCGTGTGGCGCGCGGTTATTACAATTTGATGGGGGATGAGGGGCTGCACGGTCACCTCAAGCTCGATGACATCGCGCATATTGCCCTGTTGAGCAAACCCTTCATGGGGGCTGAGAGTCACGCCTTTGTCTTCATCGCCTCGGAGGGGCGCTCTGCCTTCAAGGTCTACTTGGGCCGCGATGAAAAACGTCGCCTGCTGCCCGAGCAGCAGCAACGCTTCCTGGCCTGGCGCCAGCATGATGCCTTACCCGTCAACTAAGCCGCCATCAATTAAGGAGAGAATCTAGTGCAGGATAAACAACAGCGCTTGCAACAGCGTCTGGAGCCAGAGATCCAGGCATTCCGCGATCAGTGCCAAACACTGGTGCTGGCGACCCGGGATAGTGAGGGGACACCCAACGTCAGCTATGCGCCGTTTGCGCTGGGGGATGAGGGGTACTATGTGCTGATTTCTGATATTGCACGCCATGCCCGCAATCTCAAGCAGATACCCAGGGTCTCCCTGATGCTGATCGAAGATGAGGCTAGCTGCCGCCAGATCTATGCTCGGCAACGTCTAACCTTTGATGCCGCCGTCCAGCTGGTCGAGCGCGATTGCGTGCAGTGGCAGGCGGGGATAGCGGCACTGCAGCAGCGTCACGGCGAAATCATTAACAACTTGACCAAGATGGAGGATTTCAGCCTCTTCTGTTTTAAGCCCGAGCAGGGGCTCTATGTGAAAGGGTTTGGTCAGGCCTATCGGGTCGATCCAAACGATCTGGTCGCTGTGTTGCATCTGGATCAGGGCCACAAGCCGCTAACTGGCCAAGGGTAAGTGTGTTGAGGTCTGAATAAAAATAAAGGGCTGTCGAAAGAGAGCCCTTTGTTCGTTCAGGATCGGTGACAGGGATTAGCTGTGGTACTGCTCGCAGGCTTCCAGCGTGTTCTCAATCAGGCTGGCGACCGTCATGGGGCCGACACCACCCGGTACCGGTGTGATGAAGCTGGCGCGCTCGGCGGCTTTATCATAGGCCACATCGCCGACCAGCTTGCCGCTCTCCAGACGGTTGATACCCACATCGATGACGATGGCACCGGGTTTGATCCACTCGCCAGGGATAAACTCAGGTTTGCCCACGGCCACGACCAGCAGATCGGCCTGGCGCACGAAGGACTCCAGATCCTTGGTGAATCTGTGGGTGGTGATGGTGGTGCAACCTGCCAGCAGCAGCTCCAGTGTCATGGGGCGGCCAACGATATTGGAGGCGCCAACGATCACGGCATTCAAGCCATAGGTATCGATACCCGTATGGCGTATCAGGGTCATGATCCCCTTGGGGGTGCAGGGGCGCAGAGCCGGGATGCGTTGTGCCAGACGGCCAACGTTATAGGGATGAAAGCCATCCACATCCTTATCGGGACGAATACGCTCTATCACCAGGGTCGAATCGATGTGGGCAGGCAAGGGGAGTTGCACCAGGATCCCGTCTACGCTCGGGTCCTCATTGAGCTCATCAATGAGCGCCAGCAAGGTGGCCTGCTCGGTATTGATCGGCAGATCGTAAGAGCGAGAGACAAACCCCACCTCTTCACAGGCACGACGCTTGCTGCCGACATAGACCTGTGATGCGGCATCTTCACCGACCAGTACCACGGCCAGACCGGGAGCACGTAACCCTTTGGCTATCCGCCCTTGAACCTTGGCGGCGACTTCTGTGCGAATAGAGTGGGCAATCGTTTTTCCATCGATAATCTTGGCTGACATGCTTCCTTCTCACCTTGCGTTGTCGAGGCGCGCATTGTCGCACTTTTTTTTGCACTTGGTTAGCCTGGGGCTGGGCGAAAAGAGGGCAAAGCGTTTGGGTAGAATAAGAAATAGCCGACTGAACAAATCAGTGGAAAAAGTATTTGACGCTCCAGGGGCAAGTGGGTAGTATTCGGCCCCGTTGTCAGTACGTCTGAACACATGTCGGTGATTAGCGCAGTCCGGTAGCGCATCTGGTTTGGGACCAGAGGGTCAGAGGTTCGAATCCTCTATCACCGACCACGCTTTGCAAGGCAGTGCGCCCTTAGCTCAGTTGGATAGAGCAACGGCCTTCTAAGCC
>JBOFBS010000371.1:0-2784 GCA_051645725.1 Aeromonadaceae bacterium | reverse complement strand
TGACGCAGGCGGGCCAGCGCTCCAGCATAGTGCTGCTTCTCTTGTGCTGTGGTGGCGGTTTTTTCAAAGCCCACCAGATCGGCCGCCGGGGCCTGAAACTCGATCAGGAATTGTTGTCCATCGAGGGCCAGGTTCAATTGGCCGTGGCCATGCTCGTGGGCATCATGACTGTGCGGCTCCTCGGCGAGGAGGGGATGGGAGAGCAGTAAGCTGCTTCCTAGCAAGAGTAGAGAGAGGGCTTTCATGAAAACGTCCTTGATGTACAAAAAAGGCAACATAACGTTGAATCATGACAGTTTTGCAACTGCGACCGATCCTGGTGTGCCCGGTGATATGGGTTGGACGCGGCCTGAAACGGGGTAACGCGCCTCCTCACCAGGGATGGCACGGCTGCCTTGCATAATTAGACGCAGATATTTAAATGCTACAATGCGAATTGAAATTAGGACACATCTCGTTGCTGATTTGGTTTTCTCTCTCGGAGTGAATGTCATCAGGAAATCAATCTGATTGGTTTTTGCCCCAATTCGAATATCCAGAGGTGTTGGTTCGATTTAATGCCAAATTAGACGGATTGGTGGTTTTCTCAATTCAATAACAATAATGGAGGTGACGATGGATTTACCGATGAAATATATCGAGATTGCACTCTAATAGGTGCGAGGTGGTTATTTGTTGAACGCTTTGAATATGAGGGGAAACGTGACTGCGTTGTAAGAAACCCTTTATTATCAATGTATTGAATGGCGGTCCAGTGTTTTGGTTTTGTTTGGGTCTATTTGTTTTGAGGGTGTTCAATCTCAGGTTGATTTGTAGGTTAAATATTTCTGTAATCTTTGTTTAATAATTCACTTCTATCTTTCTCGGCGTGCATTAATTGGTTTGGAGACCACGTTTATCATGTCTTATTTTAAAAGAAGTGTTTTCGCTCATGCTGTCTTAAGTGCTGCCATTTCATTTGCACTGACGGGTTGCGGCTCGGATAATGATTCATCTAAGCCTGAGCAGGAAATAATCAAGCCCACCACGCCAAAGAATATTATCGTGATGATCAATGATGGTGCCAGTTTTGGTACCTGGGATATGGCGGCTTATTGGGAGGCTGGGGTCAAGGCCAACGACTTGCCCATCTTCAAAGATATGAACGTCCGCCTGGGTATGACCACCTACCCGCTGAATACTGGTAAGACACCAAGCAATAACGACATCTCCACAGTAGGTTATGACTCTGCCATGGCTTGGGATCCTACTCTGGGGGCAGCCGAGAGCAAGGATGGCTATGAGGCTAGCGTCGCCGCTTATAAGTACCTGCGAAGTGCCTATACCGACTCGGCGGCAGCCGGTACCGCCATGGCCACGGGAACCAAGACTTATAACCAGGCTATAGGTCACAACAACATGGGTAAACCGGTGACCAATATTACCCAGATTGCTCACGCTCGGAATTGGGCCACAGGTGTGGTGACCTCGGTGCAGGTCTCTCATGCCACGCCATCTGCTTTCTCTGCACACAATGCCAGCCGCTATGATATGACCGCATTGGCGAAAGATCAGATGACCAACGGTTATGTGGATCTGCTGATAGGTACAGGACATCCCGAATTCGACAACAACGGCATTCGCGTGGCTGGCATGACCGAAGAGGAGTGTGCCTCTGTTTCCTGCAACTGGTGGGATGTGGAGAACCCGGAGAGCACCATAGGTGCCGAGGAGTGGCAAGCACTCCAGGCCGGTAGCCTGATGCGTAGTGGCTATGACAAGCCCAACTTCCTCATCACCGCCAAGGGCGACTTTGAAGCATTGGCCGAAGGGCAGTTGCCAGCGGGGCTGCAAGTCGGACAGCCTCTGATTGGTATTCCTGAGGTGCGTTCGACCTTGCAGCAGGGGCGTAACCGTACCGCCGTCGGTAGTGATGGCAGCCAACCGAGTGGTATGAAGCTGATCCAGGGTGTCCCCGATCTGGCTACCCTCTCCACCGGGGCGCTGAACTATCTGGCCAGCCGCGACAAGGACGGGATCTTCCTGATGATCGAAGGTGGCGCCACCGACTGGGCGGCCCATGCCAATGATACCGGAACCCTGATCGAGGAGGCCTATGACTTCCACAAGGCCGTGGCGGCGGTGAAGAGCTGGGTCGAGAAGAACAGCTCCTGGGATGAGACCCTGCTGATCGTGACCACAGACCATGGCAATGCGCTGCCTCTGCATCCTGATTCGGCGTTCCAGCCCTTTGCTCCGATCAACAATGCCGGTGTCGGCAATGTACCGTTGGATGATACTGATGTGCGCTACTGGACTACCCAGCACACCAACGAGCTGGCACGTCTGTGGGCCAAGGGCAACGGCACCGATGCCTTTGCTGACCTGATCAAGGGAGCTGACTACTCGTTTGCCAAGGTTGTTGGTCACAATGATACCGGCTACTACGTTGACAATACCGATATCTTCAACATCGCTAAGACTTTGTTGACCAAGCAGGGCGAATAAGGAATGCGTTAACCCAGCGGGCTGCCAGCAGGTAGCCCGCTTTTTCTTGGCAGATCGAGGAGTTAATCATGATGTTAATACGTCAGAGCAGCGGCATGACGGGTCTGATCCTACTGTTGCTGGCTGTGCCAGCAGTGGCGGAACAACTATGCCGCGATCCACAGCAGCAAGTTCAACCGATGCAACTGCGCAATGCCGATCAGTCACTTTCTATACAGCGCCGTTTTGAGGTGCTGGATGAGCAACGGGTGCTGGATCGCCAGACCGGACTGGAGTGGCAGCGCTGCAGCCAGGGGC
>JBOFBS010000370.1:0-2978 GCA_051645725.1 Aeromonadaceae bacterium | reverse complement strand
ACCCTTGACTGAAGGCCACATGTTGACTGAAGGCCACATGCTTTAGTAGGCCAGCTCAAGATATAAGCCGGAGGAAAATAAGTGCGGCCGCCTCTAGCCTAGCTGGCGGCCACTTCGTACAATCGGCGCCTCCTTGCTTTTGTTAACGGTTTGTAGCAGATGAACCCAAGCCTCATTGACCACCTGGTTTACTTTTTTGATCTCTTCGGCACAGCCGTCTTCGCCTTCTCGGGCGTTCTGGTCGCAGGCCGTCTGCGTATGGATGCCATTGGCGTCATAGTCCTTGCCGCCGTCACCGCGATTGGCGGTGGGACCATACGTGACCTCCTGATCGGTGCCAGCCCCATCTTCTGGATCCAGGATACCACCTACCTCTGGGTGATCCTGGCCACCTCAGCCCTCGGCATGTGGCTGGCCCGGGTGCCGCGCCGTCTCCCCTGGTATGTCCTGCCCGTTGCCGATGCCTTCGGTCTGGCCCTCTTTGTGGTGATAGGAGCGAAAAAGGCGCTGCTCTTTGGCACCTCCGGCATGGTCGCCGTAGTGATGGGGGTCATCACAGGGGTAGCTGGGGGCCTCATTCGCGATGTACTGGCGCGGGAGATCCCCATGGTGCTGCAAAAAGAGATCTACGCTACCGCCTGTATCTTCGGTGGCATACTCTACACCAGCTCTCTTTATTGTGGACTCGCCCACCTACCAGCCATGTTGCTCAGCATGCTGGGAGTATTGGTGGTGCGGATCACCGCCATCTTCCGCCACCTCTCCCTGCCCAGTTTTATGCTGCGCGAGTAAGCAACGCCCTGATGGGGGTTGATCTTCAACGCCATCAGGCGTAGCTATAGCAAGGCTATAGGTGTGCTGAACTAGGGAGTGGTTATGTTTATCGTGTTACTGGAGTACCAGCGTCCACTGGAAGAAGTTGATGCCCTGATCCCCGCCCATCGTGAATTTCTCAACCGACACTATGCGGCAGGCCACTTTCTGCTCTCAGGGCGCCAGGAGCCCCGCACGGGGGGCGTCATAGTGGCAACACTGCCCAGCCGCATTCAACTGGATCAGCTACTGCAGGAAGATCCCTTCTACCAGGCCGGTGTCGCCCGTTATCAGATCATCGAGTTTATCCCCTCGATGACGGCACCGGATCTGGCCGCTTACCAAAAATCTTGAGCTCGCCGAGTCAATAACCGGCACTACGCGCCCCAGGCTGACTCTATAGGAGTGGCTAGCCTGGGTGCGAGTGGTTATGCTGTCGCGCTCATTCACAGCGGAGATCCTCATGCCTCGCCCTGCTACTGACCTACCAGCCGATATACAGACGCCCCGCCTGCTACTTCGCACTCTCGACAGCCATTTTCTGAAGCTCTGCCTCTGTGCCGAGCAGGATGAGGCTGCCGATTATTTGGGGTGTCAGCTGCCCGCGCGCTGGTTTGCCCAGTGGCGACTGATGGCCATCAAGCTGCAGGATCTCAAGTTCGAGCCCGACTCCCTACCCTGGAGTCTACGAGCCATCATCCACAAAGAGAGTAAGCAGATGATAGGGCAGATAGGATTTCACACTGCCCCCAATCCCGATTATTTGCGGGCACATAGCTGTCAGGGCATTGAGCTGGGCTACGAGGTCTACGAGGGGTGGCGTCGCCAGGGATTGGCCCGCGAAGCACTACAGGCCATGCTCGGCTTTGCCAAAATTCAGGGGGTGAAACGGTTTGTCCTCTCGATCTCACCGGACAATCCCGCTTCGACTGGGCTGGCTCTCTCGTTTGGCTTTACCAAATTTGGCGAGCAACATGACGAAGAGGATGGCCTGGAGTATCAATACCAGCTCCTGGCCACCCAGTTACCGCTCCTGGATTGGCAAAGCGGGCGGTAGCTGCGGGGGGCATGCCCCCAACCCGGCATGATGCAGCCCCTGCCATTGCTCCCGGCAAAGGGTGTAGAGAAGATGATCAACCACCCGGTCTGCCAGCTGCTCGGCTTGGGGTAAAACCCTGGTCTGCTGAAATCCCAACCGCTCACAGAGCGCCCGGCTCGGGAAATTCGCGACTGCCGTGGATATGACCATCTTTTCCATGCCCAGCACATCAAAGCCGTAAGCCAGCAGCAGATGACACGCTCGGGTCACTATGCCGCGTCCCTGCCAGGGCTTAGCCAACCAGTAGCCCACTTGAGCCTGTTTAAGCCCATGATTAAGGCTCTGAAATCCGCACATACCGACCATCTCCCCCTGATAGCGGATCGCACACTGTAAGGCCCTGCGCTGGGCCAACTGCAGCAGGGCGGCACGGATAAAATCTTGGAGATCGGCAACCGACTGGATGCTCTGCGGCCAGCTAAGCCAGTGCGTCAGATCGGCCCTATTGTTCTCTATCAGGGTAAACAACGCCTCAGCCTGTGTGCTATGCAGGTGCAACAAGGCCAGATCCGCATCGACTGCCAATATCGAGCCGCTCATCACACCTCCGGGCCCGAGCCACGCTCGGCCTGCTTTTTGAGCTCATCGAATCGTTGCTCAGCCTCATTAAGGTGGGTAATCATCACGTGCGTGATGAGATTGATGCCTATCCCCGCGGCCGTCAGGGGCAAGAGATAGAGCGCCAGCGAGACCTCGGATGAAAAGATGCGCCCATCCCATAGGCTGGGCGTCGATCGAGCCATCTGAGCCAGATGAGAGAGCAGCACAGTATCCACGGCCGAGAGCAGTAACAAGATCACGCCCAACAACAACACAGTCCAGCGCGAGATGGAACGAGTAAACATCAACCAGCCGTAGATGAGGGCCGGAATGAGAAAGGAGAAGAGGAGGAGTAAAAAGAACTCCAACTGGAGAAATACACTCCTGGACTCCATATGCTGCGGCACCATAGCAAACCACCTCCTGAAGCGGCCACTCCCGAGCAAAGAGCAGAGACTATCGACTAATAATCGACCTTACGCAACGCCTTGACCTCACCTCGTCGCGTCTTGCTCTGGACGCGACG
>JBOFBS010000369.1:0-10646 GCA_051645725.1 Aeromonadaceae bacterium | reverse complement strand
TCGATTGATGGAGAGACAGGTGAAGCCATGTGCAGCGAAGTCAACCCCACTACGGATCCTGCCTCACCCGACTACCTGCATGGCCTGGGCAGTAGCGTGTCAGTGACGGATGTGAACGGTGATAGCTACACCATAGACTGCAGTAAACGGATCGTTGTGGGTAACTTCATCGGTGCCCAGATGGCCGCCTTCAATGTCAACAACGAACTCGGACTCATAGAGCATATTCAAGACTGGGATACCAACTCAGCAGAGGGCTACCTGGCTCGAACAGTCGTGGTTGGCGGCATACCGCCCTATAGTGTTACCCTCACCAATGGCGCTCTGCCCACGGGTCTGAGCCTGGACCCCACTAGTGGCATCTTGTCGCAAAGCGGCAATCCAGTTCTCGGCACCTATAACTTCACCCTGCAGGTAAGCGACACCAGCCCCGCCCCACAAGCCGTAACTAAAAGTTATACGGTTCGAGTCGGTGACCCTAATGCCGCCATTCAATACCCGCTACAAGTAGGCAAAACCGGTAATGGTTCTGGCTTAGTAAGTGGGGCCAATGGTGAAATCAACTGTGACCCCATCTGCTCTGCCTGGCTCACGGCTGGCACCCAAGTCACACTGCAAGCCACACCGGCTGTCGGCAGTCAATTTAGCGGTTGGAGCCTGGCCGCTTGCCCTGGAGCCACTCCCTGTAACGTCACCATGGATGGCGATAAGAGACTCAGTGCCAGCTTTACCTTGCAACAATTTTTGCTCTCGGTAAGCAAGAGCGGCACGGGCTCCGGCACAGTGACAGGCAATGGCATCAATTGCGGTAATCTCTGCTCGCTCACTCTGGATTACGCCACAGCCGTGGTCCTCACTGCCACCCCTACCGCAGGTAGCCAACTGGCTAGCTGGAGCGGCTGTACCACCAGCACAGCCACCAGTTGCAGCACCACCATGAGTGCCGCCCGAGACATTACAGCCACCTTTAACACCCTACCGACCAGCTATAAGGTGACAGTCAGCCTGAGTGGCTTAGGCAGCGTAACCAGTAGTCCCAAGGGGATAAGCTGTGGCAAAACCTGCAGCAAATCCTTCACCACGGGCTCGACTGTCACCCTGACCGCCACACCGGCCAGAAAGCACACGTTCGTCAAG
Source organism: Aeromonadaceae bacterium (assembly GCA_051645725.1). Lineage (GTDB taxonomy): Bacteria > Pseudomonadota > Gammaproteobacteria > Enterobacterales > Aeromonadaceae > Pseudaeromonas. Next base: position 9,509 of record JBOFBS010000369.1, on the reverse strand, counting down.
TGGACAGGCACCGTCTGTAATAATCTGACCTCAACCAAATGCACTGTGCCTATCACTCAGGATCAAACTCTGGTGGCCACCTTCAACTAACGCAAAAATAAATCCCGATGAAACAAACAGGGCGCCCCATAGGCGCCCTGCTTCTCTTGATGTTATGTCGCAGCTTAGAGCTCAATCACATCAAAGTTCACTTCTGGATTGACATCAGCCTCGTAATCCACGCCGCTCCAGCCAAAGCCGAAGAGTTTCAGGAACTCATCCTTGTAACCCTGGTAATCCGTCAGCTGTGAAAGATTCTCGCTGGTGATCTGGGGCCACAGATCGCGGCAAGCCTGCTGCACATCATCACGCAATTCCCAATCATCCATACGGATGCGTCCCTTCTCATCGGTCTGGGTCGCTTCGCCTGAGTAGAGGCGGGTCCAGAACATGCGCTGGATCTGCTCCAGACACCCTTCATGCAACCCCATCTTCTTCATGATCTGGAATGACATGGAGATGTAAAGCGGCATCACAGGAATGGCGGCAGAGGCTTGGGTGACCACAGACTTGAGTACGCCCACGTAGGCGGCACCGCCCTTGCCAGCCAACTTGGCACCAATGGCGGCACTGGCCCGATCCAGATCTTCCTTGGCTCGACCCAGGGTACCGTGCCAGTAGATAGGCCAGGTCAGATCGGTACCAATATAGCTGTAAGCAACACTCTTGGCGCCATCGGCCAACACGCCAGCTGACTCCAGCGCATTGATCCACAGCTCCCAATCTTCGCCACCCATCACCTTGATGGTGCTGGCGATCTCCTCTTCACTAGCCGGCTCTACCTGGGCCTCAACGATCACATCCTTATTCGTGTCGATGGCGGTCGTCTTATAGACTTCGCCAATCGGCTTGAGTGCGGAGCGGATCACCTCCCCCGTATCCGGCAGCTTGCGCACCGGCGAGGCCAGGGAGTAGACCACCAGATCGATCTGCCCCAGATCGGCCTTGATCAGTTCAATCACCTTGTCACGGCATTCGTTGGAGAAGGCATCACCGTTGACACTCTTGGCATAGAGGCCCGCCTCTTTGGCTGCCTTGTCAAAGGCGGCGGCGTTATACCAGCCTGCACTGCCTGGCTTCTTTTCTGTACCCGGCTTCTCGAAGAAAACCCCTATGGTGGCAGCATCGGAACCGAATGCCGCCGTAATGCGCGAGGAGAGGCCATAGCCGGTAGAGGCGCCGATCACCAGCACCCGCTTGGGACCGTGTTCCAGCTTGCCTTTGCTCTTGATATAGGCGATCTGTTGACGCACATTGGCTTCGCAGCCGGCCGGATGGGTGGTGGTGCAGATAAAGCCACGTACCTTTGGAGTGATGATCATGGTCAGTTCTCTAGTCGGTTTTGGGAAAAAACGGGCCAAATCATACACGATTCCCTACCACTTGTGATGTCGGATCTGTTGCATCACAGATCTCGGCCCCTATAATCCGCCTACCCTTGTCAAGATGATGCGCTCGCAGCCATGTACCAGCTTAGACCCTATCAACAGCAGGCTGTGGATGCCGTCATTCGCTACTTCCGCAGACGACATGAACCGGCTCTGCTGGTCTTGCCGACCGGGGCGGGTAAGAGTCTGGTCATAGCCGAGCTGGCTCGTCTGGCCAAAGGCAGGGTGCTGGTGCTGGCCCACGTCAAGGAGCTGGTGGCACAAAATCATGCCAAGTACCAGGCGCTGGGTCTGCAAGAGGGGTTACAGGCTGACCTCTTCTCCGCTGGCTTAGGCCAGAAAGTGAACCAACGCCGAGTCGTATTCGGTTCCATTCAGTCGGTGGCCCGTAATCTGGATGCCTTTGATGTTCCAGTTTCGCTGTTGATCATAGATGAGTGCCACCGAGTAGGCGAAGAGGATGAGAGCCAGTACCACCAACTGATGAACCACCTGCGTCGGCAAAACCCCCATATCAAGGTACTGGGTCTGACCGCCACCCCCTATCGACTGGGGCTGGGGTACATCTACAACTACCACTACCGCGGCATGGTGCGCACCACTGAGCCCCGCTTCTTTGCCGAGTGCATCTTCGAGCTCCCCCTGCGCCAGATGATACGCGAAGGCTATCTGACACCGCCGCGTCTGCTCGATGCCCCTGCCGTTCATTACGACTTCACTCAGCTGCTACCAAGAGAGAACGGGCTCTTCAGCGAGGCCGATATTGAGCGGGAGCTCAAGCGCCAGGCTCGGGTAACCCCCCATATAGTCCGGCAGATCATTGAGTATGCTAGCGAACGCCAGGGGGTCATGATCTTTGCCGCCACCGTCGAGCATGCCAGCGAGGTGACAGGGCTGCTGCCCCAGGCCGAGGCGGCGCTGATCACAGGTGCCACGCCCCTGCCCGAGCGGGATAGGTTAATAGACGCATTCAAGGCCCGGCATCTTAAGTATCTGGTGAATGTCGCCGTGTTGACCACGGGCTTTGATGCCCCCCATGTGGATCTGATTGTCATACTACGTCCGACAGAATCCTTGTCGCTCTACCAGCAGATCATAGGACGTGGCCTGCGTCTGAGCGAGCAGAAGCAAGAGTGCCTGATCCTCGATTATGCGGGCAATGCCTTCGATCTCTTTGCCCCCGAGATTGGCGAGCCCAAACCTGCGGCCGACACTGAGCCGGTTCAGGTACTCTGCCCAGCCTGTGGCTTTGCCAATCAATTCTGGGGCCGTATGGATACCAATGGCCAAGTGTTAGAGCATTTTGGTCGCCAGTGTCACGGTTTTTTCGAAGATGAGGCTGGACATCGTGAATTTTGCGACTATCGTTTCCGGGCTAAAATTTGCGGTCACTGTGGTACGGCCAATGATATCGCGGCGCGCCGTTGCCACAGCTGCAATGAACTGCTGTTTGATGCCGATGATCAGCTCAAGGCGGCACTGGCGCTTAAGGATGCCAAGGTGATCCGCTGCGCTGGAATGACGCTGCACCCGGAACGCAAACAAAACAGGATCCAGCTGCGGGTTACCTACCACGATGAGGAGGGGGCTGAACTCACTGAGCGCTTTACCTTCGACTCGGCGGGCAGCCTGCAGCGATTGAACCAGGAGTTGATTGCCCGCCACTGGCGGGCTCCGGGGCTTTCCCCCCAATTGGTAACACTACAGAGCGTGCTCGATGCCGAGCCGCAATTGCGTCATCCAGACTTCGTGATTGCCCGCAAGCAGGGGCATGTTTGGCGCATTACCGAGAAAATTTTTGATTACCAGGGCCGCTTTCGTACTGCTTACGCCCTGTAAGAGGTTGATATGACATTATTATCCCGCTTGTTCCGCCCAGCCCTGCTGCTGGCCGCGCTCTGTGCCACCACAGCCCAGGCCTCCATTCCTGTACCCGAAGGGGCCCGTGTGGCCATAGCCTACAAGGTGCCCGGACAAAAAAGCATACAGGGGGTGCATACCGATGCGTTCATGATCCCCGCCTCCACCCAAAAAGTGCTGACCGCTGCCGCAGCCTCGCTGTTTTTGGGAGCAGATTGGAAATTCAAGACCCGTCTGCTTTCTGCACAAGGTGCCATGGAGCAGGCCAAAGCCAGCGGAGGGGTACTCAATGGCGATCTGGTCATCGAATTTAACGGTGCCCCGGATCTCACGCGCCAGGCACTCATCAATCTGCTGGCTTATGTGCGGCAACAGGGCGTCACCCAGATCAACGGCAACCTGCTGCTGGATGTGAGCAACTACGCCGGATATGACAGGGGTAACGGCTGGTCGTGGAACGATCTGCCTGTCTGCTTCACCGCCCCCGCCTCGGCGGTGATCATAGATCGTAACTGCGTCTTTGCCGAGCTCAAGGCAGATAGCGTAGGCCAGCTGGCCCAACCCATGATCAAGAGTGGCCAGCCTATCACCATCACCAGCGAAGCCCAGGTGGTCACCCTGAATGACTACTACTCGGGGTGTGAGCTGGAAGTCAACATGGACTCAGGTAACAACTACCATCTGACGGGCTGCATTCCGGCACAAAAAGGCAAACCCTGGCCGCTCTCCTTTGCGGTGCAGGATCCCACAGTATGGGGCATCAGCATTTCGGCATGGGCCGCCAAGAGGGCAGGTCTGACTGTTACGGGCAAGGTTCTTTCGGTGCGCAAATCTCCCCCCAATCTGGTTGAGATTGCCCATGTACCCTCGGCACCGCTTGGCAAGCTGCTCGATCGGATGCTCAAAAAATCCGATAACCTGATCGCCGACAGCCTGGCCCGCGCCCTGGGCCATCTTTACTTCAAGCGCCCCGCCAGCTACGCCAGTGGTGCTGATGCCATTCGTGAAATACTGCGCACCCGAGCCGGTATTGATCTGGGCTCGGCCCTGCTTGCCGATGGCTCTGGCCTCTCGGCTCACAATCTCATCAAGGCCAGTCAGATGCTGGAGGTACTCGATTTCATTGCACGCAACGATGCACAGCTGCAACTGATTGATAAGCTGCCCGTTGCAGGGATGAGTGGCACCCTCGGCTCCCGGGGCAGCGTGCAGATGCCCCCCTTGGTGAAAAATGTCACCGCCAAGACGGGTACACTGCAGAATGTCTCGAACCTGGCAGGCTTCATGACCACGGCTTCGGGTCAGCGCAAGGCATTTGTGGTCATGGTGAACGGTCTCACCTTCCCACCCAAGGTAAGGCAGGCCCTGAAGGCTAGACGCATCGCATCGCCCCATTACAAATTTGAACGCGCTGTCTTGGAGCAGATCTACCGGGAGCAACCGGTACAGATCACAGATTAAATCTGCAATGCAGGGGCCTGCGGGCCCCTATTCAAAGCTGCCGCCCTCTCACTGGCCTGACTGAACCGCTATCCGCCTATTTTTTCCTAACAGACGATCCCTCCACCAGCATCGCATGCACCAGTACAGCGCACGCAGCAACACCCCACAACCAGAATATAAATCCACACACAATATAATTACTGGCATTAAATTTGTCATAGGGACACTTTTGCCGTGGCTCCCTCTAAAAAATAACCTCACTTGACCGTTGTCACAGGCCCGACTAAGGGGAAGAATAGATGCCCTGGAGGCGACCGGACGGCCCCTCCCTCCGCACTACAGAGGCACAGATGTATTCAATCGACAAATCCCACAAGTTGGACAATGTCTGTTATGACATTCGCGGCCCGGTCCATAAAGAGGCCCGCCGCCTGGAAGATGAAGGCCATCGCATTCTCAAGCTCAACATAGGCAACCCGGCCCCCTTCGGTTTCGATGCTCCGGAAGAGGTGATCAAGGATGTCGTCATCAATATCGCTCAGGGCCAGGGTTATTGTGATTCCAAGGGGCTGTTTGCCGCCCGCAAAGCCATTGCCCAGCACTATCAACAGAAGGGGCTGCGCAAGGCCGATGTAGATGATATCTACATAGGTAACGGGGCCTCCGAACTCATCGTCATGGCGATGCAAGCCCTACTTAACAACGGCGACGAGATGCTGGTTCCCGCTCCGGACTACCCGTTGTGGACGGCGGCCGTCACGCTCTCGGGCGGGCACCCCGTGCATTACATCTGTGATGAGCAGGCAGATTGGTACCCCGACCTGGATGACATCAAGAAGAAGATCACACCCAAGACGCGCGGCATCATTCTCATCAATCCCAACAATCCGACCGGTGCCGTCTACAGCACTGAGTTCCTGTTGGAGGTGATCGAGATAGCCCGGCAAAACAAACTCATCATCTTCGCCGATGAGATCTACGACAAGATCATCTACGACGATATCGCCCATCACAGCATCTGCACCCTGTGTGATGATGTCGTGGTTGTCACCTTCAACGGCCTCTCCAAGGCCTACCGCGCCTGTGGTTTCCGTCAAGGCTGGATGATGGTCAGTGGCCCCAAGCAGCACGCCCGCGGCTACATAGATGGCCTGGAGATGCTGGCCTCCATGCGGCTGTGTGCCAACGTCCCCATGCAGTTTGCCATCCAGACCGCCCTGGGCGGCTACCAGAGCATCAATGAGCTGATCCTGCCGGGTGGTCGCCTGCGCGAGCAACGGGATCTGGCTTGGGAGTTGCTCAACCAGATCCCTGGCGTTTCGTGCGTTAAACCCAAGGGGGCGCTCTATATGTTCCCTCGTCTGGATCCCAAGGTTTACCCCATCAAGGATGATCAGAAGCTGGTGTTCGATCTGCTGCAACAAGAGAAGCTGCTGCTGGTTCAGGGTACGGGCTTTAACTGGCCGACACCGGACCACTTCCGACTGGTCTTCCTGCCGCAAAAAGAGATTTTACAAGACGCCATCGGCCGTCTGGCTCGTTTCCTCAAGCAGTACCATCAGTGATGGCTGCACCCTTGCAATAAACAGAGGCAGCCCAGGCTGCCTCGCTTTTTTCCATGCGACTGTGACCGCCTTCGCCGGTTTGGCCATGGGCCGCCCCTGAAACCCAACAAGGAGAGATCATGACTGAACTGAGCCACTTCTTTGCCCACCTCTCACGGATGAAGCTCATCTATCGCTGGCCCCTGATGCGCAATGTGCAGAAGGAGAATATCAGTGAGCACAGCCTGCAGGTAGCCATGGTCGCCCATGCCTTGGCACTCATCGAAAATCGTAAGTTTGCCGGCCAACTCAACCCCGAGCATGCCGCCCTGATGGCCCTCTACCACGACGCTACCGAGGTGCTGACAGGCGATCTGCCCACCCCCATCAAATATCACAATCCAGCCATAGCACACGAATACAAGAAAATTGAGCGACTTGCCGAGCAGCGCCTGCTCAACATGTTACCCAGTGAATTTATCGATGATTTCCGACCGCTACTGGACTCAGAAGCCCAGGATCCGGCCCATGTGCGCATAGTGAAGGCGGCCGATACCCTCTGCGCCTACAGCAAGTGTCTTGAAGAGCTCTCAGCCGGTAATCACGAATTTGAAGTGGCCAAGCGACGTCTGGAAAAGATACTAGAGGAACGAACCACCCCTGCCGTGCGCTACTTTCTGGAGGTGTTCATGCCCAGTTTTGCATTGACACTGGACGACATGAACCCAGGAGCAGAATGACGCCAAGTTAAACGCTAAACGACCTCAATCGAGCTCATGCTGGCTCACCCAAAAGTGCCATTTTGGAGCTAATGCGTGAGTTATATCGTGAAACTGTCACATTTATCAGTTAGCGTCCAGGCATCCCGTATTTGGTATGTTTTTTTTATTAAATGATGACATCTGTGAAGAGTTGCCGGTTATGGCTTACGGTTGTGGGCTTGCTGCTCGCTGTGGCTCTACTCATGTGCTGGCGAACAGGCCAGGTTTATGACGCCTTACGTCTGGAGTGGCTGCAACGAATGCAACAAATACCAGGAATGGCTGTCACCTGGTTGGATGAAGATCGCGGCCTGTTTCACCGTAATAGTCAACTGCACCTCTGCGTCCTCGACCCGGAACGTATCCTGAGTTCAGAGCAACTGCCCCAGCTTCCTTCACACCTGCAAGCCTTACTACGCCACTCAGGGGTCGCCGATCTATATGTGAAGCTGGACACACTGGTGCTACCTGGTCAACTTCGGGGCCAAGCCGAACTCAGTTTTGAGCAAGGCACTCCCGCTGAGTTGGTCACCCAGGGTGCGCTTACTCCCACGCGCCAGGAGCTCTCTTGGCAAGTGGGTGGGTGGAATAAACTACTGCAATTCGAGTTGGAAAGTGAAGGGATCCAGCTGCATAAACCCAATATCACATTGACTGTGCAGCCCTTTCACCTCCAGCTGGAGCAGCAGCCTGAACAACGGCAGCTGAGCTGGACGGTTCCAGGTTTACAGCTGGAATTCGCACGACGCATGGTCGAACTCAACGGTATTTCTGGCCAATTGCTCCTAACCCAGCACCAAACTAACTGGCTGATGCCAAGCCTTCAGCTGGTGTTAGAAAGTGCTCGCCTCACCACAACACGAGAACAGCTTGATCTGCAAAACCTGGCGTTACAGACTTCGGTTCGAGCCAACAAGCAAGGGCTACTTTCACTGGTCGATACCGACTGGGAGGGGACACTCAGTGCCATTAGATACCAATCCACCGCCAGCCACGTTCCACTTCAGCTCAACAGCCTTCAGTTAGGCTTGCAACTGGCAGGCTTGGAGCAACAGGGGCTACGCCAACTGTTCAACGAACTGAGCCAACCGAACGGTAACAAACAACGCCTTTTGCTAGCTATCAACCGGATAACCCGCAGCGGTTTTACCATCAATCTGAGTCGATTGGCGGTTCGCTTGTATGAAGGCGAACTCAGTGCCCATGGTGCACTCAATTCGCACCCTTTTGATGTGGCGCAATTACAAAACATAGCCTCATTGCGCTCCTTACTGCAGGGCAAATTGAACCTAAAGGCTAACCGTGCCCTGACCCAGGCCCTGCTCCCTCTGCAGGATCAACTTCTGGCCATGCAAGCGGCCGGTTACCTCAGCCAGGCTCAAGATAGAAGTGGTAACCTCAACAGTCAGTTACAGGTCGTCAACGGTAAGCTTTCGGCCAATGGTGTCGCGCTCCCCTGGTGATCTATGGCTGGGAAGAGTGAGCCTGAAAGAGTGATAAGGTGATCTGCCGAGCCACAGCATGATCGACTATAGGAGCCGGGTAGCGATCGGCCTGCCCCTGCGCCACCAGCCAGGCATGGGGGGCATGCAGTTGCTTGAGTGGCACCTGAGCCAGCTCAGGCAGATAGGTGCGAATGAACTCCCCTTGTGGATCAAACTTCTGCCCCTGGGTCGTAGGATTGAAAATACGAAACCAGGGGGCGGCATCGGCCCCCGTTCCTGCCGACCACTGCCAGCCACCATTATTTGCAGCCAGCTCCCCATCCAGAAGTTGCTGCATGAAGTAACGCTCTCCCCACCACCAGGGCAGTTGCAGATCCTTGCATAAGAATGAGGCGACTATCATGCGCAATCGGTTGTGTAGCCAGCCGGTCTGCGCCAGGCAGCGCATGGCCGCATCCACTATCGGGTAGCCAGTCTGACCGCCACACCAGGCAGCAAAAAGTGCCTCATCCTGTCGCCAGGCCAGATGCGCCATCTGCCGCTTAAAAGGCTCACCCTTGGCCAGGCGAGGCTCGAGAGCCATCAGATGCTGATAAAACTCCCGCCAGATAAGCTCATTGAGCCAGGCAAAGCCTGGCGCCCCTTGCGCCAGAGGAAGCTGACCCAAGGCGGCCTCTATCGCCGCCAGGCACTGTCGCACCGACAGCGCCCCCATGGCCAGATAGGGGGAGATTTCGCTGGTCGCCGCCAAGGCGGGGAAGTCTCGTTTTTCTCCGTATCCCGTGAGCTTGTGCTGAGCAAATAGCCACAATCGCTGACGTATCGCCTTCTCGCTGGCAGGCCACCCCTCACAGGGGAGTTTAGGATAATTCAACGAGATGGGACGCCATTCCACGTTGGGCATAGCCGGACGATTTTGAGGCTCGATCGGTGCGGCCATGCCAAAACCCTGTTGACTCAAACGCGCCAACCAGGCCCGGCTGAAGGGGGTAAAGACCTGGAACAGGGTTCCGGCTGCGGTCGTGATCT
>JBOFBS010000368.1:0-1923 GCA_051645725.1 Aeromonadaceae bacterium | reverse complement strand
TAAGCCATGTATTCAACGTCGATCAGATCGTTGATACCGACAACTTCGATGCCCAGATCAGCACGCTCGAAAGAAGCGCGGAATACGAAGCGACCGATACGGCCGAAACCGTTAATACCTACTTTGATAGTCATAATAGCTGTACCCAACGTTTGTTGTTTAACAGAAAAAATTCGCTAGTAAATTTACAAGATCACCCGGGGGAGTCAACCATCAACGCCTTTTTAATTGCGCAATATCATAAAAAAGCCTGAAAGTTTTTTCCCAATATGTCGAAACGTTTAAATTGCTCGAGTCGGTGGCAGACAACTCGGATCTCCGGGCCTGGTTGATTATTGCTCAGTGGAAACCTTTTCGCGACCCAATGAGCAAAAAACGACTGCCGTGAGTGTCTAGGTGGTCACATTTGCGCGACGCCAAATATGGGAAAATTGGCACCCGAAGGTGTTTGTGATTTCTGGTTCGCCCTCTACTTTGGGCGGCTGGCATGGTTCCTTGGGTCCTGAAGAAATTTGGACTCTTCAAGACTCGTGACTCAATCAAAATAAGCGTAACAGCGGGAAATACCAATATGACAACTTTGATTGAACAGTTAGCCACTGCCAAAGGCATTGCTAACGATTATGTAGATGCGTGGGGCAATCCGGCGCTTGTGACCCTGGAGAGCAAGGCTGCCATGCTGGCGGCCATGGGCTACAAGGTTGATGATGAAGCCGCGCTGCAGGCTCAGCTGGAAGAGGAGAAGCGTCAGCATTGGCAGGCGCCTCTTGATCCAGTCATGGTCGTGCGTGTCGCTGATGCTATCGCGTTGGAGCTGCGTCTGCCAATTACCCTGGTAAATGAAGAACTTACCTGGGAAGTTGCTACCGAGCAGGGTGAAACTGTCAAGGGTACTCTGGTCCCGGTTGATGGTGAAATGGTGAATGTGGCCCACTTTGATGAGGTGGAGTACCAGGCTTACCGCGTATCGCTGAGCAATGAGCTGCCTTTGGGTTACCATGAGCTCTCTTTGAAGAAGGGCCGTAAGGCTCTGGGCTCAATGCGTCTTATCGTTGCACCTAAGGCCTGTTATAAGCAGGAACAGATTGCGCAAGGTCGCAAGGTCTGGGGTCCCAGCATTCAACTCTACTGCCTGCGTAGCGAGAAGAACTGGGGCGTGGGTGATTTCACCGACCTGGGCATGTTGGTTGATAACATGGCCAAGTGGGGTGCCCACTTTGTTGGTCTGAATCCTATCCATGCGCTCTATCCGGCCAATCCTGAGAGTGCTAGCCCCTATAGCCCCTCCTCTCGTCGCTGGTTGAATGTCATCTATATCGATGTGACTGCAGTTCCCGAGTACCAGCAGAATGCTGCCGTGAAGGCCGAAGTTGAATCTGCTGAGTTCCAACAGCGCCTGCAGGCTCTGCGTGACAAAGAGTGGGTTGACTACACTGGCGTGACTCAAGCCAAACTGGAAGTGCTGCGTAAAGTGTTTGCTGGTGCCAAGTTGGCGAAAAACACCAATCGTGGCAAGGCCTTTGCGGCTTTCATCGCTGAGGGTGGCGACAGTCTGATGCAGCAGGCCGTTTACGATGCGCTGCAAGCTTCCCTATATGCCGAAGGGCAAAATGCCTGGGGCTGGCCAGCCTGGCCGGAAGAGTTCCGCGAATACCACAAGCCAGCCGTAGCCAAGTGGGCTGCGGAACATGAAGCCGATGTTCGCTTCTATATGTATCTGCAATTCCTGGCGGATGAGCAGCTGGCTCAGGCTGACGCCATTGCCAAGAAGTCCGGTATGGTGATGGGGATCTACCGCGATTTGGCTGTAGGCGTTTCCGAAGGCTCTACCGAAATTTGGGCTAACAGCGAGCTCTACTGTCCGAAGGCCAGTGTTGGCGCACCGCCTGATGTTCTGGGCCCATTGGGTCAGAACTGGGGCTT
>JBOFBS010000367.1:0-4390 GCA_051645725.1 Aeromonadaceae bacterium | reverse complement strand
GTGTTAAGTCAATAAAATAGCCCGCTTGCTCAACAAGCAATCAAAAGGGGGCCGCAGCCCCCAAGATTCACATTACGCCTAACTTTTTCCTCCAGTAGAAAGCGGCCATCTGTCGCTCTGATCTCTCGGCTTGGATGATGGCTATGGCCTCCAGCCTTCGCCTGTCGTAGGTGACTCCTGTCGGGGAGACAAGGCAATCATTCTTCATCCGCCAGCCTTCCCATTCCTTCCAGATAGTGGGCAACTCCCTACCCGAAGCCATACGCATTAGCCGTTTATAAGCAGGTTGGATCTCTTTGCCCTTATCCCAGTATGTGACCTGCCTCACAGAAACAAAACAAAGATTGGCCGTTTCTTCAATTGATAAACCGCACTCAAACCAACGAAAAATGAAGTTTTTGGTCAACTCTCGTTCCATCCAACTAAATACCTGATAAACCAGCAAAATTGCGTGGGCTGGCTTATCGGCAGGTTTCAGATGGGGATTTAACAAAACGTCGCATTATGCGCAGTCATGCTTGATAAGGTCAGGGGCCTTGTGATGACCACATAGCAAGAACTGAGTCTGCCGCAACAATAGGAACTGCTCATGGATAGCAGCCAGCGCTGCTTTCTTCTGGGTCATGACTTCGCGTGCAATCATTGCAACGAAGTCATCCACAAGATCACCTGAGCACCAGAAATCTCTTTCTGACCATTATTGGGCAGAACAGCAAACAAATGGATCGGCGTATCAGTTGGCAAAAATGGGAAGATTTCATCGAACATGTAGCGCCTTGCAGCCTGAATTTTTTTCTCAAAGCGCAGGCGTCTTTTGTCCCAGCTCTGAGCGTCCAAAGAAAGCTCGTATTACTTTATCGATCCACCTTTAGGGTCGTAGGCTACAACATCAACTTCCATATCATAGCCACCTGCTGGACGCTTACCGACCATGACATTGGCTCTAACAATGTGGCCATTTCAGGCCATTTCACTCCAGCCATTCCCTTGCAAGTGACTCAAGATGATTCATTCAATCTCTCCAAATAAATAGGCCCTTCGTCATTGACGCCGATAACTGGATTTATCGGCATCACAATAGACACCTCAATACTGGATGCTTAAGGCATGACATCCATTATCTATAGAAATGAAACTTCCGTAAAACATTGTTTATAAAAGAGTTTGACGCATTCGTCAGTTTATGGAGCAATCAGTAGATGACATCCCGCCCCTGTGGTTTGCATGATCATGGTGTCTGGGAATTACTGCTCGGGGTGAGATGTAGAGATAACAAGATGATGAAATGGCCATCTACTTTGTGCTGAAGCGCCAAGCCATTTCTCTCGGTTACAACGAAATAGCAAGCATCCAACCCCCTCCCCTTGGTCGATATTCTGAAACCAAAAATGCCGTATTTTGAGACAAGTGTTCACTATCAAAACGCTTGAGCAATATGTGTATTGGACTCCCCTTTTCGCTGTGGGCTGCCATTGCGCTCGCGCCGATTGACAGGAAAATGCCGTAAAAATTACAGCACCTTGGTTAGACCTATCCCCGACTTTCATCCCTTGTTATCTCTCACTCGTTCGAGTTTTTATCGCAACCTGTCGAGCGGTTTTTGCTGGGCGCTCTCATGGCGTTCGCTCTGGCTGGTGTGCAGGTATTTGGATGTGGTGTCGATGCTGTCGTGGCCCGCATCGGCTTGTACGTGGGAAAGTGGTCGACCGTTGAGGTTGATGTCGTGAGTGATCCCGGTATGGCGAATGGCATGGGGGGTCAGTAGCCGCAATTCGGCACCATCCTGATCAAAACCGTCCAGCTCGGCCAGCTCGCCACCCTTGGTTATCACTGCCTGTACCAGTTCGCGCAGCTGACGGATCCCCAGATTGGCATTCAGTTCTCCCTGCTCCCGGCCGTGGGCGGCCGCTTTATGACGGATAAAGAGCGGGGTCTGCTCGTTGGGTGCCGGCAATGGCGAGAGTCCCAGAAACGCACGGTAGCGTTCGAGGGCGTGGAGCAGCGCCTGTGAGACGGCGACGGTACGGCGTTTTCCCCCCTTGCTGCTCGGTATGTAGTAACCCCAGACGCCGGTTTTGCTGTCGCGACGAAACTGCCCCATCACGGGGGTAAAGCCGGGCCTGGCCGCCACTTCCGAGATCCGCAGATAACAGGCATACATCAGGATGACGAGAAACCGGCTGCGTTCATGTTGCTCAGGGTTGTCTTGAGCGAGTGTTTCAGCAGCCTGCAGCACGTAGGACCATTGCAATTCGCTGAAGGCTTGCACCTGATCGTCAGCCTCCTGTGCAAGGGGCTTTTTCACCCGTTGCAGTAGCAGCGCCGGGTTTCTATCCATGTACTCCTCCTGAATGAGGAACTGGAAGAAAGCTGATAGGATAGCGAGCTTGGTTTTCATGGCCTGTTCGCTCAAGCGGTATGGCAGTGGCTGGCCCAGCTCCTTTTTACCGAGAAATGGACGCCATTGGGGATTGGGTAACCGCTCTCCCCACTCTTTGTCTTGTACGAACTGGGCGACGTTGCGATAGGCGATGAGCGGTTCCGGTGGTGACTGGCAGTAGTCGAGGTAGCGCATCATGATGCGTCGGGTTAGTGCCTTTGGACTGATGGCGACTTCGCAAAAGCACCAGTGCAAAAAGGTGGTCAGCTCGCTGCGGTAGGTCTTGTAGTTGTTCTCGCTATGGCGTTGTTCAAGCAGCCAGTCGACCGCCAGCTCATAAACCAGACCTGCATCAGGCACTGTGTTGAGGCTGAGGTTGGCGAGGTAGTGGTTAACCTGAGCATTGCCCTCTTCCAGATAGGTGAGATTGTCAAAAAGCGGCATGGCTGGCGGTAAGGGAATGGGTTGATGAGTCATGGTCTTGCTTGGTTAAAAAGAAGAAAAATGGCCGGTGGTATCGACTGAAAGACAGGGCCTGGCTCGGTTTGTCACAGGTGTGATTGACTGGTTACCAGCCAGAAACAGAAATCTGGCATTGAATTACCTTATGCAATCAATATGCACCTTTGTTAAAAAATTCTCGGGGTAAATAGCCTGAAAAATGGTGATAAATGCAATTTAAGTGAATGATTTTCAAGCCGTTACCCCGATAGGCCACCAAGAAACTGCTTATGCCACCTGTTTGAGCGCCTTCTCCTTGCGCTTGGCTGCGGGCTCTTCCTCCTTGTTGCCAGTTGCCGTTACCTTGCCCCCACGCAGCAGGTTTTGCAGCCGATCACGCTGCTCGGCGAGGTAAAACGCCAGACTCTCCTGCTGCTCCGGGGTCATCTCGACAGGGGCGCCGGCAAGTAGTGCCATCAGCTCATCGGCGGTATCCAGCAGTTTGTCATAGGCGTCCGCCTCTTTCTTGCTGGCAAAAGTCATTTTTTCCACTCCCCTACGAACCACAACATATTTGATTTCAACAGCCATGATGGCCTCCTCCTGGTGATGATGAGATAAGTATATGTATGGATATACAGTATTGCAAATAACCTGACACGGAAATGAGAAAGGGCTATGTCGGGGCAAGCGTGACGGGGCCTGCAGGGTAGAAAAGCGTCATTTGACTTCTATGGCTATGTCGCCGGATCATGGGGGCATGACGATCGTACGACACCTGTTTATTCTGCTGATGGTTGAGGTGCTGCTCATTGGGAGCATCGCCCATCTGGTACTGGATCTTTCATGGCTGGTCACTCTGCTGTTTGTGATCCTGGCTCTGCTCACCTTGCGTTGCCTGGTGGTACTCGGTAGCTGGCTATTTACCCGCTTTTACCCCTCCCCGGCCATCGGCATGCCGGCGAGAGTGAAGATGATGGCGCGAGAGATGCTCGCCTACCTCTACACCTTTACCTGGCTGCTCCCCTTCGAGCCGCTGCTGATGGCGCCAGACAGGCTGCCTCTCGGCACACGGCCGGTACTGCTGGTGCATGGTTATGGTTGCAGCCGCGGCATCTGGCGAACCCAGCGCGCCCGGCTGGAAGCTGCGGGTCATGTGGTCGCTACCATTACCCTGACGCCGCCATTTGGTCATATCGACGAGATGGTGCCGCTGCTGGCCAAGCGAATTGACGATGTGCTCGCGGCAACCGGTGCCAGCCAGCTCGTGCTGATCGGTCACAGCATGGGGGGGTTGGTCTGCCGCGACTATCTGGCGGTCCATGGCGGCGACAAGGTGGCAAGCCTTATCACGCTGGCAACG
Source organism: Aeromonadaceae bacterium (assembly GCA_051645725.1). Lineage (GTDB taxonomy): Bacteria > Pseudomonadota > Gammaproteobacteria > Enterobacterales > Aeromonadaceae > Pseudaeromonas. Next base: position 206 of record JBOFBS010000367.1, on the reverse strand, counting down.
CCTCATCAGGGCAGCCAGCTGGCGATGCTGGGGGTGGGGGCCAATGCGCGGGAGATGGAGCCGGGCTCCGGCTGGTTGCAGCGCTTTGCCTCTGTGCCTCTCTGCGTTCCCGGGATCTCGGTGCGTACCAGCCACGATAACGTGGTTATGCCGCAGGAGCGGCAACGGTTGGCGGGAATGGAAGATATCGAGTTGGCGGGGATTGG
>JBOFBS010000366.1:0-1716 GCA_051645725.1 Aeromonadaceae bacterium | reverse complement strand
AGGTGAGCTGGGCCCAGCCTGTGGCCAAGAGCAATCGCTTCAACGCCGGCTTTGCCCAGGAGAGCTTCGAGAGCACAGGGTTTCGCCTGGGGCAGAGAGTGCTGCACAGCAAGTTTGGCGAGGGGACTGTGCTCAACTACGAGGGCTCAGGCCCCCAGAGCCGGATCCAGGTGAACTTCGATGAGCAGGGTAGCAAGTGGCTGGTGGTCGCCTACGCCCGCTTGCAGGCGCTGTAGCGGGTCCCGTTCTGTGTCAGCGCCCCTACCCGCTGGCGTCGACCCGTCGTTCATCTTATCTGAGTGCTCGCTGGCGGCATCCTTGTCGCCAGCGGTTGGCGCAACCGGCCCTCTCGCCATGCGGATTGAGCGGCCTGGCGGTTTGCCTCATCCCTCTGGTCTACTCCCGGGCGCAGGCGATCAATAGGGTATGTCCGCGACCCAGGTTGTTGATCTCCTGCTCCAGGCTAAAGCCGGCCTGCTCCAGGCAGGTCAGTAGCACCTGGGCCGAGTAGAAACGGCTGTTGCCGTTGGCCAGGGCGGTGAAGTAGAGGGAGGTGGCGTTCAGGCTGAAGCTGGCGGCGGCAAAGGGCTGACGATCCCAGAAAAGCTCGAGAATGGCGAGACGGGCCCCAGGCTTCATGCTGCGGCGGATGAGGCGCAGGATCGCCACTATCTGCTCCTGGCTGAAGCAGTCCAGAAACTGACTCATCCACCAGAGGTCTGCTTCGCCCGGCAGCGAGTCGGCTTGCAGCAGATCCACGCTATGGCACGCGATGCGCGATGTCAGAGCTGCGGCCTCTATATTTTCCCGGGCCAGGGCCAGCTGCTCCGGCAGATCCAGCAGGGTTATCTGCAGCGCCGGGTCGGCCGCCGCGCAGCGCAGGGCCCACTTGCCCGTATTCCCCCCCACATCGTAGAGGTGGCGAGGTTTGAGCGCCAGCACATGGGGCAGCACCTCGCCGAAGGCGCGATCCGAATAGAAGTGATCAAAATCGAACCAGCTCTGGCGCGCAGGCTCTGGCAGCTGACTCAGGGCCGGATAGATGGTGGGCCACTCCCCAAACACCTTGAGCCCGGCCGGTTTACCCTCGCGTATCGCCTCCAGCAGATGGCCCATGGCCTGGTAGCAGACATGCTGGCTGAACTCCATGTTGATGCGGGTCATGGGATCGTGCAGCAGGAAGTGGCCCACCTTGTCCAGCAGATAGCGATCCTCTTGCTGACGAAGCACCCGACCACTCACCCCCATATCGAAAAGGACACCCACACTGTAGGGGGTGAGTTGGCAGGCGGCCGCCGCCTGCTCTACCGTGACCCCTTGTGTGTGGGTGTCCAGATAGGCGAGCAGGCCGGTTTCTCGCAGCGACCAGCAGGCTTGAAACAGCATGGGGGCGAAGGCGATCTTCTGGGCTTCTGTGATGGCATCCAGTGCCGAGAGGGGGGCTTGGTGTGGTTGTGACACGGGCGACTCCTGGGTTGGGGGTCGAGGCCCCCACGTCATGGGGCGGGATTACTGACCGTTGGCGGCGCTGTTGAGTTCCAGGCGAATGGCCTGATCCAGCAGGGTGACCCACTTGTTGTAGTTGCGATGAATGGTGCCCTGCCCCTCGTCATCCAACCCCTTGCTGCTCACATAGAGGATGGAGAAATCCCGGTTGGTATAGGGCACCTTGATGGTGGCCTGATGGCTGCGCACTGTGATGGTGCCGTTGATGAG
>JBOFBS010000365.1:0-8189 GCA_051645725.1 Aeromonadaceae bacterium | reverse complement strand
ACCATCAAAAAGCTGCTGGAGGTCTTCTCTACCTGTATCCCCTGCTGCTGCACGATTTGCGGCAGCTGACTGGTGGCCTGTTGCAGCTTGTTCTGCACCTGCACCTGGGCGATATCCGGATTGGTACCAGGCATGAAGGTGAGGGTGACCGAGACATTACCGGCCGAATCACTCTGGGAGGACATGTAGAGCAGGTGATCCAGCCCTGTCATGTTCTGCTCTATGATCTGGGTAACCGAATCTTCCACCGTCTTGGCGGAGGCACCCGGATAGCTGGCGGAGATGGCCACGGCGGGCGGGGCTATGGTCGGATATTGAGCGATGGGCAGCTTCATGATGGCAAGGCCACCGGCAAGCATGATCACCAGCGCGATAACCCAGGCGAAGATGGGTCTGTCTATGAAAAATCTGGCCATGAGGCGACTACTCCGTCCTACTGGTTGGCTTGGGGTTGTGACTGGGCACTGCCCGCTTCACTGATCTGGACCTGTGCGCCGGGGCGTACCTTCTGCAGACCGGCAACGATCACCTGATCGCCATCCTGGAGGCCAGATTCCACCACCCAGTTGCCCTGGATGGCACGGCTAATCTTGATGGGTCTGACTTCCACCTTCAGCTCCTTGTTGACCAGCATGACAGTGGCGCCGCCATTGGGGGTACGGGTGACAGCGGCCTGAGGCACCAGCAGCCCCTTGCTACGCACCCCTTCCTGCAGCTGGGCGCGCATGAAGAGGCCGGGCAAGAGCAACTTCTCCGGGTTGGGGGCCAGCACCCGCAGGGTGACGCTGCCCGTGGTTTCATCCACTGTCACATCGGAGAACTGCAGGGTGCCGGTATGGGCATACTCGCTGCCATCTTCCAGACGGAAGTGCACCACAGCCGCATTCTGCTGGTTCACCTCCAGCTTGCCCGCTGCCAGTTGCTGCTTGAGGCGCAGCAGATCGGCGGAGGATTGCGCCACATCCACATAGATGGGATCGAGCTGCTGAATGGTGGTCAGACTGTTAGCCTGCTGGGCCGTGACCAACGCCCCTTCGGTGACAGCCGAGCGGCCGATGCGGCCCGATATGGGGGCCGTGACCCGGGTATAGGCCAGATTGATCCTGGCGCTCTTGAGGCTGGCCTTGGCGGAGGCGATCTCGGCCTGTTGCTGCTTCCAGCTGGCCTGGGCGTCATCGTAATCCTGACGGCTGATGGCCTTCTCCTTGACCAGGGCGGCATAACGCTCGGCCTTGAGGCGGGCGCTCTGCTCGTTGGCCTGAGCCTTGGCCAGCGCGGCCTCGGCACTGGCGACAGCGGCCTCATAGGTAGCCGGGTCGATCTGGTAGAGCAACTGCCCGGCCTTCACATCACTGCCTTCGGTAAAGTAGCGCTTGAGCAGGATACCGCTGACCTGAGGGCGCACTTCGGCCATGCGCAGTGCCGAGGTACGGCCAGTCAGCTCTGTGGTCAGTTGCAGTGGCGCCGTGTGGAGGGTGACCACTTCCACTGCGGTGGGGGGCATGTCAGCGCTTCCGGCAGCACCGGATTTCTGCTCACCACACGCCGTGAGTAGCGTGCTCAAGCAGAGAGCGAGACAAAGTGAACGAATATGTGAGTGTGTATGCATGGGTAGCAGAGCCTCTATCAGCCGATGGATGGACTGTCTGTCATTTGCGTGGGGATCATTTAAAATTGGCTAAACGCCACTATCATGGCAATATACATACAGACATGAATGTATGTAAGTCATTTTTACATTTTTTCACACACTGGATTCCATATGGCCAGAAGAACCAAGGAAGAAGCACAAGCAACCCGTGGCACCATAATGAATATGGCACTGGAGTTGTTTTGTCGGCAGGGGATCGCTCGCACCAGTTTGGTGGATATTGCCAAGGCCGCCGGCGTGACCCGGGGGGCTATCTACTGGCATTTCAAAGATAAGGATGAGCTCTTCAGCGCCCTATGGCAGGAGGTCTGTGTGCCGCTCTCCCACCTGGTCGCCGCCAGCATGGATAGCGAAGAGCCCGACCCGCTGGGTAAGCTGCAACTCTTTCTGGTCGAGGTGCTGCACAGCGTTGTGCACTCTCAGGTCCATCAACAGATGTTCACCATACTCTTCAATCTCGGCAACGAAGGCGCTGAGGTGCAAAAGTTGGCGGCTCAGATGAGCCAACTGCATGACGAGTTCTTATCCGATCTGCATCAGGCCCTGCAAAATGCCGTACGCCGGGGGCAACTCCCCAGCGATATCAACGTGCACAGAGCCGTCACCCTGCTGCACTGCAGCCTGGATGGCCTGATCCTCAAGTGGTTACGCTTCCCCCACTCCTTTGATCTGGCCCACGAGGCTGAACCCCTGATCGCCAGCCTCATCTTCACACTCAGGCAGGGTCTGACACAGCAATAGCTAACCGCCCATGGGCCAGTAACGAGGGCGATAGAGCCGGGGGAGATGAGGGGTTAGGCACGCAGGGCGCGGGCTCCCCGCTCGGCTAGCTTCTTCAGCACCCGGGAGACGGCGGTAAAGCCAAAGGTCGCGGTGACGACTGTGGTCGCCCCAAAGCCGGAGGCACAATCCATCTTCATGTTGCCATCACTCTGCGCCTTGGTATGGCAGACCCCTCCTGCCCCATCCGGGTAACGCAGCTGCTCGGTGGAGAAGACACACTCCACACCAAACTTGCGCTGGGGGTTCTTGCTGAAGTTGTGCAGCCGGCGCAGCTCACCACGCACCTTGGCGGCAAGCGGGTCCATTATGGTCTTGCTCAGGTCGGCGACCTGGATCTGCGTCGGGTCCATCTGCCCGCCCGCACCACCTGCCACTATGATGGGGATCTTGCGATATTTACAGAAGGCGATGAGCGACACCTTGGCCTTCAGGCTATCGATAGCATCGATCACATAGTCGAAGCGCTCATGGATATGTTCGGCCATGTTCTCCTGGGTGACAAAGTCATCCACCACTGTCACCTGACACTCGGGGTTGATGGCACGAATGCGCTCGGCCATCACCTCCACCTTCAGCTCGCCGACAGTCTGCTGCAGGGCGTGGATCTGCCGGTTGGTATTGGTGATACAGATGTCATCCAGATCGATCAGGGTAATGGCACCAATACCCGAGCGGGCCAGCGCCTCGGCCGCCCAGGAGCCCACCCCGCCTATCCCCACCACGCAAACGTGGGCAGAGGCAAACTGTTGCAAAGCGGCGTAACCATAGAGGCGGGCTATGCCGCCAAAGCGCTGTTCATATTCAGGGGTCATGGCAGGTATCCAGGAGCAGGTTGAGCGCCATTATAGCAAGCCAGGAGGCGATACCAAATCAAGCTTCGAGCCCCATCACGCCACAAAATTTTCCCTATGGTTTACACTGAAATAAGCACCCAGCCTATGCAGAACCAAGCCTATGTTGCAGGGACTCCCCACTATCATCAATCAGACCGATCTGCGCTTTGTGGCCCAGCCCATCATGAGCCGCGATGGCTCCCTCTATGGTCACGAGATACTGCTGCGCTTCAAACACTTCGACGGTCCTCAAGCCCTGCTGAAGATAGTGCGCCATCTGGGGTTAAAACAGGATCTGGATCTGGATGTCTGCCACCTGGCCGATCATCTGCTGCACTGGAAGAAAGAGAGCGGCTGCTGGAACCTCAATCTGTTTGCCGAGTCACTCCGCATCACAGAGCTGCAGCGAGCCCTGCTGGAGCTGGCGCGCAAGCTCAAGCCCGATTTTCTGCTGGTCGATCTGCTGGAGCTAGGAGAGATACAGGACATGCCCCACCTGCGCAGCTCCATGATAGGGCTGCATGGTGCCGGGATCCGCTTCGCCCTTGAGGTAGAAGATCTCAGCCAGCCCTACGCCCAGTTTCTCCCCTTCGATGTGATCCGCCTGGATGTGCAAAAAGAGCTGCGAGAACTCTGGCCCGCCTGGCTGGAGGAGGCGCGCATGCACAAGATGCCCCTGCTGGCCTATCGGGTAGAGAATGAGCACCAACTCACTGAGCTGACGGCATTGGGCGTTGACCTGTTGCAAGGCTATGCGGTGGCCCAGGCCGAGGTGCTTACCGTCCCGGTCCATAAGGTGTAACCCTCTGATAGATCAACGCGCCTTAATGCGATTAACCCCTCATCCACTCACTCTATTAGCCGTACTGAATTTACAGATAATGGATAGGTAGGGCACAATGCTGGCCTCAATTCGCGATATTCTGCAGCCAGCACAGGATCCCCCATGCACAACACGCGGCTCAATCCTCTCATCTCTATCGTCATTCCCGCCAAGAATGAGGCAGACAATATCCGTCCTCTGGTCACCGAAATTTGTACGGCCATGCGCGACAAGTTTCCCTTCGAACTCATCTATGTGGATGACGGCAGCAGTGATGCCACCTTCGCTACCCTTCAGGCCCTGCGCAGCGAAGGTGTGAGTGAATTGAAGGTGCTGCGCCACCAGCAGAGCGTGGGGCAAAGTCTGGCCATCATCAGCGGCGCCTGGCAGGCCCAAGGGGAGTGGCTGGTGGTGCTGGATGCCGATGGTCAGAACGATCCTGCCGATATCCCTGGCATGCTGGAGGCGGTACAGGCTGCCCACGCCAAGGACGCCAGGGTGTGGGGTGTCATTGGCCACAGAGTCAACCGCCGGGATGACTGGGTAAAACGTCTCTCCTCCAAGGTAGCCAACGGCTTCCGCGACATGATGCTCAGGGATGGGATCCCCGATACCGGCTGTGGCCTCAAGGCCGTACTGCGTGAGCGTTATCTGCGCCTGCCCGCCTTCAACCACATGCATCGCTACATCCCGACCCTGCTGCAATCACAGGGTGGCATCATGATGGTGCACCCGGTCAACCACAGACCTCGCATGGCAGGACGCTCCAACTATGGCGTCTGGAATCGTCTCTGGGTCGGCCTGGTGGATGTCCTGGGCGTCTGGTGGCTCAAGCGCCGCGCCAAGGTAGTGGTGATCCAGGAGCAGTTGCCATGAGTTGGCTGGACCTGCCCATCAGCTGGTTGCTCTGGACCGGTATCCACATCACAGGCTGGAAACTGATTGGTTACACGGGAGCCTTGATGTTCGGTGGCCGCTGGCTGGTACAGTTTGTCGCCTCCAAACGGGCGGGCAAACCTGTCATCCCCCGCCTCTTCTGGTACATGAGCGTACTCGGCAGCCTGATGACCCTCTGCTACTTTCTCTTCTCGGCCAAGCAGGATTCTGTGGGTGTCCTGCAGAACCTCTTCCCCGCCTTCACGGCCCTCTATAGCCTCTATCTGGATATCAAGCACAGAGGCTGGCACCGGGACAGAGCCACCCACTGACAGACGCCCAACCGGGCGTCTTTCCATTCATGCCAAGCGATAGGACGGATTATGTTTTCGGATCACAAGACACTGCATGGCCCCGCCGATGAGCGCCAGAGCGTGTGGCTGCTGCTACTGTTGGCCCTGGTGCTCCTGGGTGCGGGAATAGCGCTGCGTGACCCCTGGCCAGCCGATGAACCCCGCTTTGCCCTGATAGCCAAGCAGATGGTGGAGTCGGGTCAGTGGCTCTTTCCCTTCCGCGGCGGGGAGATCTACCCGGATAAGCCGCCCCTCTTCATGTGGGCCATCGCCCTCTTCTACCAGCTGACCGGCTCGCTGCGGGTGGCCTTCCTGCTCCCCAGTCTGCTGGCAGGGTTGGCCTGTGTCGGTCTGGTCTATGACATAGCCCGTCGCCTCTGGGATAGAGAGACGGCGTTCCGGGCCGGGCTCTTGCTGCTCTTCACCGCCCAGTTCACGCTGCAGGCCAAAACGGCCCAGATCGATGCCCTGGTCACCGCCTTCATCACCCTGGGGCTCTATGGCTTCCTGCGTTTTCTGCTCTGTGGTGGCGGCTGGCGCTGGTACTACCTGGGGTGGTTCGCCGCAGGCCTCGGCATCATCACCAAGGGCGTCGGCATCATAGCCGCCCTGGTGCTCATCCCCGCCCTCTGGACCCACAGGGCCGAGATCCGGCAGGCCAGTCGCGCCGCCTGGCTCAAGGCATTAGCCGGCCCCCTGGTGATGCTGCTGGCCATCGCCCTCTGGCTGCTACCCATGGTGCTGGTGGTCTTCACCAGCCATGACACCACGCTGGAAGCCTACCGTAACAACATCCTCTTCCGTCAGACCGTGACCCGCTATGCCAACGCCTGGCACCACGTCAAACCCTTCTGGTTCTACCTGGCCGAGGTGATCCCCGCCTTCTGGCTGCCCCTGTCGCTGCTCATCCCCTGGTTCATCTGGCTGAGCAAGGGTGCCATCAAACAGGGCAACCGCACCGTCATCCTGCTGGTTGGGCAGTTGTTGCTGCTGCTGGCCTTCTTCTCCCTCTCGCCGGGTAAACGCGGCGTCTACATCACGCCGGGCACCATCCCCTTAGCGCTGCTGGCCGCCCCCTGGCTGCCGCAACTGCTCGAGCGCGTCTGGCCCCGTCGCCTGCTGCAGGGGCTGGGCTGGCTCATCAGCCTGCTGTTTGTCGGCATAGCGGTGGCCCTCTTCATCAGCCCGAAACTGGCGGAGAAGACGGCCGAGCTGGCCGGCAACCCCTGGCCCCTGGCCCTCTCCATCGGCCTCTTGGGCCTGCTGCTGAACTGGCTCTTGCGTCGCGCGCCCCTCACGGCGACCCTGGCCACCCTGGCGCTGGTCTGGCTGCACTACAGCCTCTGGGCCTACCCCATGCTCAATGATGTACGCACCCCGCGCAGCATCATGACCGAGGTGAGCCAGAAGGTCCCCGCCCAGGATGAGCTGCTGATCGTCAAATTCCGCGAACAGTTCCTGCTCTTTGCCGATCGCCCCATCCAGCATTGGCGCTATCAGGAGCCGGATGAAGTACAGGTACAGCAGAGTGCCGCCTGGATACAAGCCGCCCCCCACCGCTGGCTGCTGGCCCCGGCTCGCCTGCTGGATCCCTGCTTTGATGCATCACAGGGGCAGGCGCTGGGGCTGCGCCACAGTGAGGTCTGGACCCTCTATCGAGTCGAGGCCTTGCGTCCAGCCTGCCGACAGGCCCAGCTAGAGAGCGAACCCTTCCGTTATCAACCCCAGCACGGCTATCAGTGAGCGAGAGACGATTATGAAAATACTGGTCACCGGAGCAGCCGGCTTCATCGGCTACCATGTGAGCGAACGCCTGCTGGCTCAGGGCCATCAGGTCGTGGGCATAGACAATCTCAATGATTACTACGAGGTGCGGCTCAAAGAGGCGCGCCTGGCCCGACTGCAACCTCATGCCAACTTCCACTTTCAGAAGCTGGATCTGGCCGACCGGGCCGGCATGGCCGAGCTCTTTGCCAAAGGCGATTTCGAGCGGGTGATCCATCTGGCCGCTCAGGCGGGGGTACGTTACTCGCTGGATAACCCCCACGCCTATGCCGATGCCAATCTGGTAGGGCACCTCAATGTGCTGGAAGGGTGTCGCCATCACGGCATCCAACACCTGCTCTACGCCTCCTCCAGCTCTGTCTATGGGCTCAATCGCAAGACCCCCTTCTCGACCGATGACAGCGTTGACCATCCGGTTTCCCTCTACGCGGCCACCAAGAAAGCCAACGAGCTGATGAGCCACAGCTACTCCCACCTCTATCAGCTGCCGACCACGGGTCTGCGCTTCTTCACCGTCTACGGCCCCTGGGGGCGCCCGGATATGGCCCTCTTCAAGTTCACCAAGGCGATACTCAATGGCCAGGCCATCGAGGTTTACAATCAGGGCAACATGCGCCGGGATTTCACCTACATAGATGACATAGCCGAAGCCGTGGTGCGCCTGTGCAGTGTGATACCGCAAGCCAATCCCGACTGGAGTGTGGAAATCGGCTCTCCGGCCACCAGCAGCGCCCCCTATCGGGTCTACAACATAGGCAACAGCCAGCCTGTGCTGCTCACCACCTTCATCCAGGAGCTGGAGCAGGCTCTGGGTCAGAAAGCCCGGATGACGCTGCTGCCCATGCAACCCGGTGACGTGCTGGAGACCAGTGCCGATACCTCGGCACTGGAAGCGGCAATCGGCTTCCGACCCAGGTGTGAATTGGCCCATGGGCTGAACCAGTTCGTCCGCTGGTATCGAGAGTTCTACGCCTGCTGACACCACCAATGCTTGTCAGTTAAGAGGCTCGGGGGAGAGCGCCTCCCTCGCCTTCGCTAACTGATAAGCACTGGCACGCCGGGAGCCCTCGGCAAGCTGGGCGGCC
>JBOFBS010000364.1:0-18495 GCA_051645725.1 Aeromonadaceae bacterium | reverse complement strand
TCCATCCGGTCGGCCTCAGGCTGGCTGGGTTTGGCTCTGCCACTGTGGTTGTTCTTGCTCTCTGGGTGTAGCACCAGTACCTCGCGTCCCAGCAATCCGGAGGATCTCTGTGCCATCTTTCAGGAGAAGAGTGATTGGCATGCTGCGGCCCAGAAGATGAGCCGGAAGTGGGGCACCCCGGTGCAGGTTCCCATGGCCATGATGTACCAAGAGTCCAGCTTCAAATATGATGCCCAACCCCCCATGCGCTACTTCCTCTTTATCCCGCTGGGACGGGCCAGCTCGGCCTATGGGTTTGCTCAGGTCAAGGATGAAACCTGGGCCGACTATCAGCGCGAAACGGGCAATCGCTGGGGTGACAGAGACGATTTTGCCGATGCTCTGGACTTTATGGGCTGGTACACCTGGAAGGCGCAAAAGGTGAATGGCGTCTCCAAGTGGGATGCCTATAATCAGTATCTCAACTACCACGAGGGGTGGGGGGGGTATCGCCGTGGTAGCTATAAAAAGAAGGCCTGGCTGATGCGCACGGCGCGAAAAGTTGAGGCGCGAGCCAGTCGTTATGGGGCACAATATCGACAGTGCGCGCTGTGACCGCAGCGGCCCATTATTCACTCATAGGAGCTTGCTATGCCCCTGTTAGATAGTTTCAAAGTCGATCATACCAAGATGCTGGCTCCGGCGGTGCGGGTGGCCAAGACCATGCTGACGCCAGGCCAGGACACCATCACTGTCTTTGACCTGCGTTTTTGCCGTCCCAATCAGGAGATCCTCTCGGAGAAGGGGATCCATACCCTGGAGCATCTCTTTGCCGGCTTCATGCGTGATCACCTCAATGGCGAGGGGGTCGAGATCATCGACATCTCCCCCATGGGCTGCCGCACCGGCTTCTATATGAGCCTCATTGGTGCGCCGAGTGAAGAGCGGGTGGCCAAGGCCTGGGAAGATGCCATGGTGGATGTGACCCGGGTTGCGAGTCAGTCCGAGATCCCGGAACTCAATGAATACCAGTGTGGAACCTTTGTGATGCACTCGCTGGATGAGGCCAAGGCGATTGCCGAGAGAGTGCTCAGCCGTGGCGTTGGCATCAACCACAATGCCGAACTTGATCTGCCAGATGAGAAGCTGGCTGGACTCTGATTTTAAGCCTCAGGAGGCAAGATGACCACAATCAACGAATGGCGCGAAGAGACGGACGCCATCATAGAGGAGCTGCTGGAGGATGGCAGCAATCCGGATTCCGAGTACACCATAGAGCACCACTTTGCCTGCCAGAACTTCGATCGTCTGGAGAAGCTGGCGGTCGATCTCTTCAAGGCTGGCTTTGAGGTGACTGATGCCGAAGAGGTGGAGCTGGAAGATGGCTCGCTCATCTTCTGTTTCGATGCCAGTAAGGATGGCAGCCTGGCGGCTCCACGCATCGTCGCCGAGATAGAGAGTCTGTTGCCGCTGTGCGAGAAGTACGGGGTCGATTATGACGGTTGGGGAACCTACTTCGAAGAGTAACGATTCGAAGCGCGGAGCGGGTTCAATCCCACCCCATCAACAAAGAGGGCAGCCCATGGGCTGCCCTCTTTGTTATCAACGGCAGGCGTTATGCCGATGCGCGCTTCATGCGATGGCGCACGGAACCAATGATCATGGGGAGCAGAGAGAAGATGATGATGCCGACCATGAGAATGGTAAAATTCTGTTTTACGGCTGGCATGTTTCCGAAGAAGTGGCCCATATAGATGAAGCTGGTCACCCAGAGGATCCCGCCCGCCAGGTTGAATGCCATGAAGCGCTTGTAGTGCATGGCGCCCATACCGGCCACAAAGGGGGCTACGGTGCGCAGGATCGGCAGGAAACGGGTGATAATCACTGTCTTGCCGCCATGCTTGGCGAAGAAGGCCTGGGTCTTTTCCAGGTGGTCGCGACGGAATATCTTGGAGTGCGGGTTGCGATAGAGACGTTCACCGAAGAAGTGGCCAATGGTGTAGTTGGTCAGGTTGCCCAGTACGGCGGCGATGATCAGTACGCCAGCCAGCACGTTGACATCCAGAGCCGTGCCCACAGTCAGCGCTCCTGCGGCAAACAGCAGAGAGTCACCGGGCAGGAAAGGTGTGACCACCAGCCCCGTTTCGCAGAAGATGATAAGAAACAGGATGGCATAAACCCAGAGGCCATATTGATTCATCAAATCTTGCAGGTGTTCATTAACGTGCAGGATAAAATCGACTATCAGAGCAAGCAGTTCCATTTTGTGATCTCAGTGACCGAAAACTGGGTGAATTCTAAGCGATTGCGCGCTAGGTCACAACGACTCTGAGGTTCCCAGCAAAAAGATTTCGGTGATGGCGAGTCCGTTCGGTATGGCATGACTCGGCACACTCGATTCGGTGTGCCGGAGATCCTGTCGCATAGGGGCTGCCACTCTGACACCCAGAGGCGCTCGGCCCGCCAGCCCGGCTCCTGAGGCCTGCTCGCGGTTCAATGGAGGGAGTGTACCGCACTCACGACTCGCCGCACTGGCATGGGCGAAGCGGTTCTGGATCCTTTGGCTGGATGGGCTCCAGAGCCAGGCTCATGCGGATTTCACAATCGCAATGGCCCGTATTCCCCAAAGGGGCACACAGACGAGTGAAGCCCAGTTGCTGGTAGAGGCGAGTGGCCTCAACGAGGGGGGCCGTCGTCTCCAGATAACAGGTGTGATAACCGAGCTGTCGGGCAAAGGCCAGGGCGTGCAGGATCAGACGTTTGCCCAGCCCCTTGCCGCGCAGTTCGGGTAGAAAATACATTTTTTGCAATTCGCAGATCTCATCGCTCGCATTTTGAAGTGGAGCTATGCCCCCTCCGCCCATCACCTCGCCCTCTGCGCCTGTGATCACCCAATAGGCGCTACGCTCTCCCTGGTAATGGGCATAGAGCCGATCCAGAGCCGGATCCGCCACGCCATAGCCCTTTTCTGCGCTGAGGCCATATTCGGCGGAAACCTGGCGTATCACCTGCGCTATGGCCGCCTGATCTTCCGGCATGAGCGGGCGCAGGGTGAAGGGCTGCTGTTGTTTCGCTCTGTGCAGACCCTGCAGATAGAGCCCCAGCCCCTGACTCAGGGTGTGCTGCTCTTCCGGCGTGAGTTGTGCCAGCACCTGGGCTGTCTGATGATCCAGATCCTGATGCAGGCGGGTAAGGAGTGACGCTCCGGCCTGGGTCAGGCAGAGCTCCTGGCTGCGGCCATCCAGGGCGTGGGGCTGACGAGTGACCAGATTGCGCTCCTGCAGACGAGTCAGGGGGCGGCTGGTGTTGGACTTGTCCACCCGCAGGCGTTCGGCTAACTGGTTGTTGGTCAAGGGGCCGCTCCCCAGCTCGATCAGGAGGTGGGCTTCGACCGGGGTGAGATTGCTGTGGCAGCAGTTCGGGGCAAAGAGCCCCAGTTCGCGAACTAGTTGGCGGGATAATGCGCGCAGGCTACGGGGATCCATTCTGTCACCTCTACTATCACTCGATAGTGTGATAGTAGAGCAACATGGTTGCGGTTCGCAACTAAAATCAGTGCTGGCTACGGATGCGCTGCAGCTGTGCGTGCCAGATGCTGTCATCGCCATCCAGACCCTGGATCAGGCTCCACCAATGCTGTCCCTTGACTATGCAGGCTCGGACTTCTCCTTCGGCCTCGTCAAAGGTGAAGACGGCGCCAATGGCGCGACAGGTTTCACTGAGTTGTTGTTGGGCATAGTAGGCATTCATATATCACCTCTGTCACTCTCTTGACTCGCAACTTAGCTCTGCATAAATTCGGCCACTTTTTATACAGCCATCCTCTCGACCTCCCTTGGGGGCTGACGGAAATCGGACTAGTCTCAAAGTAAACCGATTATCGCCGGAGGTGGCTATGCTGCATTGGCAGGGGATCAAGTTGGGTTATCTCTCTCTGGCCCTGTTTCTGCTTTGGCTGCTGGCTTATCAGCTCCCTCTTGATCCGGTTATCGGCAAGGGGCTGGGTTTATTGAGTGCCATCGCGCTCTTATGGTTGAGTGAGGCGATGCATGTCACCCTGACCGCCCTGCTGGTGCCCTTGCTGGCCTCCTGGTTGGGGATCTTCTCTGTGCCTGCGGCCCTGAGTCACTTTGCCAATCCCGTGCTCTTCCTCTTTCTGGGCGGGTTTGCTCTGGCTGCGGCGCTCCACGCCCAGGGGCTGGATGCCTATCTGGCTCAAGGTGTCATCAAGTTGGCAGGTGGGCGCTTAAGTCATGCGGTATGGTGGCTCTTTCTCTTTACCGCATTTCTCTCCATGTGGATCAGTAACACGGCAACAGTTGCCATCATGTTACCTCTGGCCCTTGGCTTGTTGCGGCAGGTGGATGCCAAACAGGAGCCGGGCACACACTGCTTCGTCCTGCTGGGGGTGGCCTACAGTGCCAGCATAGGTGGCATGGGGGCCCTGGTTGGTAGTCCACCCAACGCCATTGCCGCCGCCTATGCCGGTTTGGGCTTTCTGGAGTGGATGCGCTGGGGGGTTCCCACCATGCTGCTGCTGTTGCCTATCTCCTGGCTGTTGCTCTACCTGGTGCTCAAGCCCAGGTTGGAGCACGCCATTGCAGCCGATGCGACCCCCTGGCAGTGGCTGCCTAGCCGCTGTTGGACGCTAATCTTGTTTGCCTTTATCGTCGGGCTCTGGCTCTTCTCAGCCCCGCTCTCGGCACGCTTGGGTGGTTTTGAGCAGTTCGACAGTTGGGTGGCATTGCTGGCCCTGGTGCTGGTGGGGGGAGCTGGGTTGGCCAGTTGGCAGCAGATCGAGGAGCAGACGGAGTGGGGCGTGCTCCTGCTGTTTGGCGGGGGGCTTTGCCTCTCGGCGGCGTTGCAGCAGAGCGGGGCCAGCCTCTTTCTGGCCCAGCATCTGCTCGCCTGGCTCAGCGGGGCACCGCTCTGGCTTCTGCTGCTGGCCATCGCCACCTTCGTCGTCTTCTTGACCGAACTGGCCTCTAACACGGCCACGGCGGCGCTCATGGTGCCACTGTTTGGCAGCATGGCTCAGCTGCTGGGGGTCGATGCCGGGCTGATGGCCATCATGGTGGCGCTAGCGGCCTCGTGTGCCTTCATGTTGCCCGTGGCTACTCCGCCCAATGCCATAGTCTTTGCCACTGGGCGGGTGCCTCAACGGCAGATGATCCGGGTCGGCTTGCGCCTGAATCTGGTCTGTAGTCTGCTCCTGGCGGCCATGGTCTACCTCTTTGGCCGCTGAGCCATCAGATCTCGTAATCCAGTGGGGGTTCGTTGCCCAAAGCCTGAGCCTGAATATCAGCCAGGCTGAGATCTGGGTTGCAGAGCTGGATGAACTGCCAGGCGTAGTTGTGCTGGTACTGCCCCCTCTTTAGCCCAATCCAGGTGGTGTGAGGGGTAAAGAGGTGGCTGGCATCCAACTGGACCAGTCCCTGATCCCGCCGGGCTTCGAAGGCCATGTCGGCGAGTATGCCCACCCCCATATCGAGTTCCACATAGGTCTTGATTACATCGGAGTCTTGGGCCGTCAGCAGGATTTCCGGCTCTAATCCGGCTGCGGCAAAGGCTTCATCCACCCGGGCCCGACCCGTGAGGCCCGCCTGATAGGTGATGATGGGCCATTGGGCTATCTGGGCCAGGGTCAGCTCCGGCACCTGGGTCAAAGGGTGCTGCTCCGGCACCACTATGTTGTGGTGCCAACGGTAATAGGGATAGGCGACTATCCCCTCGCTGCGATCCAGCCGTTCGCTGCTGATCCCTATGTCGATCTCGCCCCCTTGCAGCAGACGTACTATCTCATCCGGCCCAGCTTGTTGCAGCTCCAACTGCACCTGAGGAAACTGCTGGCGAAACTCCTTCACCACTCGGGGCAGGGCATAGCGAGCCTGGGTATGGGTGGTGGCCAGATGCAGATGCCCCTGCTCCCGGTTGGCGAAGGTGTCGGCCAGCTTACGGATGTTGTTGGCATCGTTCAGCATGCGCTCGGCTATGATCAGCAGCTCTTTTCCCGGCTCAGTCATCCCCAGCAGGCGTTTGCCGTGGCGGATGAAGAGCTCGATACCCAGCTCCTCTTCCAGCTCACGAATGTGACGACTGACCCCGGATTGCGAGGTATAGAGGGCATTGGCGACCTCGGTCAGATTGTAGTCGCGACGGGCCGACTCCCGGATGATGCGCAGTTGCTGAAAATTCACCACTCCCTTCCTTCTACTGTCCAGTTGGCAGAGGCGGGGCAGCAGCGGCCCCGCGATCAGATTTCATAGTCTGGGTAGAGCTGAGCCTGTTTGGCGACCAGACGTACCTGTTGGCCAGGTAGCAGGAACTTCACCTCCTCCTTGCTCAGCTCGGCTTCGAATAGTGCCCCATTTGTGCCGCCATTACCACGCAGCTCTACACGGATCCGTGGGCCCATGGGGAGCAGACGCTCTATGGTGGCTGTCACCCCTTCCTGGGCATCGGCTGGGAGTATCTGCAGCTCATGGGGGCGAACATAGGCCACGGCGGCACTGCCCTGGAGCAGATGGGGCGGGATGTGACCATTAAGGGTCTGATCACCGATCCCCAAACCTTGGGCGCCAATGCGGCCATGGAAGAGGTTGACGCTGCCCAGGAAGCGGTGGACAAAGGGGCTGGCCGGTTGATCATAGACCTCGGCTGGGGTGCCGATCTGCTCCACTTTGCCCGCGTTCATCAGCACTACCCGATCCGCCACCTCCAGCGCCTCCTCCTGATCGTGGGTGACAAAGAGGCTGGTGACATGCAGCTCATCGTGCAGTTGGCGCAGCCAGCGGCGCAGCTCCTTGCGCACCTGGGCATCCAGGGCGCCGAAGGGCTCATCCAGCAGCAGCACCTTGGGTTGAACGGCCAGGGCGCGGGCCAGGGCAACCCGTTGGCGCTGGCCGCCCGAGAGCTGCGTCGGGTAGCGGCTGGCCACATGGCCCAACTGCACCAGATCCAGCAGCTCCTTGACCTTGGCCTGGATGGTCGCCTCGTTGGGGCGAATGCGACGTGGCTTGACCCGCAGACCGAAGGCCACGTTCTCGAAGACCGTCATGTTGCGGAACAGGGCGTAGTGCTGGAAGACGAAGCCGACGTTGCGTTCACGTACATGCAGATCGGAGGCGTCTTCACCGCGAATGATGATGCGGCCACTGTCGGCCTGCTCCAGGCCGGCAATGATGCGCAGCAGTGTGGTCTTGCCGCAGCCAGATGGACCGAGCAGGGCGACCAGCTCGCCATCCTTGAAGTCGAGGTTGATGTCGCTCAGGGCGGCGTACTGGTTAAAGAATTTGTTGAGTTGCTGAACCTGAATGCTCATGGGGTCACCTATCTAAATTAATTCGGGCACGTCACGCCAGGGTCGGTTAATGGGGATTGCTGGCGCCACGCAGGCGCGCCAGCAGGGTTTCGCCCAACAGGGTGAAGATGCCAAACAGTGCCAGCAGGCTGGCTACGGCAAAGGCCGCGCCGGTCTGATATTCGTTGTAGAGGATCTCGATGTGCAGCGGCATGGTGTTGGTCTGGCCGCGAATGTGGCCGGAAACCACAGAGACGGCACCAAACTCACCGACCGCTCGGGCGGTGGAGAGCAGCAGGCCATACATCAGGCTCCAGCGGATGCTGGGCAGGGTGACGCGCCAGAACATCTGCAACCCGCTTGCCCCCAGCACCATGGCCGCCTCCTCCTCCTCCGGTCCGCGCGCCTCCATTTGTGGCAGCAGCTCGCGTACCACAAAGGGGAGGGTGATGAAGGTGGTAGCCAGAATGATCCCCGGGGTAGCAAAGATGATCTTGATGTCATGGGCGCTCAACCACTCGCCAAACCAGCCACGGCTGCCAAAGAGCAACACCAGCATCAGACCGGCAATCACGGGTGAAACCGAGAAGGGGAGGTCGATTATGGTGATGAGCAGCTGGCGACCTGGGAAGCGAAAGCGCGCTATGGCCCAGGCGGCTGCCAATCCGAACAGCAGGTTCATGGGCACCGAGAGCAGGGTCACCAGGCCTGTGAGGCCCATGGCCTTCAGGGCATCGGCCTCGCTGATGGCATGCCAGAAGAAGAGCAGGCCGGGGCGCAGTGCCTGAATGAAAATAGTGGCCAGGGGCAGCAGCAGCAGGGCGGCAAACCAGCTGACTCCCAGTGTGATAAGCAGCCATTTGACCCAAGCGGGTTCGCGCGTCACGTTCTGGATCGGCGTGACTGTGGTGGTGATGGACTGGCTCATGCGCGACTTCCTCCAATACGCTGCCAACTCCAGGCTTGCAGCTTGTTGATGAGTAACAGCAGAACAAAGGAGAGGGCGAGCATCACCACGGCGATGGCCGAGGCGCCTGCATAGTCATACTCCTCCAGGTGGCTCATGATCATCAGCGGGGCTATCTCGGAGACCATGGGCAGGTTGCCGGCGATGAAGATCACCGAGCCGTACTCTCCTACCGCGCGGGCAAAGGCCAGGGCGAAGCCTGTGATGAGGGCGGGTACCAGGCTGGGCCAGATGACCCGCACGAAGGTCTGCAGCCGGTTGGCCCCCAGGCTGGCGGCCGCCTCTTCCAATTCAGTTTCGCTCTCCTTGAGCACAGGTTGCAGGGTACGCACCACAAAGGGCAGACCGATGAAGGTCAGGGCAATCACCACCCCTATGGGGTTATAGGCTAGCTCTATGCCCAGGGGTTGCACCCACTGCCCGATCCAGCCATTGGGGGCGAAGATGGCGCAGAGGGCTATGCCGGAGACGGCGGTGGGCATGGCGAAGGGAAGATCGATGAGCAGGTCCACCAGACGACGGCCAGGGAAGGTGTAGCGCACCAGGATCCAGGCCAGGATGAGGCCGAACAGGCTGTTGAGTGTGGCCGCTATCAGGGCAGCCACGAAGCTCAGCTTGAAGGAGGCGAGGACACGGGGCTCGCTGACGACTTGCCAGAATTCGGCTGCCGTCAGGTGGACCACGCTGTAGAGCACCAGTGCCGAGATGGGCAAGAGCACCAGGAGCCCCAGATAGAGCAAGGTGAACCCTAGCGTGGGGCCAAAGCCGGGTAACACGGAGTAGGAACGAAATCGCATAACCATCCCTTTTGTAATAAAAAAATTCACTTTAATGAGCTGATTGTGCGCACTGGTGCTTAAGCAAACAAATATCAATAAGCCATTTGCTAAGCATCTTTTGTGCTAAGGAAGATAAATCCACATCACAGGGCGGGAAAAGGGCTCAGGCCACCAGATTTGGGCTCTGTTGGGGCTGTTTGTGGCGATATCGGCGATATCTTCCTGCTGTTTTATGCAAATACCACCACACTTTTAGGCATATATTAGAAATAAAAAGCCTAAGCGGGCGGCATAGAGGGGACGCTTAGCGACAAAAATGCATAAGCCTACTCACTGGCTGTTTCGAATAGCAGATCACTCATCACAGCGACAGGGTAGCGCCAAGCTGACCCTCTGCGCCCGGGATGGCACGGTGGAGCCCCATGGATGGGTTCACGGCGAGTCAGCCTCTACTACCTTGTCGATCTGGCACAATTTGGATCGCTTATTTCAGTTGGTTGAGAGGGCCACGCTTTGATCCTGCTGGCGTTGTGGGAAGCGGCTCTCCTGCAACAGTTCCGCCAGCAGTTGGAGCCCCTCAGGCCATTCGCCATGGCCCGACTGGGCATTGATATGGCCCGCCTCACCCACATCAATCAGCGGCACCTGCCACTGCTGACTCCAGTAATGGGCTCGCTCCAGGCTCATCCAGGGGTCGTTGCGACTGGCGATGAGGCGGGCGGCAAAGGGGAGCGGAGCGGCCAGTTCCCGATCGGCGATGGCAAAATTGGCCGGGTCTGCAGGGGCAACGATAAAGAGGCTGGCAATCCTGTCGGCATGGTGACGGGCGGCGGCGATGGCGGCTAGTGTGCCGAAGGAGTGTGCTACCAGATGGACCTTGCCTGTACTGGCCTGCAACCAGCTGGCCACCCGACTGCTCCAGGTGGCAAGATCGGCTCGCTCCCAGGTTTGTCCCGTGACGCGCTGCCAGTGCGGAAAGTGCGCATGCCAGCGGCTCTGCCAATGGTCAGGGCCGCTATTGTGCAGCCCGGGTACCAGGAGTATCTCATCCATTTTGACGCTCCTTACGTGCGAATAGGTGCGAAGGGGCTTAGCGCCCCTGTTGATAGAGTTGGTCGAACAGTGCGCCGCGGGCGAAGTGTTTCTTCTGGGCCTTATCCCAATCCCCTTCCAGATCTTGCACGCTAAAGAGGGTCAGCTGCGGAAACTGTTTACTGAACTCCTGGGCAATGGCCGGTGAGGTAGGGCGGTAGTAGTGCTTGGCTATGATGCGCTGTCCCTCATCTGAGTAGAGGTATTCCAGATAGGCCTTGGCCACTTGCTCTGTGCCATGTTTCTTCGCCACCTTGTTCACCACGGCCACCGGCGGTTCGGCCAGTATGGAGACAGAAGGGGTAATCAGCTCATACTTATCGCGGTTTTCCGGTTTATTGAGCACCAGCAGGGCCTCGCTCTCCCAGGCGATGAGCACATCCCCCAGGCCGCGTTCGATGAAGCTGGTGGTGGCTCCCCGAGCTCCCGAGTCCAGCACCTTCACATGGCGGTAGAGATCGGCCACAAACTTCTTGGCCTCCTCCTCGCTGCCACTCTTTTTCAGGGCGTAGCCCCAGGCGGCCAGGTAGTTCCAGCGTGCCCCGCCCGATGTCTTGGGATTGGGGGTGATCACGGCTACGTCATCGCGGACGAGGTCGTTCCAATCCTTGATCTGCTTGGGGTTATCCTTGCGTACCAGGAAGACCACGGTCGAGGCAAACGGTGTGGCGTTATGGGGCAGGGCGCTTTGCCAGTTGGCATCGATGAGGTGAGTCTGGGCTATGGCATTGATGTCATAGGCCAGCGCCAGGGAGACCACATCCGCCTCCAGACCATCGGCCACGGAGCGAGCCTGTTTGCCCGAGCCACCGTGGGATTGGTTCACGACCAGGGTATCGCCACTCTTGGCTTGCCACACCTTGGCAAAGGCGGCGTTGTACTCCTGAAACAGCTCCCGTGTGGGGTCGAATGAGACGTTCAGCAGCGTCACTTCTGCCGCTTGGGCCTGACTTAAGGGGGTAAGCAGGCTGGATAACAGGGCAACCGAGGCAAGGGTTAACTTCATGGCCGTACTCCTCATAGTATCTAGGGGTGCAGCATGCCTGAGCCCGTTAGTCACAAGAACCAATAAAAAGCGCTTTGCTTCTCTCATTTATGCATATAACTCCCGCCTGTGATTGCCTAACTCTGTTGGCACCATCAAGGTTGCATACGGGGGCAGGAGTGAGGGCAAACGGTCCTGCTCGTTTCATTTATTTGTGTTGGGTATTGAAGGCGTGGTGTTGAACACTCGCCTTTGCTTCAGAGTGAACTAGGCTCTAACTATCGCAGCGTCATAATTTGGGTCACTTGGCCAGGGGGCTTTATGGAGTGCAGAACACATAGCACACCTGAGTATTTATTGGGGTGTGGTGCCATAGAGGCTCTGGGCGATTATCTGATTCGTTATGAGTCCAAGCGAGTGTTGCTGGTCACGGATCCTGGTGTGATAGAGGCGGGGTGGCTGGATAGGGTCCTGCTTGAGTTGCAGCGAGTGAAAATAGAACACAGCCTATTTTACCACCTTACCCCCAATCCCAAAGATGCTGAGGTGATGGCTGGTGCCGAATTCTATCTGCAGCAGGCGTGTGATTTGGTGGTTGTGGTCGGAGGGGGGAGCCCCATGGATTGTGCCAAGGGCATCTGTGCCCTGGTGGGCAATGGCGGTGCGCTGCGACGGTTTGCCGGAGTGGATCACGTTCCGAAAAGAGGGCCCCATCTCATCTGTATTCCTACCACGGCGGGAACGGGTTCTGAAGTCTCGCGCTTTGCCATCATCACCGATACCCAGAGCAATGTGAAGTTTGCCATTGTCAGTCCAACCATGGTGCCCACGCTGGCCTTGATCGACCCTATCACCACCACGACCATGCCTGCTGAACTGACGGCGACCACAGGTATGGATGCGCTGGTGCATGCCATCGAGGCCTATGTCTCGACCGCCAGCTCTCCTCTCTCCGACCTCTATGCACTGGAGGCTATTCGTTTGATCTCGGCCTCATTGCGCCAGGCCATGGCTCATCCGCTTGAGCTGCAGTATCGGGAGTCCATGATGCTCGGCAGCTTGCTGGCGGGGTTGGCCTTTACCACAGCCAGCCTAGGTCTGGTCCATGCGATGGCGCACAGTTTGGGGGGGTTACTCGATTTGGCTCATGGTGAGTGCAATGCCCTGCTGCTTGAGTATGTGGTTGCCTACAATTTTGTGGCTTCGCCGGCTCGTTTCCAGCAGGTGGGGGAGGCCATGGGGCTGCCAATGAGGGGGCTGAATCAGGCCGAGCAGAAGGTCCGTCTGGTGGCGGCATTGGCCAGCTTGCGACGTGATGTCAATCTGGCTCATCCTCTGCGTGATCTGGGGGTGAAATTAGAGGATATTCCCCTGTTGGCGGAGAATGCCCTGGCGGATCCCTGTATTCTCACCAACCCCCTGCAGCCGACCCTGGAGGAGGTGGTTCATATCTACGAGCAGGCATTGTGACGTCACGCGAAGAACAAAAAGCCGACCTCAGGTCGGCTTTTTTACGCGCTGGGGTTACCCCTTGCGGCCAGCGAAGACCACCATCACCTTGTCTTTGCCCTTCTCCCGGACGAAGACATAAGGGGCATCGCTGAGCTTCTTGTGGCTGCCAGCGGCAACGGCGGGGTGTTGCTGACGGAACTGCCCCAGCTTCTGCCAATGCTTGAGCAGTTCGGCTTTTTCGCCACTGGCCAGTTCGCTCCAGTTCATGTCTGAGCGCAGGGTCTGGTCAAACACCCCGTCTCCCTTCATCAGGCCTCGGCCAGATTCGTCACCGTAGTAGATCTGGACGCCACCGGGCAGCAGCATGAAGCTGTTGGCGATGCGGCGTTGCAGGGCGACATCCTCATAGTCACCAAAGAAGAGCTTGGTATCGTGGGAGGAGATGTAGCTCAGCACGTTGAAGTTTGGATCCGTGTTGATGGTGTTCGCGTACTTGGCATAGGTGGGCTCGGCCGTGGTCATGCACTGGGCATTATTCAGGGCATCACGCTGGTAGTCGAAGTTGATGATGGAATCGAAGCCGTTATCGAACCAGAGATCCTTGTTCATGCCGTGATCCCATACTTCGCCCACCATGAAGAAGGGGAGATCATCCACCTTTTTGTCGGGGTTGGCCGCCTTCCACTCCTTGAGTGCAGCGGTCGCCTCCTGCTTCAGCTTGGCCCAAGCCTGGGGCTCTACGTGTTTTACCGTATCACCACGGAAACCGTCGATACCAAACTTGCGGACCCAGTCGGTGTGCCATTTCACCAGGTAGTCAACGATAGTCGCGTTTGGCAGATCCTTGGCATTGGTATCCTTCTTGGCCTTCAAGATAGGTGGCAGGCTGACATGCTTGGTGGACTCGGTCAGCAGGTCGGGCAAGCCGCCCACGGCACTGGTGACATCATCGGTACCGGATTGTGGATAACCCGGCAGACCGGCGCGCACCCACTCTGGGCCCCACCACTTGCTCCACTCCGCAGATTGGTAATCTATGTTTTGGGTGACGCTGTTCCAGTTGCCATAGAGTCCGGTTGGCTTCCAGTCTGACCAACGGGCAGGCAGCTTATCCTGATTGATGACCACACCCTGCGGACCCACATCTTGCAGATCGGCCAGGGTGGCATACCCCACATGGTTCATGACCACGTCCAGGATCACGCGGATGCCGCGTTTGTGTGCCTCATCCACCATGGTTTTCAGTGCGGCCTCATCACCGTAGTTGGGATCAATCTTGGTGAAGTCCAGTGCCCAGTAGCCGTGATAACCGTAGAAGGGGAAGGTTCCATTCTCCCCACCCCCTATGTAGCCATGAACTTGCTCAACCATGGGCGTGATCCAGATGGCATTGACCCCCAGATTCTTGAGGTAATCCAGTTTCTCCGTGATGCCCTTGAAGTCACCGCCATGCCAGGTGCCGATCTCGTCCTTGCCATCTTTTTTCCGGCCAAAGGAGTTGTCATTGCTGGGGTCGCCGTTGTTGAAGCGGTCCGTCAGCATGAAATAGACGGTGGCATTATCCCAACTAAAGGGGTGAGCCTGACTCTTGACGGGCTCAAGCAGCAGTACCCCCTCACTTTCCGGGGCCGGCGTCATGGTGATCTTGCCACCCTTGACGGTCGCGGTTTGTCCCGAGTAGGCATCGCGCAGCACAGTGCCATTGGGCCAATTTTTCTCGACACTCACTGTGATGGCTTTGCCATCCCATGCCTGACAATCAACGGAAGGCGGTTGACGCTTGAAGCTGGCAGCCTTGGTGGCGCGCAACACCTTGAGAGTGGGGGCCTGCGGGTTGGTGTTGTCCAGCGTAAAGTCGTACTCACCGGGCAACAAGACCTTCAGCTGATAGCTCTGATCCTTGGCGCAGTTGCTCAGCGGGTTGTTCTTGCCAAAAGGCAGGGGGGCCGAGCTGGCTGGACCGAAGGTGGTGCCACAACTCTTGGCCTTGTCTGCTATCTGGATCTGATAGCTCCCCTTGGCGAGTTTGGTGGTCACCAGGTATTGGTTGTTGCCACGATACTTGAGCGGTTGCCCATCGGCCTGGTTGTTGACGGAGAGATAGAGGGGCGTAGCGATAGTCTCGGCTTGGGCGCTGGTGGCCAGAAGAGCTGAGAGTGTCAGCAGTGCCAGTTGACGTGGCTGGAACATGGGCAAATACCTCAATGATGACAATTGCGACCATTCTAGGGAGTGTGGCCTGCAAGGTTTAACCGAGTTTTGCAAAATGTGATGTCGGTCCGAATGGTGGCGTTTTCAAACTTTCTGCCCCTTCGGATCGGGGTCAGCGTGATAGTTGGTAGCGACATGAGGCGTGTTGGTTGTTTTGACTGATAGTGACTAAGCTTAAAGTGCCACCGAAAGGATTTTCGTGTGGTAGCCACTTTGCTCGCCCGTTCCTTGCAGAAGAACGGGCGCTTTTTATTTAAGATGTTGAATAATAAGCAAATATGATATTTATATTTTTATCATTAAAATGAGAGCTACTTCTCCAAAGTTCCCGCTTTTTTACGATAAAAATATATCAGGATTTTGACTTCCCCTTTGGTCGTGACTGGTGCTAAACCCAGTATAGAGGGGCTGCTATGGAGGGCAGTTATGAGAGCGTATCGGGTGTTGGCCGCGCTGCTATTAATCGCTTGTGTCGATGGTATGGCACTGGAGCTGAAAAAGTGCTGGCCACAATGCGGTGCCGAGCTGGTGCTCCCCGTGCTGAAAGCCGGTCCTGCAGGGACTCGAGTTAGTTTGAGCCTCCCTTTGACGGCTTCTGATCTGGCTTCCAACGCGGCCCCCGACCTCTCTCCTGCTGCCATGACGCTACCGCGTGGCAGCGAGTCAGGGTTGAAGCTTAAGCATGCCCGCCCTGAACTCTCCTGGCGGGGTGATGAGTACAAGGGGGCCTTGCGCCTGTATGGCAACAAGGTGCGTTTCAAGGTGCAAAGCCTGGATCAGGCCAAGCAGTTGCAATTCACCGTCAAGCCTGATGAGGTGAAGCTGCAGATGCAGTGGCGCTTTAATTAAACCTTCCTGGTTCAGCGGCATAATGCCTCTCCAACTCGCGTTTTCAACCGCGAGATCACACTCGAACATGAACTGGAGGCATGAGTCGCCCTTGGCCCCCTGGATGGCATGGCTGCCGCCATGTATGGGGTGATGGCGTGTCAGCGTGTGCGACCTCGTCGCTGTAGCATAATTAGGAACGGGTATTTAGGGGCGCAACTTGGGCTCATTTCCGTTACCATCACCTCCTTTTTCAAGGCGCAACTTAAGAGCCGAGGGGGATGAATGCGGATTGGTTTTGATTATGGCACCTCGAACTGTGCGGTGGCGCTCTGGCAGGCGGGGCAGGTTCGCCGTTTGCCTCTGGAAGGTTCAGAGCTCTATCTCCCCTCGACCCTGCATGCTCCGCACCGCGATGCGATTGCCGACCTGCTGTTACCCCTGGTAGCACCGGCACAACGCGCCTCCTTTATCGAACAGCGGGGAGTGGCTCTGGCCAAGGCCTCTCGTTTACGAGCTGCGATTGAAGATGATGGATTGGAGTATCAGTTGCTGGTCGGTCGGGCGGCCACCGAGTGCTACCTGGCCGAGCCGGATGAGGGCTACTACCTAAAATCGCCCAAGTCCTTTCTCGGCGCCACCGGCCTCACCGAGGGGCAGATCCAGCTGTTTCGCGACATAGTGGCGGCCATGATGGCGACCATCAAGCAGCGAGCCGAATCCGAGCTGCAGGCTGAGATCCAGCAGGCCGTCATTGGTCAACCGGTCAATTTTCAGGGCTTGGGTGGAGAGGAGAGCAATCGTCAGGCGCGGCACATCTTGAGCCAAGCCGCCACGCTGGCGGGATTTACCGACGTGGAGTTCCAGTATGAGCCCGTGGCGGCAGGTTTGGAATTTGAAGCGACCTTGCATCAGGAGCAGGTCGTGCTGGTGCTGGATATAGGTGGGGGAACCACAGATTGCTCCATGTTGCGTATGGGGCCAGAGCGGGTGCTCTCCTCCTCGCGGCAAGCCGATCTGCTTGGCCATTCCGGGCAGCGTCTGGGTGGCAACGATTTTGATATCCGTCTGGCTGTGGCTGAGTTGATGCCGCTGTGTGGCATGAACAGTGTTAACCGACGCGGCCTGCCCATGCCGAGCAAGCTCTTCTGGGATGCCATGTCCATCAACGATGTGCAGGCTCAGGGGCGTTTCTATGCACCTGATACGGTGCGGTTACTCAGGCAGTTGATATTGGATGGTGCTAACGCCAACCTGTTGAACCGCTTGGGTTGGGTGCGCGAGCATAAGCAGACGCACCATCTGGTCTGGGAGGCGGAGCAGGCCAAGATACAGATGAGCAGTGATGATGAGTTTGCGCGCTTTGTCACGCTGCTGGATGAGTCGCTCAGCGTTCCCTTTAGCCAGCAGCGCTTTGCCGAGGTGAGTCAGCCCCTGCTTGAGAAGATAGGGGAGCTGGCCGATGAGGCTGTCCAACAGGCGGGGGTCACTCCCCAGGTGATCTTTGTGACGGGGGGGACGGCCCGCTCCCCCGTGATCCGTGCCTGGCTGCAGCAGCGTTTTGCCGGCAGTCAGATAGTGGAGGGGGATCACTTCGGTAGCGTCATAGCGGGTCTGGCGCGCTGGGCCGAACGCTGCTTTGCCTGAGGATCCCAGGCCTGCTGAGCCCGATATGGCGCGAACAGATTGACAAGAGAGAGGAGCAAAAACGTGGAGCAAACCCCCGATATGCAAAGCCATGAGCCTATCTTCGATGAGGCCATGTTGCTGGAGGTTTTGGAGAATCAGCTGGCCGATAATCATCCGATCCGGGTGAAAGAGACGCTACTGCGTCTCTCTTTGACCGGTCACAGCCGTGAAGAGGCCATGAGCCTGATGGCCTGCGCCCTGGCCGCGGAGATCCTGGCGATGGAGCAGGAGTCGCGCTCTTTTGATGAGAGCCATTATGCTGCACTTCTGGCCTCCCTCCCCGAGATGCCTTGGGCCGAGGAGTAACCTGAGGTGCGGGATGAGCAGTGCGCTTCCCTTAGGGGGCGCACCTCAGCCCGCGCTAGCTTGCCGCGGCCGCATCATGCGGTGCGGCCTTCGGATCGCGGTACGCGAGCTAGATTAAATCGCGCCGCCGTAGGGCAGGACCACCTTCTGTACCTGGAATGCCTGACTCCAGCGGGCCGCACTACGGGCCGAGTAGTCGATCTCGGTGCGGACCTCTTTGATGTGGAAGCGGCGCAGATCCTCAGGCGGCAGTACAAAGGCTCCCGGGGCATTGTAGGGGGGGAGCTTGCCAATCCAGCAAACCCGCTCATCCACGCCGATGCGTTTAAAGAAGATCTGCTCCACCGAGCTTTGCTGACGCAGACGGATCAACTCACTGTTTCCCAGAGGGGCAGCATGCTGAGCAAATAACTCGGGCTGCTCCTGCTGTAGCAACTGGTAGTGCAGGTTCCCCTGCCAGGCGACAATGGCCCCAGGGGCAATCAGCTTCTTGTTGGCGGCGGGAAAAAGGTAGTTGGCACAACTGCCCAGGCAGAGGCGAGATACCTCCAGATTGATCTTCTCATCATGCAGCCAATATCCCAGGGCCATGGCGGCCTCGTTGTCACCACCGCGGGAGTCCACCTCCAGGACCTTGATCTTTTTCCCCTGCACCAGGTCGCGCAGACGATGGACCTTGCTCCAGTCTATGGGGCCGACCAGGGTGGCTCGCCCACTCTCGGCGTTGGCACTCACCCCCTGTGGAGGCTCGGCAGGCAGTGTGCTGCAGCCGGCCAATAGAAGCAGCCCCATGAATAGCGTGCGCTGCAGAGGGGCGGGCAAGGGGTGGGGGTGGTGCATGGCGGGCTCCTGGGGTGACAAATCAACTCGAGCGAGTCTAGCGGATGGTGGCCGAAGGGGCTAGTGC
>JBOFBS010000363.1:0-6749 GCA_051645725.1 Aeromonadaceae bacterium | reverse complement strand
GGAAGCGCGAGGTTTGCCTGAAGCTGTCGTCCTGGATGGCTCGGGTGATGTAGTGGAATGTGTCACGGCAAATTTATTTTGGTGCCGAGATTCCGTAGTATACACGCCTGCATTGGCGCACTCGGGTGTGGCTGGCGTCATGCGAGCCTGGGTGTTGTCTCAGCTGAGTCAACTTGGTGTGAGTTGTCGTGAAGTGACGGCTCCCCTGCATGAGTTGCTCAGTGCCGATGAGGTATTTATTACCAACGCCTTGATGGAAGTGGTCCCTGTCTGTGGAATTGAAGATGTTATCTACACAAATCATAGCTTGGCGAGACGGTTGCAAACGCTGTTTTTGCAAGCGACCTAAGCTTTACCTGAGTTTGCTGTTGTTGGTTGCGATGCTCGGCAGCGGGCTATTCTGGGGCCACTATCAACTGAGTCGTCTTGACGAAATGGTGCTGCAGGGGCCTACCCGCTTGTTTACCGTCAAAAAGGGTATGCTGGCCAAGCAGCTGGTGCAGGAGTTGGCCAGCAAGCCAGTTTCACCTTTCTGGGCCACGCTGTGGCTTAAACTGCACCCTGAATTGGCCCAGGTGCGAAGTGGCACTTACAAGCTTGAATCTGGCTGGTTGGTTAGCCATGCCTTGCTGCTTTTTAATAGTGGCAAGGAGGTGCTCTTTTCCGTCACCCTGGTGGAGGGGGGACGTATTGAGGATTTCATCAGAACCCTGCAACAGACACCTTATATCGAAAGCACCCTGGCCGAAGATGAGGCCGATGTGGTGCGCAGTGAGTTAGGGCTTGAGCCTGATAATATAGAGGGGCTGTTTCTCGCCGAGACCTATGCCTTTACCGCAGGAACCCGAGATATCGATATCTTGCGGCGGGCAAACGCTCATATGGAGAAGTATCTGGCGCAGAGCTGGTCAAGCCGCAGCAAGGATTTGCCATACAAGACGCCCTATGAGGCGCTGATCATGGCCTCAATCATAGAGAAGGAGACGGGTAAGGCGAATGAGCGTCCCCTTATCGCCTCGGTATTTCTGAATCGTCTACGCAAAGGGATGCGCCTGCAGACTGATCCGACTGTCATCTACGGCATCAAGGATCGCTATGATGGTAATATCCGCAAGGCAGACTTGCAGGATGTTAACCCCTACAACACCTATGTGATTGATGGCTTGCCGCCCACCCCGATTGCCATGCCTAGTAAGGCGTCGATCAAGGCGGCACTTCACC
Source organism: Aeromonadaceae bacterium (assembly GCA_051645725.1). Classification (GTDB taxonomy): domain Bacteria; phylum Pseudomonadota; class Gammaproteobacteria; order Enterobacterales; family Aeromonadaceae; genus Pseudaeromonas. The sequence goes on along the minus strand of JBOFBS010000363.1, from coordinate 5,528 downwards.
CGGCCAGTTCACCCTACTACTATTTTGTGGCCAAGGGGGCGGGGGAGCACTATTTTTCAAAAACCCTGGATGAACACAATCGCGCTGTTCGCCGTTACCTGTTGAGTCGTTCTTGATGGCTGGAAAATTTATTGTTATTGAAGGCCTCGAAGGGGCAGGGAAGAGTACTGCCGTTCGGCATGTCGAGCAGTGGCTGCACGCTCAAGGCATAGAGCGTGTCGAGTTGACACGTGAGCCCGGCGGGACACCGCTAGCTGAGCGGATGCGCGCCATTGTAAAAGAGGTGCATGACGAGCCGCTGACCATACAGGCTGAACTGCTGCTCATGTATGCCGCGCGCGTACAATTGGTCGAGACCCGTATCAAGCCAGCCTTGGCGCAAGGGGTTTGGGTGATTGGGGATCGGCACGACCTCTCCTCCCAAGCGTATCAGGGCGGTGGACGCGGCATTGATGCCCATTTGATCCAGCAGATAAAGAGTGCCGTATTAGGCGACTTCTCACCCGATCTGACTCTCTATCTGGACATTGATCCTGAGCTGGGGCTGGCTCGAGCCCGTGCGCGTGGCGAGCTGGATCGCATCGAACTGGAGAAACTGGAGTTTTTCATCCGTACCCGGCAACGTTATCTGGAGCTGGCAAGGGTTGATCCCAGGATCCGGGTCATTGATGCCAGTCAATCCGAGGCCGAGGTCGCTGCTGCGCTCATTCAGGCTCTAGAGCTAAGTGGCCTATGTATCCCTGGTTAACCGCTTACTGGCAATCCTGGTTAGCCGCCTTTTCTGAGGGGCGGCTGGCCCATGCCTGGCTTATCAGTGGTCCCTCCGGGTTGGGAAAACTGGCCTTGGCGGAAGAGATGGCGCGAGCCGTGCTCTGCCAGCAGCCAGGGGCCGAGGGGGCCTGTGGTTTTTGTCATGCCTGTGAGTTGATGGCTCACGGTAATCACCCTGATCTGCAGCGGATAGGGCAGGGTGATGAGAAGAGTATTGGCGTGGATACCATTCGTGGTGTGATCACCCAGTTAAATAGCAGTGCCCAGTTGTCTGGTGGCAAGGTGGTGATCCTGACGCGCGCCGATGCCATGACAGAGGCGGCGGAAAATGCCTTGCTCAAGACGCTTGAGGAGCCGGCGGGTCGCTCCATGCTGGTATTGCTCTCCGATCAGCCAAACAGGCTGTTGCCGACTATTCTCAGCCGTTGTCAGAAGATAGCCATTCGCACTCCGGAGGCACACTCCCTGCTGGGATGGCTGCAGCAGCAGGAGGGGGGGGAGCAGGCGAGCCAGTTGCACCTGCGGCTGAATCAGTTTGCCCCTTTGCAGACATTGGCGTATCTGCGCGATGGGCTTGAGGCGAAACGTCAGGCGCTGCTTTGTGCCGTGTTGCAAGCCATAGAGCATCCGAGTCAAAGTGGCAGCCTGGTCACTCAGATTGCGGCCAACACACCTCACTCTTATCATTGGATCCATTATCTGCTGCTCGATACGCTCAAGGCACAAAGCGGCTGCGGCTCCGAGCAGTGGACCATGAGTGATGCCTCGGCTTGCATTACTTCACTGGCCAAGTTTTCTACCGGACATCTGTTGCAGGCGTTGTCGTTACTCCAGCCTTTGATGTCGCCTGTCGAGGGTATGGTCACGGCCATACCCAGCCTTCACATCACGCAGTGGTGTCATTTTCTTATTACCGAGGAGCCTGAACTTGCTCGTTGATTCACATTGCCATCTTGATCGACTGGACTATCAAACCAAGCACGCCGACATAGCCGAGGCTGTGGCCAAGGCGACAGCGCGGGGGGTATCACACCTGCTCTGCGTCTCTGTCACCCTGGAGCAGTTTCCCGGTATGCTGGAGAAGATCACACCTTTTGAGCAGGTCTTCGCCTCGTGTGGTGTCCATCCACTCGATCAGGAGAGTCCCTGGAGTGTTAACCAGTTGCGCGAGTTGGCAGCGCATCCGCGTGTCGTGGCGATTGGTGAGACGGGGTTGGACTACTTCTATCATCCTGAGCACAAGGCGATCCAGCAGCAGGCCTTTCGTGAGCACATACGAGTAGCTCGTGAGCTTAACAAGCCCCTCATCATTCATACCCGCGATGCACGTCAGGATACGCTGGATATTTTGCGTGAAGAGGGTGGGGATAAGGTGGGTGGGGTATTGCACTGCTTCACCGAGGATTGGGCCATGGCCGAGGCGGCGATGGAGATGGGCTTTTATATCTCCATCTCCGGCATAGTGACGTTCCGCAATGCGGATCAATTAAGAGAGATAACCCGCCGTCTTCCTCTGGAGCGCCTGCTACTGGAAACCGATGCCCCCTATCTGGCCCCCGTTCCCCACCGGGGTCAGGAGAATGAGCCCGCCTATGTTCGGGATGTGGCTGAATATGTGGCATGGCTGCGCAATAGCACGGTAGAGGAGATTGCCAAGGCCACGACCGATAACTTCTTCCGGTTGTTTGGCTTGGCAAACGCTGGCAAGGCTCTCTGAACGACCCCTTGGGGATCTCCCCGCGCCTAGATGCCGAGTATCCAGAACTAGCAACAAAAAGGCCTCTTCGTTGAGGCCTTCTTGCTGTTTACCCGTTATCCCGTCACCCTATTCATCATGCGTCGGCCTTAAGGCGCCAACACTATCCGCGAGGGGCGTCAGTTAGCCGGGTCTACTCGCAGCAGCGTCCCTTTGCCAGGTTGCCGAGTATGACGATTATGGCAATGGCGAGATAGATGGAAAAGAAGAGCACCAGCCATTGCGGCATTTCCCAGCCTAGCAGTGACCACTGAAGCTCAGCACAGTCGCCAGTGGGATTGAATAGCCAGGGCACCCATTTGTCCAGAGGGAGCCAAGTGGGGAATTCAGCAAATGGCGAGCAGGTGTTGAATGGCGAGGGGTTGAGTTGAATATCGACATGGCGCAGAGAGAGGCGTAACCCTTCAAATGCCGAGCCGGCCCACAGGAGCAGAGCTGGCCAGCGTAACCACCATTTCCTGGGATCGAGTAAGGCTAGCAGCGCCGCAGCCAGGATGCCGAAGATGGCAATCCGTTCATAGATACACATTACGCAGGGGTGCAACCCCATCACATGCTGGAAAAACAAGCCGCAAAGCTCAAAGAACAGAGCGGATGCCATTAACAACAGCCAAGCAGTCCGTTGGCGGGTGATAGTTCTGATATAGGCAATCATGAGAGCCTCATGCCAGGATAAAGAGGCTCTCGATTAGAAGATAAAAACAGGAAAAAGGGAAGTGCAAAGCGCACATAGCGGTTAAAGGAAGCCAGGCTGCAGAGTGGGTGACAGCTGCCGGCTGTCACCATTTCCGCTTGGGTTGAAACAACACATCCAGGTCGTCTTTCTTCTCTTTCATCTCGTCCAGCTCTTTTTGATTGGCTTGTTCCTGGGCTTCAGCCATCTCACGCAGGCGCATGCGCATCTCCTCTTCACGGGTGATGAGCCAGGCATCCTTGTCATGAATTGCGGCCAGCGTAGTCACCCCTTTGGTCAGCATCTGTTTTGCCGAGCCGAACTGGCGCTGTATTTGTGCATCCATGGCGCGCTGTATCAGGTTCGATACGTTGATCTTCAGCAGTAATAACTCCAGGCGGCGATCTTCGCTGCCAAAAGCCTGAGGGTCTATCTTTCCCTTATTGTGTTCAATGCGGACTACAGCGCGGATCTTTTTGACCAACTGCAACATCTGGAGAGCCTGGCGGTCACTGTCGGGTGTGCGAAAAGCGCTCTCCTCATTGCTGGAGTAGTGCTCCTGAACATAGGCGATCTGGGCCGTGACATCCTGGATACGTTGGCGAACCGAGCTAAGGTTAGGGTTAACTTCCAAAATGGCTTTGAGTGCATCCAGGATGCGATTTTGTAATAACAAAACCAGCGTCTTGGTATAGGGCAGGCGGTTGGCATTCAGCAACAACTCATCAGACTCATCTATGATGAGCTTCTGCTTGGACATGGTGTAGCGACGATCCGATTCCTGTTTCTGCTTGTATTGCTGCACTATGTTATAGGCAATGACCAAAAACAGCAGTGCACCGATAGACAGTAGCACCAGGGTTAAAATCATAGTGGCCTCAATTTTCTGTCGGTGAATAGGGCTCTAACGTGCTCTGCTTACTATAACATCTCCCATTCTCGGAACTAAGGGGGGAGGTCGCAGAATTCACACATGACGCCGCCCTCTAGATTGGCTTGATAGGGGCAGCTAACTAACTTCGTATATTTGCTCCAATATACAAATAATGTTAGTAAACTTTGTTACTATTATAACAATGCTCTCTAATCCAGGAATGCTATGAAACTGCAGCAGCTACGCTATATCGTTGAGGTGGCCAATCACAGCTTGAATGTTTCCGCTACAGCCGAGAGTCTTTACACCTCGCAGCCTGGGATCAGTAAGCAGGTTCGTATGCTTGAAGATGAGCTGGGTGTACAGATCTTTGAGCGCAGTGGCAAACACCTGACACAGATCACCCCGGCTGGTCGCGAGGTATTGAAAATATCTCAAGAGATCCTGGCCAAGGTAGAGAGCATTCGTTCGGTAGCCGGGCAGTACACTCATCCAGATCAGGGCAACCTGAATATCTCCACGACACATACTCAGGCCAGGTATGCCTTGCCTAGCGTGATCCGCTCTTTTATAAAACGTTACCCTCAGGTTTCATTGCACATGCACCAAGGATCGCCGGCTCAATTGAGTGAGTCGGTAGCCAAAGGCACGACGGATTTTGCCATTGCAACCGAGGCGTTGCATCTCTACCAGGATCTGGTGATGCTTCCCTGTTACCACTGGACCCGGAGCATGTTGGTGCCCAAGGGGCATCCGCTGACCGAGCTGGAACATGTGGGCATAGCCGAGTTGGCCCAGTATCCTTTGGTGACCTATACCTTCGGTTTTACCGGCCGCTCTGAACTGGATGCGGCCTTTAACCGTGCTGGCTATGAACCGCGTATTGTCTTTACCGCAACGGATGCGGACGTGATCAAAACCTATGTCCGCATGGGGTTGGGGGTCGGCGTGATCGCAAGCATGGCGATTGATCCGGAAACGGATACGGATCTGGTCGAGATTGATGGCAGCCATCTCTTTCAATTCAGTACCACCAAGATCTGTTTTAGGCGTGGCATCTTCCTGCGTAGCTACATGTATGAGTTCATGGAACTCTTTGCGCCACATCTGACGCGCGATGTAGTGGACAAGGCGCTGGCCTTGAAGACTCCCTACGAGGTCGAGCAGCTGTTTGAAAATATCAAGGTGCCAGTTCGCTGAACAAGCCTACCTGCCTGGCTGACAGCGGGTGCGTGCGGGTGAGCCAAGGGCACACTGCTTTGCCGTGCCATGTGCGGGCTTACTCACCCAGCTGTCGAGCCAGGTCAAAGAGTATGCGGGCGGTCGCCCCCCAGATCAGTCGTGGCCCAACCGAGCAGCCGATAACGTTGTGCGCCTGACCTGCTCGCCTCACTAGCCAGTGTCCATAGTTCCCGCTCTCCAGCAGAGGTGGCAGCGGTAGCTCGAAGACCTCG
>JBOFBS010000362.1:0-9723 GCA_051645725.1 Aeromonadaceae bacterium | reverse complement strand
TAATTAAATTACATCATTAGGGGTGAAAGTAAAAGAAATTTGTCAGTCAATGGTGTTTAGCCGCTTTTTCAGCAAAAATCCAGGTTGTCAACTTGATTTAAATCATTATTTTCTCTCGGTTATCCATGATGTCTGTAATTTAATTACATTTCGAGCGGTGCAGAGGAAAACCGGTAGGCAAATTACCCGGGCGCCAGTGGTGCAGTTTCTGTCGTGTTGGAGGGAGGGCCGCTTAGTGCGACCCAATTGCTGTGGGGGGAGCGTCTATTCGGAAGCGGTAATTAGTCAGCTAAACGCAGCATCAGAAATGGCTGCACTCACGGGCTCGGCGCTGATGAGCAGAGGAGCATCACTCTCATCTTTAAGTTCGACACCGGTGAGCCGGCGGCAGAAGGCTTGCTCCAGTAGCCAGGCCTGTTTGTGGGCCGCCTGGGGGTAGTCCAGTCCCTCGGGTCGCACATTGGAGATGCAGTTGCGTTCTGAGTCCAGGCGTCCGGCCCTGGGTTGCCATGTCAGGTAGAGCCCCAGGCTGTCAGGTGAGGAGAGACCTGGCCGCTCACCAATGAGGAGTAGCACAGCCCGGGCGTTCAGGGCTTCTCCGACCTCATCGCCCAGGGCCACGCGCCCCTGCTGTGCCAGCACAATGGGGGCAAGTGAGAGTCCGAGCCGGCGCAGATGCGGCAGTAGCGCCTCAATAAAGGGGAGGGCATGGTGATGCAGGGCTTTGGAGGAGAGGCCATCGGCCACCATGATGAGCAGATCCTGTCCCTGGGGCTCTGCTCCTTGCAAGGCATGTCGACTCTCATCGGCTAGTTGCCGACCCAGATCGGGACGACGCAAATAGAGGTCCCGGCTCGCCGCCCGGCTGTGTACTTGAAGCGTCTGCAACCCCAGCGATTGTAGCCTGGCGGCGAGTTGCGCGACCTCCAGGGGTTGGTGGACGGCATCTCGGGCCTGGGCATGGGCCAGACCAAACTGCAGCAAGGCATCAGTCGGCAGGCTTACGCCACTGCGCCCCAAAGCGATGCGCGCAGCCGTATAGCGGCGCAGCTCCTGCCAGGGATTGGAGACCACCCCATCAGCGTGTGGTGAGTTTGTTGTTTGGGTCGAAATGCTGGCGTCTTTGGGTGATGTCATGCTGCGACTCCTTGCGCGGCCAATTGCTGCAGTAGGGGGTGTTGCGGGTTAACCTGGCGCAGTTCGCCCTGGTGGGTGGTCAGTTGCATCTGCTCCAGCCAGGCACCAAACTCGGGGGCGTGTTTAAGTCCCAGCAGGCGGCGAATGTAGAGTGCATCATGAAACGAGGTGCTCTGATAATTGAGCATGATGTCATCGGCGCCTGGTACACCGATCAGGAAGGTGAGCCCCGCATTCGCCAGCAGGGTGAGCAGGGTATCCATGTCATCCTGATCGGCCTCGGCGTGGTTGGTATAACAGACATCGCACCCCAGCGGCAGCCCCATGAGTTTGCCGCAGAAGTGATCTTCCAGGCCGGCGCGGATGATCTGTTTGCCATCGTAGAGGTATTCAGGTCCGATAAAGCCGACTACGGTATTGACCAGGAGTGGTTTGAATTTGCGAGCCACGGCATAGGCACGGGCCTCGCATGTCTGCTGATCCAGGCCATGATGAGCGTTGGCCGACAGGCAACTGCCCTGGCCGGTTTCAAAATACATGACGTTGTCGCCCAGTGTCCCGCGTTTGAGGCTCAAGGCCGCCTCACGGGCTTCAGCCAGTAGTGCCAGGTTGATGCCGAAGCCGGCATTGGCAGCCTGGGTGCCTGCAATCGATTGAAACACCAGATCCACGGGGACAGCTTGTTCGATTAGCCGCAGGGTATTGGTGACATGCGTCAGCACACAGGATTGGGTGGGGATAGCAAAACGCGTTATCACCTCATCGAGCATCTGGTTCAAGCCCGCCAGCACAGCCAGATTGTCGCTGGCCGGGTTGATCCCCACCACGGCATCGCCCGCCCCATAGAGCAGACCATCGAGCATGGCGGCGGCTATCCCCTGCCTATCATCGGTTGGGTGGTTGGGTTGCAGCCGCACACTCAAGTGACCTGGCAAGCCCAGGGTATTGCGAAAACGGGTGATGACCTGGCACTTCTTGGCCACCAGGATGAGATCCTGATTGCGCATCAACTTGCTGACGGCTGCGGCCATCTCGGGGGTAATGCCCGGGGCGAGTTGAGCCAGGGTTGCACTGTCAGCCGCATCGGAGAGCAGCCAGTTGCGAAAATCGCCTACTGTCAGATGACTGATAGGGGCAAACGCCAGAGCATCATGCTCATCAAGGATCAGCCGGGTCACCTCGTCCTGTTCATAGGGGATGAGGGGCTGCTGCAAGAAGGTCTTGAGCGGGAGATCGGCCAGGGCCCATTTGGCTGCCATGCGCTCTTCTGCGCTTTCGGCAGCCACGCCTGCCAGATAATCGCCAGAGCGGGCCGGGGTCGCTTTGGCCATCAGGCTGCCCAGGGTGGCAAAGTGGTAACTGTGGTGGGCAAGATTACTTTTGTACATAACAGACTCCAGGCTGTGTCACTCACAGCAGGAAAAAAGCCACCGACGTGAGGCGGTGGCAACTTACCGGGGGTGTAATTAGGCCTAGCAGGCCTTGACCAGCTCTCCATCTGCGGCTGTGGCCTCAGCATCGTGAGTCAGGCGGAAATAGGCATAGCCAGCCAGCATCAGGCCGCTGAAGATCATCGCTAGCAGTGTGTTGTAGTAGACCATGGCGACCAGGCAGAGCACCGCAAGTCCCAGAGCCAGGGCTGGCGCATAGGGAAAGAGGGGGGCCGTAAAGGGGCGCTCCAGTCTTGGTTCACTGCGACGCAGTTTGAACAGGGCGGCCATGGAGATGATGTACATGACGATGGCGCCAAATACTGACATGGTGACGATATTGGCGGTCAGCGGCAGGCCACCAATGGATATGAACGAGTCAGAGAAGATGGCCAGAATGCCGACCACACCACCGGCCAGTATGGCCCAGTGAGGCGTCTGGAAGCGACCATGCACGGCAGAGAGTGATTTGGGCAGGTAACCGGCCCGAGCCAGGGCGAAGATCTGACGCGAGTAGCCCATTATGATGCCATGGAAGGAGGCAACGAGCCCAAACAGACCTAACCAGACCAGCATGTGTAACCAGCCGCTGCTTTCGCCCACTATCATCTTCATGGCTTGTGGCAGGGGATCGTTGATATTGGCGAGCTTGCTCCAGTCGCCAGCCCCACCAGCAAAGACCATGACACCCATGGCCAGCACCACCAGGGTCAGGATGCCGCCGATAAAGGCTTTGGGAATGGTTTTTTTCGGCTCCTTGGCCTCTTCTGCCGCCATCGCAGCTCCCTCTATGGCCAGGAAAAACCAGATGGCGAAGGGGATGGCAGCAAAGATGCCGGAGAGGGCACCCAGCGAGAACTCTTGCTGGCCAGCCCAGCCGTTATGAACAAAGTTCGCGATACTAAAGCCCGGGCTGACCACCCCCATGAAGACCAGCAGTTCAAAGATGGCCAGCAGAGTGACGAGCAGCTCAAACATGGCGGCAATCCCCACCCCTACCAGATTGAGCCCCATAAACAGCAGATAGGCGCAGACAGCAACCCACTTGGGATCCAGTGCCGGAAATTGGACGTTAAGGTAGGCACCTATGGCCATGGCGATGGCGGGAGGGGCGAAGACAAACTCCACCAAAGTGGCAAAGCCGGCGATATAGCCACCGACTGGGCCGAAGGCCCGATAGGCGTAGGCGAAGGGACCGCCAGCATGCGGGATAGAGGTGGTCAGCTCGGTGAAGCTGAAGATAAAGGCCGTGTACATGGTTGCCACCAGTAACGAGGTGACGAGAAAGCCCAGGGTGCCGGCCTGTGCCCAGCCATAGCTCCAGCCAAAGTACTCCCCCGAGATGACAAGGCCAACGGCTATGCCCCACAGGTGGAAGGCACCCAGTGTGCGTTTTAGTGCGGGTTTGGTTTGTTCTGTTGTTTGCATATGTATCCCTCATCTGACTGTCAACTCTGACAGTTTCTGATTGGATGCTTCGCAAGGGGCATACCAAGATGGGGCTATTTTCATTTTTCATAAAAATCAAAAGGTTAATTAATCTCGCGCCCGTCATTGTGCTTGTTTTTGGTGCAAAGCTGCCACTCTGGCGCATCACGGCAGGGAAACAACAAGAGCTCTGGTGAGATTATCTAGTGGTGAGTTCCAGGCTGGTGGTTAATAGCAGCAGGTATAGCGGAAGCCAGTGCGAGACAGGCGCCAATCATGAAATAAGAGCAGTAGTTGCCATTAACTGTGCAGCCCTTCACCTAGATGGGCTTGGCGATGCCTTGAGGGTGCGTTAAGGGGCGGTTTGGCGTTAATATGGCGGTTTGCGCAAGCATAAGGAGCCACCATGTTTACTGCCCATGTTAACGATCTGCCCCATATTTTTTTGCCGCTTGCTTTGCGTAGCTATTTTGAGCAGGCATTGGCCCTCTTGGCCACGGCACCGGAACCGGGGAAATATCCGCTCGAGGATGAGATGGCCTTCCTCATAGTGGCTGAGGAGTACACAGCTCCGTTAGCTGAACGCAGACCTGAAATCCACTCCCGCTATCTGGATGTACAGCTCTTGCTTGAGGGGGAGGAGTTGATGGGATACCGCCCCCAACGGGCCACTGAATTACCCGATGATGATCGATTGTTGACTCAGGATCTGGCTTTTTTCAACCGCCTGGCGGGCGAGCAGTTTCTGCAAATGCGACCAGGTGATTTTGTTATTTTCTGGCCGGGGGATGCCCATCGCCCCTTGTGTGCTGTGAGTGAGCCTCTGCTCATCCGCAAGGCCATATTGAAGGTTGACGTCGCTTTGCTGGGCGTATAGTTGTCATTACACTTCCGGCCAACAGGGAAGAGCTTATTACCAGAGTTGATAGTGGGGGCAAGGAGTGGACCTCACGGGTAGAGTGAAGCGGAATGATTCTTTTGCTCCTGCTAACGGGATATGAAGCTCGATAGGGGCATCGGCATGGTGCCAGCCCAAATGAAACAGCCACTGGGCATAGCAATGATAGAGAAACACGGGCAGCATCTGCTCATTGCCCTGCATGGTGAAGGTTGCCTGCCAACCTGCTGGAAGTGTGATGGCTTGGCATCCCTGAGGCGGTAAGCCTGTGCCGGCGGAAGTTGCTAGCATGACGCAAAGCTGTTTGTCCTGTGGCCGTTTAAAGAGCAGCACCCTGTGCTCCGGGCGGGTAAATAAGCAGTTTAACTGGCTCATGAGACGCATGATCAGATGGCTGAAGCCACAGGTTATAACCATATCTGAGCTGATCGGCTCGATAAAACCCCATAGTGTTTGCCCCTGCTTGAGTTCTATCTCAGGCGGGTGTTGCCACTGCGCCTCCAGTTCGCAGAGCATTGCCTCGCCCAAGGCAGGTCTATGGTAGTTGTGAAAGAGGCATCCTTGCTCCCGATACTCACTGGGGGTCATGAAAAATTGACGGCGAAAAGCTCGGGTAAATGCCTCATGACTACCAAATTGACAATCCAGCGCCAGCCCAAGAATGTCCTGATGCCCTTGCGATAACAGCCAGGCCGCAGCCGTTAGTCGTCGACCACGAACATAGCCGGCCAGACTCTCCCCGACTGAATCACCAAAATGTCGCTGCAAAGAGCGCACCGACATGGCGGCTTTTGATGCCAACTCTTCTAACGAGACGTCCTCAAATAGATACGTTTCTAGATACTCGCCGGCATATAGCAATCGATCGCGGATCATCAAGCCTCCTTGCTGAGATGAGGGATCGTTTTAGCAGGATATCAAAATATATACAAAATGGCGTCTGGATGCTTGCTGTCTGTTTAAATATACAGTACTGTTTATACATACACCGAATGCGCTCCTAGGCTGTGATGGATGCCACTCGGTTCTCTCAAGGCGAGCGATGAGTTTTCAGGAGAAGACGATGAGCGTATTCGTAAACGGTATGTATGTTGGCTGTGAGATATACCCCGGGGTTTATGCCGAAGAGTTGGCCGGTCCGAGTTGGATCTTGCGCAAAGAGAACGAAAACGGATGGCCTTGTCGCGTCGGTGAGGTTAAAGGGAGTCAGGTTCCCGGAGAGTTTCTGGCCTGTACCTGCTTGGGCGATGTGCGAGGACGTGCCTATTCGCTACGCACTGCGGCGAGATTTTTGCTCAATTGATAGCAACAGGCCCGCTTGAATGGCGGGCCTGTTTGTTAGTGGTGTTCGTTGAATTATTTGACCCAACTGACATTGATATGGGGGTGATCTGAATGCCAGCTCACCCGTCTTGGTACCAGCATGGTCAGGGTAGCGGGTTCGGAGTGAGGCCACTCCTTATCGCTGTGAATGGTTTGCCAAGAGATTTTTACTCTTGGGCTTTGGTTACGCCACTGCACATGTTTGTGTGCATCGGGAGCCAGGATGGAGTCAGGCTGTGGTGGTGCCTCCGCAGCAATCTTGACTTTGTCACTTTTGGCTCTGGCGACAATCCAAGGAATGTTTGCCGGCGTTTGTCCTTGGTGCCAACTGACCAGATGATGGGCAAGGTGGGCTTGCTCGAGTTTAACCGCCTGCAGTGTGATATCCCGCAGTGCTATTCCTTTGACCAGCCAGACGACTTTATGCTGTGCTTCTGGCCTGATTACATCATGTTCTTCCATTGCCATTTCCCCTTGATTGCGGATATTACCATCCACATGCTCGTTACTGCTCGGCTCCAATCATTATTATGATGCTTGCTTTCTTTACGCTATCAGAAACGGATGGGCCGAATATTACCCGCTTCTGCTTTAAGTATATGAAGTTGCTACCGAGGCAAAAGGGGGAGCTAAGGATAAATTTGTTGCTTGTGCTCTGGATCGTTAGACTGAAGCGAGTTTTTTCCTTCAGGAGCCACCATGGCGTTAAAAGCGACCATTTTTAAAGCAGTTGTCAACGTGTCGGATCTCGATCGAGGTGTTTACCTTGAACAGACACTGACACTGGCCAGGCACCCATCTGAGACAGATGAACGCATGATGGTCAGGTTGCTGGCCTGGGTTTTGAATGCTGATCCTCAGCTGGAGTTTACAAAAGGACTTTGTGCTGATGATGAGCCAGAGTTGTGGCATAAAGAGCTACACGGAGCCGTTGCACACTGGATTGAAGTTGGCTTACCCGATGAAAAAAGGCTCAAAAAGGCCTGTAATAGAGCAGGAAGGGTAAGTCTCTATGCGTATGGCGCGCGTGCTGCTCACGTTTGGAGGCAGCAAAACAGTACGCAACTGGCCAAATTGGGTAACTTGAGTCTCTTTTTTATCCCGGATGAGTTGAGCCAGGCTCTAGCGGCGCAGGCTGAACGAACCATGAATTGGCAGGCGACCATCAGTGATGGCACTGTCTGGCTGAGTAGTGGGGACTTTTCTATCGATTTTATCCCCACACGCTGGCAATAGGTCGGTAAGCCCTTCAGCAGGGTGACTGTATCAGTCGCCATCCGGAGGCGCCTCCAGATGGCGTCTGCTTTGCGCTCACTCTGAACTATTGTTCTCTTCGTCCCACACACTGGAAAAATACCAATAGCCACAGTTGATGAGCATGGTCAACCAGGCCAATAGCACAGGGTTTTCCAGGTGGGGGATGAGCGAGTCAGCATCGAGCCGGGTATTGTCACACAGCAGTTGAGCCAAAGGGCTCGCACCCTGAGGTACGCTGAAGGTCTCTCCGGCGATGAAACAGCTGTTGGGGTCGCTATGCAGATAGAAGGCTCTGAGCCCCCCCAGGCGCCACAGGGCTTCTCCCTCTTGCAGTCGATCGTACACCTCCCCCTCTTCAAAGGGTGGGTCAACTGGCTGCAGGTCCAGCTCATGGCGAGGTTGGCTCAGAAAGCTTGCCAGCCAGTGGTCAAATTCTGGCGCATGCAATAACTCCTGCATCAGGTTGCGCAGACGTTGCACCTCTTGTGGATGGATGGCGCCCGGGGCTGAGGTTTGCTGCAGTTCGGGGTCGGAATAACGCTGATTGCCACCATCCTCTGCCAGTAACTGGTCGGCAAAGCTGGAGAAGAGATCGCGCTGATTGGGGGCAAGGAAGCCCACTGAGTAGTTCAAGGAGGCTTCGAGCGCATAGCCATCATGGGGAAATCCTGGCGGGATATAGAGGATATCCCCTGGCTCTAACTCCACATCAAGGATCGCCTCGAAGGGTTCAACCTGTAACAGCTTTGGGTGTGGACAGTGTTGCTTCAGGGGCTGTTTCTCGCCGACTCGCCATCGACGTTTACCCATACCCTGAATAATGAAGACATCATATTGATCCAGATGGGGTCCGACTCCACCCCCGGGGACGGAGAACGAGATCATCAGATCGTCGAGGCGCCAATTGGGAAGCACCCTAAACGGCTCCATCAACTCTGCTACCTGAGGTGACCAGTGATCGACAGCCTGAACCAGCAGAGACCAGTTTTTTTCTCCTAACTGGTCAAACGCCTGGAAAGGACCATGCTCTACCTGCCACTCTTCATTTACATGGGATACGAGTCGGCTATCTACCTGCTCTTCCATGGCGAGCCCAGCTAGCTCATCGGCACTGATGGGATCGCTAAAGTCGATGAAGCCGGAGCGGATCACGGTCGGCCGTTTTTGCCAATACTCGGTCAGGAAGGCTGACCAATTGAGGGTAAAGGAGAGGGACATGGCCGTAGACTCCTGTGAGCAAGATAAAGAAAAATCAGAACTGTCCTGCCCAGTATAGGGCAGGACCGGGGAGGGGATCAGGATTTACTGTTGAGCATGGCGCGAATGTCATCGGCAGAGCGTGGGGCACCTCGCAGAATTGTTTCACCAATGATGAAAGCTGGGGTCCCCGTCAAGCCAAGCTGTTGAGCCAATTTGTGATTTTCCTGAAGCTGGTTATCAATTTCAGACTCTTTAGCCTTGGCCTGGATTGCATTCCAGTTTAATCCCAGGCTCTTGGCAATGGCCGCCAATTCGCTCTCGTCTTTGAGCGGACCTTGACGATCCATCAAGGCGTTATGAAATGCCTCATACTTCTCCGGATGCAGACGCTGAACGGCCAGGGCGGTACGAGCAGCCAGATAGGAGGTTTCGCTCAGGATGGGGAACTCTTTGTAGATGTAGCGTATCTCTTTGTTTTCACCCATGACTTCAACAAGAGCCGGTTTGGCTCGTTTACAGTAGCCACAGTTATAGTCGAAAAATTCAACTATGGTGATGGAGCCCTTGGCATTTCCCCCAACCGGGTCATTGGGTTGTTTGTAGATCTCTTGTCGATATTGGTTTATCAATGAGATATCTGCTTTTTCCTGATCGGCTTCTTGCTTGGCGCGTAGCGCATTTGACATTTCAATCAACAGCTCAGGGTGTGAGACCAGATATTCGCGCACAATTTGTTCGACATCGCTGCGTTGCAATTCTGCGGCGGGAGCAGAGGGGCTGATGAAAGGCAGCAGGCTAGCCAACAGGGGGAGAGCATAGGAGTTCAATTTCATAGAGCGCCAAACTTATGGTGAAGGGGATTGACGTTATATAGTGCGTTGTGGCTCTTTCAAGTCAAGTCTAACCCCGTTTTATGCAATAAATTACGGTACAAAGTTGTGAATTGTCGCAAAATTAACCATTTGAATTTTGATGGGATTTACAAGCTCAGAGTGAATCGTTACTATCTTGTCACTCGTGTGGAGGGGTGGCAGAGCGGCTTAATGCAAC
>JBOFBS010000361.1:0-4100 GCA_051645725.1 Aeromonadaceae bacterium | reverse complement strand
AAGATCGATTATTCGCTTCGCTATAGCCCTATCCAGTTTGGTATCTACTCAGGCTACATGCCGAGCCAACTACTTAGGCCAGAGGCATTTGTCCGGCTATTGACGGATCGCCAAGTTCCCTATGGTGAAGAGGATACCGCAAGCGGAAGCTTGCTAACTGTTCGGGAGCAACGAGCATGGCAAGGTAAACAAAGCCAGGCACACTATTGTTCTGTGACAACTCAGCAAGCTGAATTACGACGCGTGCTTGCTTGCCTGCGGCCTCCGGCAGGCATGTCGGCCAGTGCTCCATTGGCTACCCCCAAAACGGAGCTGATCAAGGGACTAACCTTGTGGCTGGAGCAGAATGTCGGAGGTTACTCCCCTTATCTATGGTTTTTAATCGCTTGGGCTCGCTCTTTATACAAAGATGGCGGGAGGGTAAAGCGTAACTTGAAACCCAGTACGATAGTGGATTATGTCACCACCATAGGGGCGACATTTCTCGGCGTGTTCAATGGCATTCAACTGTTAGCCCTGGATGGTGTCGATTGGGTTGAGTTACTTAATCGGACGGCTGATGAAGTGAAATCACCTTCACGAAAGGGGTTTGTGCTCTATTTTGCCACCTTCTTGCGTGACGCTGACCTGGTGCCAGACTTGCCAGTCTCGGAATTAGAGATTGCTGTGAGTCATGGGGCAGTTGATGCAAATCTGTTGTCGGTGAGTCATGCGGAGGCCATTCTCGGCAAACTGGCGAAACAGCAGGATGCCGTATCCCGTGATGCGTACTTGCTGTTTTGTCTATGTTTCTATAGTGGTTTGCGCCGTAACGAAGCCGCTTTTTTGCAACTTGCCGATCTGGATTTCGCGACGGTTGAACCCAAAGGTAGCGAATATGACCACGTGGATCTGTTTATTCGTCGTAATCAGAAGCGGGGGTTAAAATCTTCGGCTGCCAACAGGGTGCTTCCTTTAGATGCACTTTGGCCTATGTCCCACCTTTCAGTGCTTAGATCCCGAATTCAATATCAACTGGCTCGAGGCGGTGGGCCGCTATCCCCGCTATTTGATTCGCCCCAAGGAGCGGAGCAGGCATATCGCCTCATCACAGATCTGATGCATAAATATACGGGAGATCTGAGCCTCAGGGTGCATCATCTTCGGCATAGCTTTGCTAATTGGCTCTGGTTTCGGCTCCATCCAGACCTGCTTGCTTTGGGCAGAAAGCAGTTGGGAATGTTTCAGGGGGGATTCTTCTCTGACTCGGCTGTTGCTCGGCTCTATCTGCGTCTGGGCATTCAACCCTATAGCCGAAAGGGGATGTATGTGATGTGTCATCTGTTGGGACATGAAGAGCCGACCACGACCATCGGAAGCTATCTTCATCTAAAAGATCTAACTGGCTATTTGTCCTTGGGCGCCCAGTTTTCTACATCCAAGAAATTACTGGCTCACACCTTGGGAAGGAGCTTGCTGCGTCCGCGATGTGATATCGGTGACAGTTTGGCTCTGCGTCTCTCCTATGAAACCCGAGCGCTGGAGCTGTTGGTCTCGCCACAGCTTTCTCCAGCAGAGCGACACGCCAGATTACCCTCTATCAAAGAGTTGGAGCATTGCTTTAACTTAGGGAAAAGAGTCACTCCCAAGCAGGTGCTAGAGTGGGCCTCGATATTGATGAGCTGCAAGGCATGCTCGCCCGAACAGATTGCGTATCAGGAGGCGTTGCCCCCCTCGCTAGTTAGACTTTTCCTTGATAATGCGGCTAAGGTTCAGCGGTTGTGTCCGGGGCGGGGTAAACGCTTGCCGCTGATCCCATCTCTTTCTCCTTGGATCTCAGTGTTAATTGAGAAAGCCAACAACGGGCCTGCAATTGTAGCGGCTATGACTGAACAGCCGGGGGCAAACACAGACATTACTGATGTCCAGATCACCAAAATTAAGAGGCCAAACTCTCATTCATTGAGAGTAATTGA
Source organism: Aeromonadaceae bacterium (assembly GCA_051645725.1). Taxonomy (GTDB): domain Bacteria; phylum Pseudomonadota; class Gammaproteobacteria; order Enterobacterales; family Aeromonadaceae; genus Pseudaeromonas. The sequence goes on along the minus strand of JBOFBS010000361.1, from coordinate 2,145 downwards.
TTACCTGTTTGCCCAACTTCAGACAGGGCTGGATAATGGACGCCTTACTTGGCAACAGATCAAGGATGGGTGTCAGATCATGAAGTATCTGGTCCCAGCCAAAGGGTATTTGATCCGCAGCCCCTGTAGTTATCGCGTCATTAAATTTTTGAAGCTCTGTGCCTTGATAGGCTTGAAGGCTCGCCATATACGATTGAAGCTGTACTTGGGTGATATGGATGACGCCCGGAGTGTTAGGGTCTTGGCCAGTTGGTCCAGTTTTCTGTCCCAAACAGGCATGGATGGGTTGGTGGTAGAGAGGGGGTTACCACACGAGTGCCCTTATCTGAGAAAACATGATGGCATGGGGGTGATGGAGGTGAGTCTAGTCAATCGCTCTCTCCGACTTGAGGGGCGGCGGCAGCGGGTATTTATCTCCATGTTGCAATTAATGCTGATCCTTTCACTTTCCTTGATGGGTGAACCATCCGCTGGTTCTGATGTTTCAGCGTAAAGCTATGGGCCTGAAATCATCGACTTACAGCAAACCAAGAGTCATGCTCCTATAAAGAAGGCAGTCTCCGAACCATTTGATTGCCCGCTTTGGTAAATCGATAGTGCGCTGGTTTATCCGCAAAAACCTGGCGAGCACGATCGGATTGGCAGGAGTTATGATCAGCATTCCGAAAAATGGCTTCAATTGCGTATTGTTCGCTGCGGTAACGAGCATAGGGCGCAAGCATGCTGGAAAGCATACGGTGACAATCCCAGTCCGCGATAGCTAGTTGTTGAAGGGGCTCTGCCAGCAAAGCAAAGTTAAGACACTCATGAGCACCTGTTTGATATCCATAGATACCAGCTTCACTGAAGCTATATATTTTTCCTATGTCATGGAACAGGCCTGCGACAAGTGCTACCTGACACTCAATGCTGGAATGTTGCAAACGAACCGAGTTGCTATAGGCCAGTTCAGCAACTTCTAAACTGTGAATGAGCAGCCCATGGGTGTAAGCATGATGATCCTGATAACTGGCAGGCATGGTCAAGAAGGCTTCAAATTGCTTGATATGCATCCCCCAGTAGCTAATAAACAGCTGCAAAATGGGGGCTTTGATTAATCCGAGTAGGCGGATAAACCGGGTGAGGAGTGGCAACCTTCCTTTACCTAATGCAGAGATAGCACAGCAATAAAGATCGAGGTTGAGTACTTGGGGTACTTCTCTTAACTCTAAAATGATGATATGGCCTTGTTGATCGCTCTCGCAGCATATTTCAACTAGCCCCCCTTCCGCTGAGTATCGGCAAGCTGCCTCTGATGTGAGTAGGGCTTGAAACGGCTCAGTTCCATAACGAAACTCGCAAACCGTGATGGGAAGATGGCCGCTTCGATCCAGTTTGGTTAGCCAACAGAGTTGTATCATGCCTTTTCTCCCATGCTTAGGTCGATGAGATGAGTGAGTCAAACGCACTGCCATCCTGGCGGGTCACGTTCGGTATATATCGGCTGTAGACCTCAAACAGCATCTTGGTTGTGCTGTGCCCCAACTGTTGGGCAATCCATTCCGGGCTTTCTCCTGCTGCTAACCATAGGGTCGCGGTGGTGTGTCGAGTCTGGTAGGGGCGACGGCGCTTGAGTCCCAACAGTTGAAGTGTCGGATACCAGATCCGCTTGGTTACGTTGCGATGATCTAGCGGCTTACCCAACTCATTACAAAAGACATAGTCACACTGTTTGGTCGCTTCCTTTTGGCTAAGCAATGCTTCATAGACGGGCTCCGACATCTGGATAGCTCGGTAGGACGATTGGGTTTTAGGCGTCTCGGAACGGCCATTAACAACGGTTGCCTGGATCAGAATTTGGCGCTTGCTGAAATCAACATAACGCCATAGCAGCCCATCAATCTCCGCTGTCCGCATGCCACTAAAAAATCTGACCGTGTAGTAATTACGGAAGTCATCTCGAACCCCGGCCAAGAAATGACGCACTTCTGCTAGTGAGAACGGCTCTATGGCTCCTCGGGCTATTTTCAGAGGGCGGATATTTTGAAATGGATTTTCAAAGTTATACCTCATTGATGCCTCGTTAAAGACGCAACGCAGCGGGGTCATGATGTGATTGATCCTGTCGTTAGAAACTAAGCGTTCGCTAGCGGTATTACCCTTACC
>JBOFBS010000360.1:0-3122 GCA_051645725.1 Aeromonadaceae bacterium | reverse complement strand
AGGCGATTGCCCGCGCCCTGGAGCAAGCCGGTTTCGGGTGCTGCTGGGTGAGAATGCTACTGGATGCCGAAAAGCAGGTGGCTAGCCAGAGCTTTAGCGCCGCCTTGCTGGATCTGGGACTCCCCGATGGCGAGGGGCTCACCTTTCTTAACCGTCAGCGCCGGGCAGGCAACCGTCTGCCCATCCTCATCCTCACGGCGCGGGATACCCTAGAAGATCGCATCGACGGCCTGGACTCGGGGGCCGATGACTATCTGGCCAAACCGTTTGCCATCCCCGAGATGATCTCCCGCCTCAAGGCCATCACCCGCCGCAGCGTAGGGTTTGCCAGCCAGATCTGGGAGGTGGACGACATTCGCCTCGACCCCTTCAACCACTGGGTTGAGCTGGCGGGCGAACGCCTCGCTCTGCAACCCAGGGAGTTCGATGTGTTGCTGGAGCTGATGAAACAGGCGGGCAATGTGGTGCGCAAGAGCGCCCTGGAGGCCATGCTCGATTCAGAGCGCAAGGAGAGCGAAAGCAACGCCATAGAGGTCTATATCCACCACCTGCGCAAGAAGCTCGGCAGCGAACGCATCGTCACGGTACGCGGCCTCGGCTACCTGCTACAGCGGAGTGACGCATGAAACTGAGCTATCGCTCACTCTGGCTACGCTTTGCCCTGCTGCAGTTTTTGCTGCTCTTTGCCCTGCTTACCGGCGTCAACCTACTGCTCTCGACTCACCAGAAGAAGCAGGCCGAGCAGGATATGGACAAACAGCTGCAGCTGATTGCCCAGGGCATGGTCGATCTGACCGCCGCGCTGGATGGACGGGTTCCGGCCCATGACTATATGGAGAGACTGGAAAAGCTCTACATTGATGCTGTGCTGCTGGATGAGGAGCGCCAGAAGAGTGGCTACCGGCCACTCTTTATGATCTGGCGCAGCGATGGCACCCCGCTCTATGCCTCGCCCGGACAGTCGCTCCATCCACTCCCCAAAGGAGACCTCACCCCGGAGTGGCTCGCCACCAACCAGTGGAAGAGCCTCTGGGTCAGCGACAAGGATCATCGCTACCGGCTGCTGGCTGCCGAATCACGCCAGGAACGAGCCCAATTGCTGACGATTGATTACTTTGCCCTCCTCTCCTTCTGGGGCATCATTTTCATCGCCATGATGCTAACCGCTTGGGCTATCGCCCACTTTGCCTTGGCCCCATTGCGCAATATTGCACGGGAGATCGCTGGCAAGGACCCCATGGATCTTGCTCCGCTCCAACAGGGCAAGGAGTACAGGGAAACACGTCCTTTGGTCAACGCCATCAATCAACTGATGCTACGCCAGCAGGAGCTGGATCAGCGCGAGAAACAGTTTCTTGCCGATGCCGCCCACGAGCTGCGCACCCCGATCGCCGCCATCTCTGCCCAGTTACATGTCTACCAGCACAGCCGCAGCCTCGAAGAGCAGCAGGAAGTAATGCAGGAGATCCAGCACGCCCTGCAGCGGACCAGCTCCCTCTCAAGACAGTTGATCGCCATGGCTCGCCTGGAAACAGAGGCCTACCTGATCCAGCTGGTTCCCTGCAATTTGGTAGAGCTGGTACGTCAATCCATGGTGCTCTGCGTCCCCTTGGCCCTGAACAAAGGAATAGAGTTGCTCTATGACGGCGAAGAAGAGAGCAGCTGCCTGCTGGATCCTCACGCATTTGCCTCTGTCATGCAAAATCTGCTGGATAATGCCATCAAGTATCACGACAAAACCAAGGGGCGAGTCGAGGTGAGCGTTCGGAATAAAGAGAGTCATTGCGAACTATTCATCCGTGACAACGGCCCAGGTGTTGCTGAGGCGCACCGTGTCCGGCTGTTTGAGCGTTTTTTCCGTGTGCCGGGCAACGTGCAAACCGGCAGTGGCCTGGGGTTGGCCATCACCCATAAGTTAGTCCACTACCAAGGGGGGGCGATCCAGTTTTGCGATGGCTTAGATCATCAAGGATTAGGGCTATGGCTCAGCTTTCCAAGACACCAAGCGGTGACATAAGAAGCCAGGCGGCCCCCCAGATGGATCGCCTTACTGGCTCATCCGGGGAGAACTAACGACCCGCTACCCCATCTGCGCTTGGCAGATTGGCGCAAACTATCAAGTCAGCCTGGTGGACTCTAGATAAGTTAGCAGCAATGCAACCCCAAGGAGTCCACCATGAAACCATACCTTGTTTTACCTCTACTCGTTGCTTCCCTGAGCGTCTGGGCTACCCCCTCAGAGCCCACCGCCGAACGCTGGCAAGGCAAATGGGGAGATGGCATCACAGATGCACTTACCCTCACCCCAGTAGATAACAAGCTGATGAAGGTACACTACTGGCGTAACCTGCAAGGGGATACCAAACAACCCCAAGTAGAATTTGATAGCCTGGCCAGAATCGAGCAGGCAGAGCCCCTGATCCTGAGCTGGAAGATCGAAGGCGATCCCCAGCAGGGCAGTATGCGCCTCACCTACCCCAAAGGGAGTGAATCACTCACCCTGCACTATCAGAGCGCGCAAGAACAAGGAAGCGTAACCATGACACGTCAGGAAAAGAGGCCCTCTCCCCAGGAAACCCCCTCTGAGCCCCTATTGCAGCCCCATGCTGGCAGCACGGCAATCAGCTTCACCTGGTCGGCCCCCAAGGCCAAGGCGGTATTTTTAGCGGGCGAGATGAACGACTGGCAGGCCGATACCCTACCCATGGTCAGAAACGACAGGGGAGAGTGGACGCTCACCCTCTATCTGCAACCCGGGCGCTGGGCCTATAAGTTTGTGCAGGATGGCCAGTGGCTCACCGATGAGCACAACCCTCGCAAACAGTCGGACGGCCAGGGTGGCTATAATTCGCAGCTACAGGTGGGTGACCCGGATCCCCTGTTTGTGCCCAGAGCCAACCCCAGCGAGCGCGGCACCCTGCAGGAGATCAGCTTCGATAGCCGCGAGCTGGGCAAACGCAGCCTGCTGCTCTATCGCCCGGCAGGCGTCAAGGCCGATGTCCAGTTGCCCTGGGCCCTGGTGCTGCATGGCTATGGCATGGATCGCCAGCAGTGGGTCAAGGATGGCGAGCTGCCCACCCTGCTGGATAACCTGATAGCGCAAAAGAAGATCCCGCCCATGG
>JBOFBS010000359.1:0-6858 GCA_051645725.1 Aeromonadaceae bacterium | reverse complement strand
AATTCGGTGGTACTGTCCTGGCACCTAACGCCATCCTGACCCTGACCAATAGCAACGAGGTGATAGGTGGCGTCTATGTGTATTCGCTGACCCAAAATGGCAAGATACTAGCAACGAACTTCACCGAAGCCGCACTGACCAGTATCACGGCCGCCGTGCCCGAGCCAGAGACCTATGCCCTGATGGGCTTAGGTCTGGTGATGCTGGGTTGGCGCCATAAAAAGAGTCGCGCAACCTCGTTAGCCACAGCCTAAGACTCCCGCCGCCAGCCCCTGCTGGCGGCGTATATCCCCTCCTCTTGCGCAATAAACCCCTCTGGCTCCTCGCCACGGCTTGGGTATACTCTCTGCTTGCTATCGGTCATAAAGCCATCATCAGGGAAGGAGTTCCAGCCATGAACAAACTGTGGTTGCTGTTGCCACTGCTGCTCAGCCTGGGCTGCAGCCAGATCAAATCTGCGGGACGCACCATAGGCCATGCCAGCCGGGATGCAGCCCATGCCGTCGGTGAAGGCACCAAGGAAGTGACCACCAGCATAGGCCACGGCACGCGCGATGCCGTCAAGAGTGTGAAAAAAGAGATCAGCGAGTAAGCGCAAGCAGACCTACATTCCAAGCCCCAGCCGTAGACAGGCCAGCTAGAGAGCAGATAAAAAAAAGCCGCATCACTGCGGCTTTTTTCATGCGTCATGGCAGAGCCAAGGCGGTTAGGCGTAAACAGGCAGACGCTTGCAAACGGCCAACACCTTCTCGCGAGTCGCAGCCAGAACCTGCTCATCGGTATGGTTGTCCAGCACGTCACAGATCCAACCTGCCAGTTCACGGGCTTCGGCTTCCTTGAAGCCACGGCGAGTGATGGCCGGTGAACCGATACGGATACCCGAGGTCACGAAGGGTGAGCGGGGATCGTTCGGCACAGAGTTCTTGTTGACCGTGATGTTAGCTTGACCCAGAGCCGCATCGGCCTCTTTACCGGTCAATTCCTTGTCAGTCAGGTCGATCAGGAACAGGTGGTTATCGGTACCGCCAGAGACGATCTTGTAACCGCGGGACTTGATCACTTCAACCATGGCCTTGGCGTTCTTGACGACCTGCTGCTGCAGCGCCTTGAACTCAGGCTCCATCGCCTCTTTGAACGCAACGGCCTTACCGGCAATCACATGCATCAGCGGGCCGCCCTGGCCACCCGGGAAGACGGCAGAGTTGAGCTTCTTGTAGAGCTCTTCGTCATTCTCGGCGGAGAGGATCAGACCACCACGCGGACCCGCCAGGGTCTTGTGGGTGGTAGAGGTCACCACATGGGCGTGCGGTACCGGGTTGGGGTAGACACCCGCGGCAACCAGACCGGCAACGTGCGCCATGTCCACGAAGAGGTAAGCACCGATCTTGTCGGCGATTTCACGCAGCTTGGCCCAATCCACTATGCCTGAGTAGGCAGAGAAGCCACCGATGATCATCTTCGGCTTGTGTTCCAGCGCCAGACGCTCCAGCTCGACATAGTCGATCTTGCCGGTTTCATCGATACCGTAGGGAATGATGTCATACAGCTTGCCAGAGAAGTTGACCGGTGAGCCGTGAGTCAGGTGACCGCCGTGGGCCAGGTTCATACCCAACACCTTGTCACCTGGTTGCAGCAGGGCCATGTAGACGGCGCTGTTGGCCTGGGAGCCGGAGTGCGGTTGAACGTTGGCATAGGTGGCACCGAAAAGGGCCTTGGCGCGCTCAATCGCCAGGGACTCAACGATGTCAACGTATTCACAACCACCGTAGTAACGCTTGCCAGGATAACCTTCGGCATACTTGTTGGTCAGCTGGGAACCTTGAGCCTGCATGACGCGCGGACTGGTGTAGTTCTCGGAGGCAATCAGCTCGATGTGCTCTTCCTGACGCACAGTTTCATCTGTGATCGCGGCCCACAGCTCGGCATCGTAATCGGCAATGTTCATGTCACGCTTCAACATCCATTTCTCCTGACTCTGCGTGTTGATAATGGGGGAACCATCACATTCTACCGTGAGCGGCAACGAGTTGACAGTCTGGAGCACCATCTTTTGCTGTAAAAACGAGCAGACGCTTGAATTGATGGCTTCCGTTTGGAGCCAAGTTGGGTTTCTTGCTGAGATTAGACCAGTAAAGTGCTGCCAAATCTCACGAAATCAATATAATTGGCAAGTTTGGCTTGAAGGCCAGCGCGATAAAGCATAAAAAACAAGAGACCTAGCCATCACAGCGAAGAACTGCAAAGATGGCTGCAAGATTGCCGAGGATAACCGCAAGATGATTGCAAAACATCGCATTCTGCTGCTCAATGGCCCCAATCTCAATCTGCTGGGAAAACGTGAACCGGGAATTTATGGTTCGGCCTCGCTGGATGATATTGTCAGCCGTTTGCAGCAACTTGCCACGACCCATGATGTCGCGTTGACGCATCTGCAATCCAATGCCGAGTTTGAATTGGTCAATGCCATTCATGCCGCCATGGGAGAGGTTGATTTTATCCTGATCAATCCAGCCGCCTTCACTCACACCAGTGTTGCCCTGCGCGATGCACTGCTGGGGGTTGCCATACCCTTTATTGAGATCCACCTTTCTAACGTCCATGCCCGCGAGCCATTCCGCCATCACTCCTACCTGTCCGATGTGGCAAAAGGGGTGATCTGTGGCCTGGGAGCAGACGGTTACGAATTTGCTTTACTAGCGGCTGTGCGCCACCTGCGCCAGTCAAACAACTAACTGCTAGAGAAGTTGAACAGAGAATGCAAATGGATATCCGCAAAATCAAAAAACTGATCGAACTGGTTGAAGAGTCCGGTATTACTGAGCTGGAGATCACCGAGGGTGAAGAGTCAGTTCGCATCAGCCGTGGCGCAGTCGCGCAAGTCGCTCAGGTTGCCTATGCCCCTCAGGCGGCTCCGGCGGCCATGACAGCCCCACAGGCGCCGGCTGCAGCCTCCGCCCCCACGGCAGCGGCCAGTGAGCTGAGTGGACACATACTGCGCTCCCCCATGGTCGGTGCCTTCTACCGCTCGGCCAGCCCGGATGCCGGCCCCTTCGTCGAAGTGGGCAGCCAGGTCAAAGTCGGCGATGCCCTCTGTATCGTCGAAGCCATGAAGATGATGAACCAGATCCAGTCTGACAAGGCTGGCGTGATCAAGCGCATTCTGGTGGAAAATGGCGACACCGTTGAATTCGATCAACCGCTATTCATCATCGAATAATTGAGGTCTCTGACCATGCTGGACAAAATTGTCATCGCCAATCGCGGTGAAATCGCGCTACGCATACTGCGTGCGTGCAAGGAATTGGGGATCAAGACGGTTGCCGTACACTCCACGGCCGATCGCGATCTCAAACATGTAAAACTTGCCGATGAGACCATCTGTATCGGCAAGGCATCGGCCAAAGAGTCTTACCTCAATGTGCCCTCGCTCATCGCAGCTGCCGAGGTCACAGGGGCCGTTGCCATTCACCCCGGTTACGGTTTTCTCTCTGAGAACGCCGACTTTGCCGAACAGGTAGAAAAATCCGGCTTCATCTTCGTTGGACCTCGGGCCGAGACCATTCGCCTGATGGGCGACAAGGTTTCCGCCATCAACGCCATGAAGAAGGCGGGCGTACCCTGCGTACCTGGCTCGGGTGGCCCAATTGGTGATGATGCCAAGGAGAATGCCGCCATTGCCAAGCGCATCGGTTATCCGGTGATCATCAAGGCCGCCGGTGGCGGGGGCGGTCGCGGCATGCGCGTGGTGCGCTCCGAGGCCGAGCTGGCCAACTCCATCGCCCTCACCAAATCCGAGGCCGGTCAATTCTTCAACAATGACATGGTCTACATGGAGAAGTACCTGGAGAACCCTCGCCACATCGAGATCCAGGTGCTGGCTGACGGCCAGGGCAATGCCATCTATCTGGGCGAGCGGGATTGCTCCATGCAACGCCGCCACCAAAAGGTAGTGGAAGAGGCTCCGGCACCGGGCATCACAGAAGAGATGCGCCAGTTCATCGGCAGCCGCTGTGTGCGAGCCTGTATCGAAATCAACTACCGCGGTGCCGGTACCTTTGAGTTCCTGTATGAAAACGGTGAGTTCTATTTCATCGAGATGAACACCCGTATCCAGGTCGAACACCCTGTGACCGAAATGGTCACCGGCATCGACCTCATCAAGGAACAGTTGAAGATTGCCGCAGGCCAACCCCTGACCATCAAGCAGGAAGATATTCACCTGAAGGGGCATGCCATCGAGTGCCGTATCAACGCTGAAGATCCGCAAACCTTCCTGCCTGCACCGGGTAAGATAGAGTGGTTCCATGCACCGGGTGGCCTGGGTGTCCGCTGGGACTCCCATATCTACAACGGCTATACGGTTCCCCCTTATTATGACTCCATGATTGGCAAGCTGATCTGCTACGGTGATAGCCGTGACACCGCCATAGCCCGCATGCGCCAGGCTCTGGACGAGATAGTGGTCGAGGGGATCAAGACCAATATCCCGCTGCAAAAAGAGATCATGCGTGATGAGCAGTTCCAGCAGGGAGGGACCAACATCCACTACCTGCACAAGAAACTGGGGCTCTAATCCTCATTGCATCCCGGAAGAGGCCCCTGTGGCCTCTTTTTTTACCCCCTCCCAGAGCCGGCTTCTCCATCCATGGCTCATGCCACCTAAGAGCCACTACTCCCTGTGCGTGAATCTGCTACCCAAAATGGTACCAGTCAGGCTAGAATGTGCGCCGTATCACATTTTATGCGAGGTCCGGGTGTCCAATAGCCGCCGAATTCACGACTGGGGTCATGCCCTGCTATTGACTCTGACCCTGCTTCCGCTGGCCTCACTGTTGCTCTATTTTGGCCAAGGGGAGAGCCTCACCAGACAACTCCTGCTGGGTGCAGGCCAGAGTCTCTACAGCATACTGCCCCTGTGCTTTGCCGTGCTCATCGCCAGCAGCCTCAGACGGGAGCACTTCGGCCTCCAGGCCATCAACGCCACCCTGGGTTACCTGATACTCACGGCCACGCTGAGCGTATTGGCTCCGCAGCAGCAACATACCACCATGAGTTGCGCCCTGGTGGCCGGGCTTGCCTCCGCCCTCTCCTATCCCTACCTGGCCAAATTACGCCTCCCCCCCCTGCTGCACTCCTTCAAGGGACCCGCCATCATATTGATACTCAACAGCCTGCTTTGCCTGCTGCTGAGCATACCGCTGGCCGCGCTCTGCCGCTGGCTGGAGCCTGAGTTGTTACGACTGGGGAGTGGCTGGCTGCGTGAGCCGGAAGGTGGCTTTACCCTGGGCACCATTTACCAGCTACTGACCCCCTTTGGACTGCACACCATCTTCCACCCTCTGTTGCACCCTGCACCCACAGGGCAACTGGATAGCCAACAACTCACCTTTCTCTCGGGTCTTTATGCGGTCAAGATGTTTGGCTTGCCCGGCATGGCCCTGGCGCTGATCCGCCAGGCACCAGCGGCACAGCGCCGTGCCTTCATTGGGGCCACCCTGCTGCTTAGTGCCAGCGGTCTTATCACAGGGGTGACCGAACCCCTGTTATTGCCCCTGCTGCTGATCTCGCCAGCCCTGTTCTGCACCCATGCCCTGCTGGCTGGCCTGCTATTGGCCCTGTGCCAGCAGGCGAATATCCAGTTTGCCATTCCCCACCTGCTCGGCGGTGTGGATGCCTTGTGGCAGGATGAGGCGCAGAGCAACACGCTGCAACTCTATCTGCTGGCCGGCTTTACCCTAGTTCTCTATTTCATCACCTCCCATCTGGTATTACGCCTGGTCGGCTTACGCCCACACATCTGGCAAAAGAGCGATGAGAGCATGGTGCGCAACCATCACACCGACTCGGATCTCAGCCTGCTGGCCGTAGGCTATATCAAGGCATTGGGTGGTCTGGGCAACCTCATCAGCATGAACGCCAGCCTCACCTACCTGACGGTAGAGGTCGAAAACCCTGAACTGCTGGATAATGAAGCTCTGCAAAAACTGGGAGTGATCACCCGCTACGAACTCGAGAGTCACAGGCTACAACTGCTGATCGGCCCCATTGCTGTGCAACTGGATCAGAAGATCCAGCGATTGGCGGCGCGCCAGGCGCTGGATCTGCACCCCAAGGCCTTTCAGCTGGCACCCTTTACCCTCCCCTGATACCCGGTTCGTCATGCCAAGCCCGCTATGCCTGTCTGGCTCGAGCCGGTTATGCTACAATTCGCCCGTTTTTATCTTAACGAAGTGACCGCCATGCCCTGGATACAGATCAAACTCTACGCGACCGCCAAATCGGCAAACAAGCTCAGCAATATGCTGATGGGCCAGGGTGCTCAGGCTGTCACCTACATGGATGCCCACGATAATCCGGTTTACGAGCCCCTGCCGGGTGAAACCAAACTGTGGGGGGAAACGACGGTCACTGGGCTTTTTGATGCCGAGGTGGATCCCACCCCCATAGTCGCCTTCTTCCAGCGCCACTTTGGCAAGCAGATGCCCTACAAGATAGAGCAGTTGGAAGACAAGGATTGGGTTCGGGAGTGGATGGATCACTTCCACCCCATGCAGTTCGGGGAGCGGCTCTGGATCTGCCCAAGCTGGCGCGAAGTGCCCGATCCGGATGCGGTGAACGTGATGCTGGATCCGGGCCTCGCGTTCGGTACTGGTACCCACCCCACCACGGCGCTCTGTCTGCAGTGGCTCGACAGCCAGGATCTGCAGGGCAAGACAGTGGTCGACTTCGGTTGTGGCTCCGGCATTCTGGCCATTGCCGCCCTGAAGTTAGGCGCTGCCCGGGTGATAGGCATCGACATAGACCCTCAGGCCATTCAGGCCAGCCGCGACAATGCCGAGCGTAATGGCGTCGCCGATC
>JBOFBS010000358.1:0-7080 GCA_051645725.1 Aeromonadaceae bacterium | reverse complement strand
GCCAGTTGTTGCGGGGGTATGCCATCAGAGGACAAGCTACTTAATACTGCCAACGCTCGATATGCTGAAAGCTGCCAATTAGAAGAGTAGAGCTCATTACTCATCTGCACATTATCGGTATAGCCTCGAACCCGGACATAGTTGCGCAATGGGGCTAACGTCTTGGCAATTTCTTTGAGGATGGGCTTGGCACGATGCATCATGGTGGCACTGCCGCTGGGAAAAATAAGCCCTGAATTGAGTTCTATCGTGAGCCAGTTTTCATCTTCATGGATATTAATCAATCCAGAGTTGATCAACTCCTCCAAGGAGCTTTTAAACTCCTTACGAATCGCATCAAATGGCGCACCTGCATTGTTATTGGTTGCATTATCGATAGGAAGCTGGTCCGTGCTCTCAAGCACTGACTTCTGGCTCGGCATAGGCTGATTGGTTGGCGGCTGCCCCGTGTCGAGCAAACCACCGCCGCCTTGCGTTGGCGCTTGAACAATAGCCATCTGCTGACTCGGTGAGGCAGCGCGCACATCCGAGCTGTCATTTCCCTCCTGCACACCGTAGTTACCACTCAACACGGTAGAGCCAGGACGTGCGGTAACAAAGCCCATCTCGGTAAAGCTCTGGATCAAACCTTGTACCAAAGCCTTTACCTCGGTTTGCTTGGACATGGCAAAGCCATAGAGCACCACGAAAAGCGCAAACAACAGGGTCATGAAATCAGCATAGGAGATAAGCCAACGCTCATGATTCTCTGGCGGTTCAACCTTCTTCTTCTTAGCCATGGTTTACTCCTCTCCGAGGTAAACCTGCAGGCGCCGTTTTAACTGCATGGTGTTCTCACCACTGGCAATCGAGAGCAATCCCTCCAGCACCATCAATTTAAAGTGAGCGATATCATGATTGAAGGCTTTATAGCGATTCGCTATGGGCAGAAACATGACGTTGGCAAAGCCCACACCGTAGATTGTCGCCACGAATGCAACCGCAATTGCAGGCCCCAACATTTCAGGCCGGTCGAGCAAGCCCATCGCATGGATCAAGCCCAATACGGCCCCAAGGATACCCATGGTCGGGGTATACCCCCCCAAGGCTTCAAAGACCTTCACCGACTGTTCCAGCTCGTGCTGCTCCATCTCGATGGCATTTTCCAGCAGTTGATGCAACTGCTCCTTATCCACACCATCGACTATCATCTGCAAACCATTCCGCGTAAAGGGATCCTCTATCTGCGATACCTGATTTTCCAAAGCCAAGAGTCCCTGTTGCCGGGCAGTGGTAGACATCCCTTCTAGCAACTCGACTTGCGCATGCAAATCAAGCTTAGGTGCAGCAAGCAACCATTTGAATTGTTTCAATGATTGGACCAATACCCCAAGTGGGAACTGAACCATGACAGCACCGATAGCCCCCCCGATCACAATGAGGAATGCCGGCAAGTTCAACATGGCGCTAGGGTGCCCACCCTCAAGTATGTTGGCCCCTATGATGAAAGCAATCGCAACGAAGATACCGATGAGACTCATAGTAGTTAGCGTCCTATTTCAACCAGGATCCGTTGTGCAATTTTATCCAGAGGTAAAGACTCCGAGGCAATCCCCGCCTTGGCTACGGCTTGCGGCATACCATACACCACGCAGCTAGCTTCATCCTGTGCCCAGATAGTCGCGCCCTGCTCCTTGAGTAGACGCGCACCGTCTCGTCCATCAGCCCCCATGCCAGTCAAGACAATGGCCAACACCTTGTCGTTATGGCTCTTGGCCAAAGAAGCAAACGTGATATCGACACAGGGTTTGTAGTTAACTTTATCGTTACCTTCAATGATCCGTATCCGCGCACTGTTACCACGACCATCCAACATCATCTGTTTTCCACCTGGCGCGAGATAAGCACATCCGGGCCGTAACAGATCACCATCTTCAGCCTCTTTGACACTGATCTGACACAGGGTATTGAGACGCGCAGCAAAGGCAGCTGTAAACGTCGCAGGCATATGCTGAATTAGCAAAATAGGATAAGGAAAATTAGAGGGCAATTGCGTCAATACAGCCTGTAGCGCAACGGGGCCGCCAGTAGAAGTACCAATGGCCAGCAATTGGTAAGACTTCCCCGATTTTTTATACACCACAGGAGCGATGCGTTCTGCAGGAGCGGGGGCAGAATGAGACAAGGCAGGACGCCCCATGCTACTGCCCTGGAGTGCACTGGATGGGGTGCTGGCGAAGGATGAGGAGGAGCTCGCAGCAGGCGTTGACCTGGGTGCCATGAAACTATGACGGCGAGCGATGGCCTTGACCCTTTGCTGGAGGAGCTTGATGGCTTCCTCTTTATCTCTGGCTATGTCCTCAAATTTTTTAGGTAAAAAGTCCAGAGCCCCCGCATCCAAGGCCTCCAGTGTTGATTTAGCACCTTCATGAGTCAGGGATGAAAACATCAAGATAGGCGTAGGAGACTTGGCCATGATCTCACGTACCGCCGAGATGCCATCCATAACAGGCATCTCGATGTCCATAGTGATCACATCCGGGTGCAGCTGAAGCGCTTTCTCTACTGCCTCACGCCCATTTTGGGCCGTACCTATCACCTCCAGAGTCGGATCCTGATTGATGATCTCGCTGACTCGACGTCGAAAGAAGCTGGAGTCGTCTACAACTAATACCTTAACTGCCATCTATTCTTTCGCTCCATCAATGCCGACGTGCATACGCTTTCAATAAATTAGGGACATCCAGGATAAGCGCTATACCACCGTCGCTGGTAATAGTGGCACCAGCCATTCCTGGGGTACCATGCAGCAGCTTGTCCAGTGGCTTGATTACCACCTCTTCCTGGCCAATCAGATTGTCGACAACAAAACCAACATGCTGAGTTCCAATCTGGACTATGACTACGTGCCCCTTATCCTTACGCGTACTGCCTTTGCGCGCCCCTCGGATTAACCAATCCTGCAGGTAAAAGAGGGGAATCGCCTTATCTCTGACTATGATGGTCAATTGACCATCCACCATCTTGGAACGAGTTAAATCCAAATGGAAAATTTCGTTTACGCTGCTCAAAGGCAGCGCAAAGGTCTGTTGACCAATTTCGACCATCAGCGTGGGCAAAATAGCCAGCGTCAGAGGAACCTTGATCTCTAACCGGGTTCCTACACCTTTTTCGGAATGAATATGAATAGAGCCGTTTAGTTGGGTAATGCTGGTTTTAACAACATCCATCCCCACCCCACGTCCTGAAACCTCGGAGATCTCTTGCTTGGTTGAAAAACCAGGCGCAAATATCAGGTTGTAGGCCTCGGTATCACTCATCCGGCTGGCTACTTCTGGATCCAGCACACCACGTTTAATCGCGATAGACTTCAACTTTTCAGGATCCATCCCCGCCCCATCATCTTCGATGAGGAGCAGTATGTGATCACCCTCCTGGGATGCACTCAGGCGGATAGTACCCACTCTGGGTTTGCCGACCTTTACCCGTTCCTCGGGCAGCTCAACTCCATGATCACAAGAGTTCCGGACCAGGTGAACCATAGGATCGGCCAGCGCTTCTACCAGGTTCTTATCCAGATCGGTTTCTTCCCCCTCCATGATGAGATTGATCTCTTTCTTCAAGCTACGAGCCAAATCTCGAACCACACGGGGGAAACGACCGAAGACCTTTTTAATAGGCTGCATTCGTGTCTTCATGACAGCGCCTTGCAGATCGGCTGTCACCACATCCAGATTGGATACCGCCTTGGACATCTCTTCATTGTTGCTGGCGATGCCGAGGCTTACTAACCGGTTACGAACCAGAACCAACTCGCCGACCATGTTCATGATGACATCCAGGGTCCGGGTATCCACACGAACCGTTGTATCATTCTGAACCTGTTGAGATTGCGCTTGTGCTTGAGTCGCAGGAGCACTCACCGCAGCTTTAGCAGCAGAAGCATTTGAAGAATCATTCACATGTCCGGCTACTGGGCCGACAGGAGCCTTTCCCTTGCCATGCAACTCATCAAGCAATCGCTCAAACTCATCATCATTGATGAGTGCATCGGCCTCGGACTGAGCACTTTGAATATGCTGGCTAGCCATTTCGAGTGTTTCATGCAGATTCGGCAGACCGGCATGCTTACCCTGCCCATGCAACTGATCCAGCAACGCCTCAAACTCATCATCCGTAATGTCGCCATCTGAGGATTCAGTCTGTGCCGCTGCACTGGGAGCTTTTCCTGTACCATGCAGCTCATCGAGCAGTCGGTCAAACTCGTCCTGACTGATTTCATCAATTGAAGAGGATGCACTGGCTTGTGCCGATTCGGCGTTAGTCACGGGGGGGGCAGGAGCCGCACTGACTTTAACAGCTGGAGCCACCTTGGCCGCCAATTCATCAGCAGAGGCCGGCTTACTCAAAGCATGCAAGGCCGCCAGGAGTTCAGGCGCGGCCGGACTCAAGGCTTCCCGATTTTGCACCTGAGTAAACATCTCGTTGATCGAATCTAGGGCCTGAAGGATTACATCCATCAACTCGGAGTCAACCTTTCGCTGACCATTACGCAAGGTATCAAAGACGTTTTCCGCGCCGTGACAAGCATCCACCAATTCTGTGAGAGAAAGGAACCCTGCTCCCCCTTTTACCGTGTGAAAACCACGAAAAATGGCATTGAGCAGTTCTCGATCATCGGGACGCTTTTCCAGGTCAACCAACTGTTCCGACAACTGCTCAAGGATCTCAGATGCCTCGACTAAAAAGTCCTGCAGTATGTCTTCATCAACTTCGTAGCCCATATTTACTCCCTCAGAATCCTAGACTGGATAGCAAATCATCGACATCATCCTGACTTGCCACAACATCAGTCCGTTTATCCTTGTTGATTATTGGCCCTTCAGCCTTGATACAGCGAGTAACAGGGACGGACTCAACTTTCGCCGTCTCGGGCTCCCCAAAGACCAGTAGCATTTCGACCAGTTTGGTTTCAACCTCTTGTACCAAGGTGATAACCTTGCGAATCATCTGCCCTGTCAAATCCTGAAAATCTTGTGCCATCAAAATATCAGTTAACAATGCATGTAACTGATTGGCATCCTGCTCTGACTGAGTAATGAAAGCATCCAGCTGATGACATAAGGTCTTAAACTCCCCCAATGCCAAACGTTTGGTCATCAAAGCACGCCAACCGGGTTGTACTTGCTGAATACGTTCTGTCAAAGCATCAGCCAACGGCAAGCTCGCCTCAACCGCATCCATGGTGCGATTCGCAGCCTGATCTGTCATGGTGATGACATAGTTAAGACGCTCCTTGGCATCAGGTATCTCCTGGGTAGCCAAGTGAGGGATGCGAGGATCGAGCTGAAAATCGTTCAGTGAGGTATGCAACTGCCGAGTCAAATGACCTATCTGCTCAAACATCTCATTGGTGCTGAGTGAACAGATCTCGGCCAACAGCTGGTCTGCCGCCGCTTGTTCACCCTGCTCCAGATATGCAACGAGCGATCTAGCCTGCTCCAGACTAATAAGCGGCGCATTGACCTTCATACCACCACCTCGTTAGCCAATTCGCTCGAAAATTTTGTCCAGCTTTTCTTTGAGAGTAGCAGCAGTAAAAGGCTTGACGATATAGCCATTTACCCCGGCCTGAGCAGCCTCGATGATCTGCTCACGCTTCGCTTCAGCCGTTACCATCAAGACAGGCAGATGGTTTAATTTTTCATCGGCACGAATGGCTTTGAGTAGATCAATGCCCTGCATGCCCGGCATATTCCAGTCGGTGACAACAAACTCAAAATCTCCGTTTTTCAGCATGGGTAGTGCCGTATTGCCATCGTCAGCTTCATGGGTGTTGTTAAACCCCAAGTCACGTAGCAAGTTCTTGATGATCCGGCGCATTGTTGAGAAGTCATCAACAATGAGGATTTTCATGTTCTTATCCAAAATACCCTCCTAAGTGGCTGCCAAACACAGCCCTAACTCATTCTGTTTGTAACGATAATAGTTTTATTATGCCTCACCCTTGCCTATCAGTGTAGACAAGCTGTGTGCGGTCAGTACCAATCTTTCATTCTGGCTCGCAATCTATGCATAGCCTGACTATGAATTTGGCTGACTCTGGACTCACTAACGTTCAGAACTTGACCAATTTCCTTCAGATTGAGCTCTTCATCATAATAAAGGGAGAGAACCAATGCCTCTCGTTCCGGCAAAGATGAGATGCCATTGGCCAGCGCATCCTGGAAACGCTCGTTAGCAATGCCCGAAAAGGTATGGTTACTTTCTTGATCATCTACGGGAGCCCCGAGTACATCTTCGGTGACACCTAAATCCTCAATCCCAATGATGCGCCCACACGCAGCTTCATTAAGCATGCTGTGGTACTCATCCAAAGAGACAGCAAGGTGTTCCGCTACCTCCTGATCACGCGCATCACGACCTAACTTTTGTTCAACGTCATCAATCGCCTCAGAGATGCGGCGGCTATTACGGTGTACCGAACGAGGCACCCAATCACCCCGGCGTATCTCGTCAATCATGGCGCCACGAATACGAATACCGGCAAAGGTCTCAAAACTGGCACCCTTGCTACCATCATAATTCCGAGCGGCCTCCAGCAAGCCGATCATGCCAGCCTGAACAAGGTCATCCAGCTGCACACTGCTAGGTAGTCTGGCCATCAGGTGCTGACCAATACGCTTTACCAGCAGAGCATGTCGCTCCACCAGCGCATTGGCATCCTGATGACGAACATAAGCATGGGCTTTATTCACGAATACTTTCCTGTGCTAACACGGGTTTCTGTAACAGGGTTTCGATAAAGAACTCCAGATGACCACCCGGTTGGTGTGGCGTTGGCCAGCTCATGGCCTTATTGGCCAAGGCACGAAATGCCAACGCGGCCGGTGACTTGGGAAAGGCATCCACTATCACCTTCTGCTTACGCACAGCCTGTCTGACATTATTATCGTAGGGAATGCACGCCACTAACTCCAAAGAGGCATCCAAGAACCGATCTGTTACACGAGTAAGCTTGGTGAATAAGTCCTGTCCCTCTCGCATGCTCCGCACCATGTTGGCAACCACCTTGAAACGGAATACCCCATATTCTCGAGA
>JBOFBS010000357.1:0-11716 GCA_051645725.1 Aeromonadaceae bacterium | reverse complement strand
GTGATAGAGCGCTGTCGCAGCAAACTGGATCCGCGATAGTTCGACCACAGTCTCATTGATCATGATTTATCCTCACCGATGAACACCCTTTCGGCCCTTCCCATGGAAATGCCTCTCCTTGCAATAGAATGATCATTTTCAGCGTCAACTGGGCAAACACCTCTTACCCGAGCCACACATCAACAAAATCAAAACAGATGCAACAATATCGTAACAACTTAATTTTAAAGCTGTATTTATTCGGAAGCTTTATAGCATTTCTGCCCGATCAGAGGCAACATACGGGTAACCAGCCCACCCAAAACCGTTAACCTTCCAACCCGTTAATTTACTGACAAAAGGGCTCAAAATAAGCCGACCTCATCAAAAATAGAGCGTTGACAGTATAAAGTCCAATTACAGCCAGCATCACTACGTAAACATCATCCGATTAGTTTTTCTAATCAGCAGACCTCAGTTTTAATCATTTGTGAACTGGGTTTCCCCTCCTTAGAATGCTCGCCGTGTCAGCAAAACTGTCATATGGCTTAGGCATTTATGCGTTGGATCCTGTGGGATGCCCTAGCCTTGCTTACTCGTGAACTCACATTTAAATTCTTGACCTGCATGCCTTAAGCACGCAGGTTTTTTTTTATTCTCCAACAGGAAAGGAATATAGGATTGGAAAATCCCCGCATCTGCGTAATGGGCATCAGATAACGCCGTGGCTATTTTCTCCGAACCCCGTATGCCATATTGGCATAAGGCCCCCAGCGTTGATCTTAACCAAATGGCTGAGCAGCCAGATCGGGCAATTTAAACAGCTTGCGGTGACAGACCGAAGTGTAGATAGGCTCGCTGAGTCGCAATTCGTCCCCTAGGCGTCCGCTGTAAGAATCCCTGCTGGATCAAGAAGGGCTCAAGCACATCCTCTATGGTCTCCTTCTCCTCGCCTATGGCCGCAGCCAGGTTATCCAAACCAACGGGTCCGCCCATAAACTTGTCGATCACCGCCAGCAGCAGCTTGCGATCCATATAGTCAAAACCCTGTTTGTCCACATCCAGCATGTCCAGCGCCTGAGCGGCTACGGGTGCACTTATGTGTCCATCGGCCCGGATTTCGGCAAAATCCCGCACCCGTCGCAGCAAACGGTTGGCAATGCGCGGCGTCCCCCGCGCCCGGCACGCTATCTCATATGCCCCTTCGGCGGCCATAGACAAACCGAGACATCGGGCGCTACGAGCCACAATTTCGGCTAAATCCGCCACCTGATAAAACTCCAGACGCTGCACTATGCCAAAGCGATCACGCAGCGGTGAGGTCAAGGAGCCAGCGCGAGTGGTGGCACCAATCAGCGTAAAAGGAGGTAACTCCAGCTTGATGGAGCGAGCCGCGGGTCCCTCACCAATCATGATATCCAGCTGATAATCCTCCATGGCCGGATAGAGGATCTCCTCTACGACCGGACTCAGGCGGTGGATCTCATCGATGAACAGCACATCATTTGGCTCAAGATTGGTGAGCAACGCCGCCAGATCCCCCGCCTTCTCCAGCACAGGGCCCGATGTGGTCTTGATATTGACCCCCATCTCGTTAGCCACAATATTGGCTAACGTTGTCTTACCCAAACCGGGGGGGCCAAAGATCAGCAGGTGATCGAGTGCCTCGGCACGGCGTCGTGCGGCTTCAATGAAGATCTCCATCTGTGAGCGCACATGATCTTGCCCCTGATAATCGGCGAGCAGCTTGGGACGGATAGCGCGATCTATGGCCTCATCTTCGCGCAGCTCCTTGGGGGCTAACAGACGATCGGCTTCAATCATGATTTACTCCTCACAGCATGGCCCGCAACGCATCACGGATCACGGCCTCGACTGACATATCCGGCTTGTAGATCTTGCCTACCACCAGACTCGCCTGCTGAGGTTTATACCCCAACGCCAGCAGGGCGGAGATGGCCTCCTCCTCAACGCAGGAGGGGCTGTCCTCATTGGCCTCTGCCGGCGAGAGAGCATCGGTGTGGGGCGTAAACAGGGGGCCTTCACTCCACCCCTTGAGGCGATCCTTCATCTCGACGACCAGGCGCTCGGCGGTCTTTTTACCCACCCCAGGCAGTTTTACTAGGATGGCGATCTCTTCGCGCTCGACGGCAGAGACAAATTGGGTGGCCGACATACCCGAGAGGATGGCCAGCGCCAGTTTGGGGCCCACCCCGTTGGCTTTGAGCAATTCACGAAATAACGAACGGGTACGCTTCTGAGTGAAAGCGTAGAGCAGTTGAGCATCTTCTCGCACCACAAAATGTGTGTAGAGCGTGGCCTCTTCACCTACCGCAGGCAAGTCGTAGAAACAGGTCATGGGTAGCTGCAATTCATAGCCGACTCCCCCCACCTCCAGTAATATTTCCGGCGGTTGTTTTTCAATAATGATGCCACGCAGTCGCCCAATCACGTTTTTGCTCCCCCTGAGTCGTCTTGATCAGCAGAATACTTAATAACTGGATAGACATCCAGTTTTCACTCACAAAAGCAGGCCTATTGTGCGTTAGCGAAGTCGTCCACGCACTGTGCCGACTATGGTGGAGCCTCGACCCGCCATGCGGATCAGACTCTGGGTCGTGTGAGCATGACACAGAGCCACGGCCAGGGCATCAGCGGCATCGGCCTGAGGAGAGCCGGGCAGCTTCAACAGCTGGCAGACCATGTGTTGCACCTGCTCTTTATCCGCCCCACCATGCCCCACTACAGATTGCTTGATTTGACGGGCCGAGTACTCTGCCACCGGCAGCCCGACATTAGCGGCGGCGACAATCGCCGCCCCTCTGGCTTGTCCCAGCTTCAGGGCCGAATCGGGATTGCGGGCCATGAAGACCTGCTCTATGGCAAAGAGTTCGGGGCGAAACTGCTGGATCACCTCGCTCACACCGTCATAGATCTGCTTGAGTTTGGGTGCCAGGCTCTCACCGCTGGTGCGGATGCATCCTGAGCCCAGGTACTCCATGCGCCCCGCCTGCATGCGGATCACCCCATAACCTGTGATCCGCGACCCCGGATCTATGCCCAGAATAATGCTCATACCCCTCTCCCCCTGCATCGGTTCAAGTTAAACAGCTGGTCACTTCAAGCAAAAGGGGAGCCTGAGCTCCCCTTCACATCAACCAATCAAACGATTAGAGGGTCGCGGCAACCTCATCAGAGATAGAGCCGTTATGATAGACCTCTTGCACGTCATCCAGATCTTCGAGCATGTCGATGAGGCGCAGCAGTTTCGGCGCACTTTCGGCATCCAACTCAGCTTCGGTTGAGGCAATCATGGTCACAGAGGCATTGGCGGGTTTAAAGCCGGCCGCCTCGAGGGCATCCAGCACATTACCAAAATCAGCCGGCGTGGTATAAACCTCCACGAAGCCACCCTCTTCACTCACCACGTCATCGGCACCAGCCTCCAGAGCGGCATCCATCAGCGCATCTTCATCTGCACCTTCGAAGGCGATCACCCCTTTCTTGCTGAAGAGGTAAGAGACGGAACCATCCGTACCCAGGTTGCCACCGCATTTGCTGAAGGCATGACGCACTTCGGAAACGGTTCGGTTACGGTTATCGGTCATGCACTCAACCATGACGGCCGTACCAGCCGGGCCATACCCTTCATAGACCAGCGTCTCCAGATCGGCCCCATCACCACCACCCGCGCCACGCTGAATGGCACGGTTGACTGTATCCCGGGTCATGTTATTGGAAAGGGCCGCGGCTATCGCGGCACGCAGACGTGGGTTAGCAGCAGGATCAGCATCACCTACCCGAGCCGCCGTCGTGATTTCACGGATCAACTTGGTAAAGATCTTACCGCGCTTGGCATCCTGTGCTGCCTTGCGGTGTTTGATGTTGGCCCATTTACTATGACCTGCCATAGAAAATTCTCCGTTTTACGCAGTTTGTATGACATGGCCGCCACCTGGCGACCATGCTGAAATCAAGTTAACCCCAGGCGGATCACGCCTTGGGGAGAGCAGTTTGTATGGCCAGCTCAGCCAGCGCCGCCGGATTGCCAAAGCTTGGCGCATCCGTCATCAGACAAGCCGCAGCGGTCGTCTTGGGGAAGGCGATCACATCACGAATGTTGTCCGTGCCAGTCAGCAGCATGGTCAGACGATCCAGGCCGAATGCCAGACCCGCATGAGGTGGAGTGCCGAACTTAAGTGCATCCAGCAGGAAGCCAAACTTCTCTTGCTGATCCTCTTCGCCAATCCCCAGTATGCTGAAGACAGTTTGCTGCATCTTGTTGTTGTGGATACGAACCGAGCCACCGCCCACTTCGTAGCCGTTGATCACCATGTCATAGGCATTGGCATAGGCGGAGCAGGGATCGGCAGCCAACTGCTCGGCGCTCATCTGCTTGGGAGCGGTGAAGGGGTGGTGCATGGCGGTGAGTCCACCCTCACCATCCTCTTCGAACATGGGGAAATCGATCACCCAAAGCGGTTTCCAGCATGACTCGACCAGATCCAGATCCTTGGCTAAACGCAGACGCAAGGCCCCCATGGCATCACACACCACCTTGGCCTTATCTGCGCCGAAGAAGATGATGTCACCATCTGCAGCCTGGGTACGACCCAGTATCTCCTGCACGATTTCGCCATTGAGGAACTTGGCAACCGGTGATTGCACGCCCTCAAGCCCCTTGGCCACCTCGTTGACCTTCATCCAGGCCAACCCCTTGGCGCCATAGATGGAGACAAACTGGGTGTATTCATCAATCTGCTTGCGCGAGAGCTGGGCGCCGCCCGGCACTCGCAGCGCCGCTACCCGCCCCTTGGCATCATTAGCCGGGCCCGCAAAGACGGCAAACTCCACGCTCTTGAGCAGATCGGCAACATCCACCAGCTCCATAGGGTTGCGCAGATCTGGCTTGTCAGAACCGTAACGGCGCATGGCCTCATCAAAGGTCATGACAGGGAAGGCGCCCAGATCATCACCGGCAACCTCCAGCCACAGACCACGGACCAAGGCCTCCATCACTTCTCGCACCTGCTCGGCGCTCATGAAGGAGGTTTCCACATCTATCTGGGTAAATTCAGGCTGACGATCGGCGCGCAAGTCTTCATCACGGAAACACTTGACGATCTGATAGTAACGATCGAAGCCGGACATCATCAGCAACTGTTTGAAGAGCTGAGGTGACTGGGGCAGCGCATAAAACTTACCCTTATGCACCCGGCTCGGCACCAGATAATCCCGCGCCCCTTCCGGGGTGGCCTTGGTGAGCATGGGGGTTTCAATATCCAGGAAACCATGCTCATCCATGAAACGGCGCACGAAGCTGGTAATGCGGGCACGAGTCTTCAGGGACTGAGCCATCTCGGGACGACGCAGATCCAGGTAGCGGAACTTCAGCCGCTGCTCTTCACTGTTGTTCTGATTGAAATCCAGTGGCAGGGGATCGGCTCGGTTGATGATCTCCAGCTCATGAGCAAAGACCTCGATGGCCCCCGTTGCCATGTCAGGATTGACCTGAGATGCAGGACGCGCACGCACCAAGCCGGTCACACGGATACAAAACTCGTTACGCAACTCGGAGGCCAGGGTATAAGCCTCGGGACGATCCGGGTCAAAAAAGACTTGGACAATGCCTTCCCGATCCCGCATGTCGATAAAGATGAGGCCGCCGAGATCGCGTCGACGATGGACCCAGCCGCACAGAGAAACCTGCTGATCCACATGGCTGGCATTAACCTGTCCGCAATAGATGGTGCGCATGGAGTATTCCTTTGAAAATATAGATTATTTGCTAGCTGGGCAGCCCTGGCAGCCGCGCCCTGAGTCACAAGAGTTCAAATAATTCCTGGTCCCCACTCCCATCCCTGCCTCACAACCGGCGCCACTCTTGAAACGCAAACCGGGTGTTGATAGTAACTTTCTCAGTGCCGAAGCCTGACAGACTGGGCAATCAGTCAAGGGCGCATCAGCCAACTTTTGCAGTGTTGCGAGCTGGTGACCGCACTGTTGGCAGCGATATTCGTAGATTGGCATAATGGGTAGACCGTACGGCTTGAATTTGTAAAGTAAACAAATCACCAAGACAAAAAGGCCCGCCATTATAGGGCAAATCTCCCCTTCTGATAACACCTGCACTCTCGCAGAACCGAAAAGTCCCGTAACCCGGGCAAATACCCCACATTTTACGCACGAGATGACTCTTTCCTGCTAGAATATCGGCCGCTGTTTTGTTGTCGGCTACTCCGGCCTCACCCTTCACTCCAGCATTGGGTTACACCTACCATGCACAAGAAAGATCAACTCTTCGCCGCCCCCCTCTCCCAGATGGGGGACTTCTGTTTTGATGAACAGGTAGTCGAAGTTTTTCCAGACATGATCCAGAGATCCGTTCCCGGATACTCCAATATTCTCTCGGCCATCGGCATGATGACAGAGCGTTTTGCCCAACCTGGCTCACGTCTCTACGACTTGGGCTGCTCCCTGGGGGCCGCCACCTTGATGATGCGCCGTCACCTCCCCTTCGATGATTGTCATATCATTGCCGTGGATAACTCAGCCGCCATGATAGAGCGCTGCCGCAGCCACCTGAATGCCTTCAAGTCGACCATACCCGTTGAACTGATTGAGGGCGATGTCTGTGACATCAAGATCGAAGATGCCTCCGTGGTGGTGCTGAACTTCACCCTGCAGTTTATCGAGCCGGAACAACGTCTCGGGCTCCTGCAGCGCATATACAGGGGGCTACGTCCCGGCGGCCTGCTGATCTTGAGTGAAAAATTCAAGTTCGAAGAGGGGCCCGTCAGTGATCTCGTCGTCGATCTACACCTGGACTTCAAACGGGCCAATGGTTACAGCGAGTTGGAGATCAGTCAAAAAAGAACGCTATTGGAGAACGTGCTGCGAGCCGACACGGTTGCAACCCACAAGGCACGCCTGCATCAAGCCGGCTTTGCCCATAGCGACCTCTGGTTCCAATGCTTCAATTTTGGCTCTCTGGTTGCCATAAAGGAGCCTGCCGCATGATAGATTTCGCCAGTTTTTACCAAGTCATAGCCAAGGATCGTCTGAGCCCCTGGCTCAATGTGCTACCCGCCCAGCTCCACGCCTGGCAACATGAGCAGTTGCACGGCAATCTGCCTCGCTGGCAACGGGTTCTGGCCAAGTTGACCAGCTATCAGGCCCAGCACATTGAACTCAAGGAGTCTGTGACCCTGGGACTAGCCGAGGAGCTGAGTGAAGGAGAGCGAAGCAAACTGGAAAATCTGCTGCAGCACCTTCATCCCTGGCGCAAGGGCCCTTATCACCTCTTCGGCATTCACATTGACACCGAATGGCGCTCCGATTGGAAATGGGATCGAGTGCTACCCCATATCACGCCGTTAGCCGGCCGCAGAGTGCTGGATGTGGGCTGCGGCAGCGGTTATCACATGTGGCGCATGCTCGGCGAAGAGGCCAGATTGGTCGTCGGCATAGACCCTTCTGCACTCTTCTTGTGCCAGTTTTGCGCCATCAAGCAGCTAGCCGGCAACGATCCTCGTATCCACTTCCTGCCGCTGGGCATAGAGCAACTGCCCAAATTGGAGGCCTTCGATACCGTCTTCTCCATGGGGGTGCTCTATCATCGCCGCTCCCCTATCGATCATCTGCTGCAGTTGCGCGATCAGTTGCGCGATGGCGGTGAGCTGATCCTGGAGACGTTGATCGTAGATGGTGGCCCGAACGAGGTACTGGTTCCGGGTGAACGATACGCCCAGATGCGAAATGTCTGGTTTATCCCCTCAGGTGCGGCCTTAATCCGTTGGGTGGAAAAGTGTGGTTTCGAAAACGTCAGAATAGTTGATGAATCGATCACATCTACGGAAGAACAACGTCGAACCGCCTGGATGCGCAACGATTCTCTGGCCGAATTTCTTGACCCCACAGACTCAGGCCTTACTATTGAAGGCTATCCGGCGCCGAAACGGGCCGTATTGATTGCATCTCGGTGTGTGGAAGGCTAGTCCAAACTTCCATGCCTGAGATACACTTAGCGCAATTTTGTTTAACTCAAACAGACGACGTCTATGACTAATAAAACAGTAACCAGCAGTGCACTGATCTCCCTGCTTCTTCTCTCAAACAGCGCTTTTGCTGAATTGACCACGGAACAGCTCAAAACTGAATTGAATGGTAGCGAAAGCCGCATTCAACAAGCCGTGACTCAAGGAAATCAAAAGCTGCTGGACAATGGATACAAACTGGACACGGAACTCAAACTCCTGCAAGCCCAACAAGAGAAAACCCGCCAGGGCATCCAAGAGATCAAGGGGTTGCAGCAACAACTCGCCAAACAGATGCAACAGGTGGCACGAAACGCTATGCCCACAGATAAAAAATCCTCCTGTCCTTTCATTGAGCCCGGTTTAACTACGTCCGATGGCAAATTGATCCTGGGCGAATCGGAGTGGGTCTATGTGGAAGAGGCCAATGGTGCCTTTCAAAGCCGGGTCGATACCGGTGCGGCCACCTCCTCCATCAGCGCCACCGACATCACGGTTTTCGAACGTGAAGGCAAGCGCTGGGTCAAGTTCAAGATGCCGCTGGATAATGGCAAGAGCCTGGATATCGAGGCCCCCTTCGTCCGCTATGTGCGGATCAAGCAGGCGTCCGCCACCGGCACAGATCGTCGTCCTATCGTCCGTCTGACCATGCAGTTGGGCTCCTTGACCGAACAGGCCGAATTCAGCTTGAAAGATCGCTCCGAAATGGACTTCTCCCTGCTGCTGGGTCGTGAGTTCATCAAGGATGTGGCCGTAGTCGATGTGGCTCGTGAGTTTGTCCAACCCAAACCCGATGCTGCCACCCTGGTCACGGCCAAGAGCAAGGCTGCCCCCGAGGCCAAGGCCAAGGCGAATGCCAAGAAGAGCAGCGACAAGAAAGCGACCACAAAGAAGAGTGATGGCGCCAAAAAAGAGGTGAAGAAGAGCGAACCAGCCAAGCAGGCTGAGCCCGTTGTTTCCACCGCTACCGAGGCAGCACCGACTGCCAAGGCAACCCCGGCGCAAGCCGCGACTCCGGCACAGGATAAACAGTAAATCATGGTCTCTCGCCGCCCCTTCTATATTGTTGTCGCCCTGCTGTTTACTATTGGCTTTGGGCTGATGATCTACCGTCATGTGGCCTTTGATGTTCCCTGGTTACCCGGGGAATATCGCCAACTGTGGTCAGTGGAAGCCAAAGTCGAGTTCGATGCCGATGGGCAGCCCGTGGTGGCCTCGTTGGCTGTTCCCGCCACTCAACCCGGTTTCACCCTGGTCGATGAGTCGGCCGCCAGCCCAGGGTACGGACTCTCTTTTGTCGATAAAAACGGGGTCACGCGTGCCGAGTGGTCGGTGCGCAGTGCCAGGGGTCATCAGGAGCTCTACTATCGCGTAGACATGATGAACGACCCCTACGCCAAGGCCCCACCAAGCGAAATCCCGGCTATTGATAAGCAGATTGAGAAGGAGCCCATGGCCACGGCCATGAAACAGATCCTCGACCGGGCCCGCGAACGCTCCGCCGATGCCTTCACCCTCACCCGGGAGATCATCAAGGAGTTCCAGAATCAGGATCAGAATGCCGAGCTGCTGCGCAACTATAAAGATCGCGCCGAGCTGCTGGTGAGTATGCTCAACCAGGCCGATACCCCGGCTCGGGTTGTTCGTGCCCTGAAGCTGGAGGATGGCCGTCGTCGCCAACAACTCATCGATTATGTCCAGGTTTTCCAAGGCAACAAATATGACCTGTTTGACCCCATTTCAGGCCAGCAGGGTAGACCGGAAAAGCTGATGCTCTGGGAGTACAACTCTGTCCCCCTCATCGACGTGACCGGCGGCAGCAACTCCCGTGTGACCTACTCCATCATTCAAAAGCAAGTGGCCGTGGCCAAAGCTCTGAGTGCCAAATTTGAACACACCAACATGCTGAACTTCTCCATCGACACCATGCCGGTTGAGGAGCAGGCGCTGTTCAAGGGGATACTGCTGCTGCCGATCGGCGTACTGGTCGTGGTCTTTCTGCGGGTACTGGTGGGGCTGAAGACATCCGGTACCTTTATGCCGGTGCTGATTGCGGTAGCCTTTATCCAGACCAATCTGGTGGTGGGGCTGCTGGGCTTCCTCTCCATTGTCGGCGTTGGCCTGGTGATCCGCTCCTACCTGTCGCGGCTCAACTTGCTGCTGGTTGCCCGGATCTCCACCGTCATCATCACGGTTATAGCCATTATCGGCTTCCTCTCCGTTCTGACCTACAAGCTGGGACTGACTCAGGGCATGAAGATCACCTTCTTCCCGATGATCATCCTCTCCTGGACCATAGAGCGTATGTCTATTCTGTGGGAAGAAGAGGGGCCCAAGGAAGTGGTCAAACAGGGGGGCGGCTCTCTGCTGGTAGCGGTTCTGGCTTATCTGGCCATGAACAACGGCCTGATCCAGCATCTGACCTTCAACTTCTTGGGGCTGCAACTGATCATCATGGCCACTGTGCTGCTGATGGGTAACTACACGGGTTATCGCCTCTCCGAGCTGAAGCGGTTTAAACCTCTGGCTGATGAGTTGAAGAAGTAATATGTGGTTCTGGGAACGCTATACCTCACCGTTCAAGCTGGGCAGCCTGGGCATAATGGGCATGAACCAGCGCAATGTGAACTATATTGGCCGCTATAACCCGCGCAGCTTGTACCCCTTGGTGGACAACAAGCTCAAAACCAAGCATATAGCCGTTGCCGCTGGAGTCACGGTGCCGAAACTCATCGGCACCATTCAGCACCAGCATGAAGTCAGCAAGATTGCCGAGATGGTCAAGGATTGGCAAGGCTTCTGCATCAAGCCGGCTCGTGGCTCGGGTGGCAAGGGCATACTGGTGATCATGCGCCAGGAAGAGGGCCTCTTCTACAAGCCCAATGGCAAGGCAGAGACGGTGGCCGATCTGGAGCGTCATATCTCCAACATCCTGGCGGGTCTCTTCTCGCTCGGCGGCAAGCCGGACTTTGTCCTGGTTGAAGATCTCATTCACTTCGACAATGTGTTTGATGGCTACTCCTTTGAAGGGGTGCCCGATACCCGGGTCATCATCTTCAAGGGCTTCCCCGTCATGTCCATGATGCGCCTCTCGACCGCCTCTTCTGATGGCAAGGCAAACTTGCACCAGGGGGCGGTGGGTGTGGGCATCTGTCTGCGTACCGGTCGTGCCGTCCGGGGGGTTCAGTACAACCAGCCCCTGCGTCATCACCCTGACACAGGCAAGGATCTGTTCGAGTTGCAGGTGCCACATTGGCTCAAGCTGCTGAATCTGGCGGCCTCCTGCTACGAAATGTCCGGCCTGGGTTACATAGGTACCGACATGGTACTGGATAAGAACCGTGGCCCCATGCTGCTGGAGCTTAACGCCAGACCCGGCCTTTCTATCCAGATCGCCAATGCGGCAGGCCTGCTGCCGCGGCTACGCAAGATTGAAAAGCTGGGCAAGGTACAGATGAGTGTCGAAGAGCGCGTGGCCTACGCCATGGAACATTTCGGGGTATTTCCTAGCCAACCTCTGGCCTAGGACCCAATGCGCGACCCCGCATCCATCAACAAAAAAGTCCGCCTGCGCGGACTTTTTTATTCACTCTTTTCCCCTGATCACCCCGTCTCATTACCTAAAGGCAGCAACTTGAAGATCCCAGGTTTCACCTGTTCATAGTGGCTAAACACATAGCGATAGAAGGCGCGCTGGGAAG
>JBOFBS010000356.1:0-2264 GCA_051645725.1 Aeromonadaceae bacterium | reverse complement strand
CATGGAGGGCGGACGTACCTTCGCCGACACACTCAAGGCCCACTGCGACCACCAGCACGGCAGCGCCTTCCGAACCTATGCCGAGGCATTGGCCGGGGATCTGGATGCGCACAGCGAGCGCCTGCGGGGCGAGATAAAGCGCCTTGCCGCCGAACTGATGCCGAAGGGGGCGGGCAATCAGGTAGGCCGCGCCATCAACCGGTTCGCGCTGGTGGCGGCTGCCGGTGAGCTGGCAACCCGGCTGGGTGTCACAGGCTGGCCCGATGGGGAGGCGCTGCGAGCGGTGCGGGTCTGCCTCAAGGCGTGGCTGGCAGAGCGTGGCCACATTGGCAACAAGGAGGACGCAGCGACCTTGGAGCAGGTGCGCGGGTTCGTCACTGCCCACCAATACACCCGCTTTGCTGACTGGTTCGATACAAGCCACCGTCCGGCCAACATGGTTGGTTACCGTAAGGCTGAGTCTGACGGAGTGAGCTTCTTTGTGCTGCCCCCGGGGTGGGCCGAGATCACCAAGGGACGAGATCCCAAGCGGGCGGCGCTCCTGTGTCTCGAGGCTGGCTATCTGCTGACAGGCAAGGACAAGAGGCGGCTCCAGCGCAAGGCAAGGCTACCCGGCATGAGTGGTTCGGTGTGGGCGTATCTGCTGACAGAGCGCGTACTGGCTGACGAGGCGGAGGGGTTGGAGGACGAGTAACGCCAGCCAGAAGTATGGGATGGCAGCAAAATTGGCCCCAATAAGAACCTGAGTGATTGGGTGGTATCTGAGTGTCATAGGAAATCTGACAATGTCAGAGAAACCATGACAGGTGTATCGGGGAAGAAAACAGAGGGCTGCCGAGTGTAGCCCTTTTCCTTCCTGCCTCATGCGCGCGCGTAAGAAACAAAGCAAAAATGGTGGGAACAGTGGGAACAAGATTACCTAGTGAGCCTACAAGCCTTATATATCAAGGGTTAGAGCTGTTCCCACCTAGTCCTCTATATGGTGGGAACAAGGTGGGAACAGTGGGAACAAAAAGGCCACGTGTTGAGGTTGTTCCCACCTGTTCCCACTACCTCACGGCCTTGGTGGGAACATAGAAACCCAGTCATGGCGCGGGTTAGCGGGCATTGTTCCCTTGTTCCCACCGTTCCCACCACTTTTTTGAAGCTATAGAGCGTGAGCAGGCGATCAACATCACAGTTTTCAGGCAACAGGGGGTTGCATTGAGATTGAGCAACGAACAACGAGAGCAGGTGATCGAACTGCGCCGCCATCATTCACTTCGTGAGGTGTCTTCTCTGGCTGGCCTCCCTCTGGGGACGGTGAAAGCCATCGTCAGCCGCTCTGGGCTGTTCACTGACAACCCAACGCACCGGGCCATGTTCACATTGCCTCCCATAGAGCGCAGCGGGGAGACATTGCCAGCGGTTCAAGAGCTGCCACCCCAGCAGGTTGTTACAGGGGACAGGGAGATCGATGCCCTGCTTTGGTTGCGCCAGGTGATAGAGACCGGGGATCCCGCCCGAATTGAACAAGCCAGAGAAGCGGCAGGGCGGATCACTACCCCACCGGATGAGCTGGAGAAGCGTTACGGCAACTGGCTGGTGGCCAGAGGGGGCAACATCATGGCAGGCCTTGGCAGTATCGGGTTTGCCGATCTGGATGGGCTGGCCGAGAAGTCTATTACCCGGCGAGCCAGAGGGGCTGAGGCCATCGGACGATTCGGGGATGCGTTGTGGAAAGATACACCGGCAGAGGCGTTCTGCCTGGAAGCGCTCCGCGGGCTGGAGTTGGTCAAATGTGAGTATCCGCCAGTGCTGGTGGCTGGGCGGTTCAAAGCTCTGCCGGAGTTGATGCCGCACACCCTGAGTGATTGCCTGCATGAGCTGGCCTACTGGGACGATCTATACCGGTTGCGCCGTGCCTGCGATGCCAGCGGTTATTACGAGAGCAGAATGGAGGCATGGGCCAGAGAAGCATTTGTGTTTGGCTTGCTGGCTGAACTTCGACCACGCAGCCGGGAGGAGTCTCTGGCAACCATTCGGTACCTGATGGGTTGCGAGCGTAAAGGGTGGCCAGAGGCAGACCGGATCTTGGAAAACTTGATCAGGTGACCCCGTGGTTACCTGGTGATCGCATTATTGGGGGCTCCTTGTTTTCACATAGAATACTTGTATGAATGAACTCGGTGTTTCATACAAGGAGTCTGCGAGCTCTGCCGCCATCAATGACACCTGACAATCAAAAAGCATGTTTTTCACCTCTAAATACCGAGGTCTTTCAT
>JBOFBS010000355.1:0-8327 GCA_051645725.1 Aeromonadaceae bacterium | reverse complement strand
CGGCAAGTGCCGTGATGTGAAGCGCCGACTAAAACACAACATATAGTGCAAACATCTTGTTTAGACACAAGATAGCGGGTGAGTTGGTGGGCTGCAAGGGGGGGGTTAAGAGCCGTTCTGTGGATAGATCGTCACAGCTCAGGTGGCAAGCGGGTTGGCGGTGGACGTAAAAATATATTTTTTTCTCAGCTTTATCCAGTGCGGAAACCGGGAGCGCCGACTTTCCGCACTAAGCTTGCCAGCCTCGTCACTCAGCGTGGCAAGTGACAAAGCCAGTGATGCAGGGCATCGACTGTATCAAAGCTCCAGTCGGCCCCCCAGGCATGGGTGCCCTCGGCCGGGTCTATATATCCCCAGGCGGCGATGGCAGTTTTCATGCTGGCCGCTCGCCCTGCCTCTATGTCGCGGATGTGATCGCCTATATAGAGGCACGCCTCTGGGGCCACGGCTAGCTGTGCGGCGGCATAGAGCATGGGGGCGGGGTGGGGCTTGCGCTCGGGCAGGGTATCGGCACTGACGATGACGCCGCACTGGGGCAATTCACGAACCTGGGCCATCAAGGGCTCGGGGAGAAAGGCGGGTTTATTGGTGACTATGCCCCAGCGGATACCCTGGGTGTTGAGCCAGGCGATAAACTCCACCATGCCCGGGTAGGGGCGAGTCCCCTCATAGAGATGCTCGGCATAGTAATCGAGCAGTGCCTGACGCAGGGCCTGGCTGTCGCGACGGGCCAGCTCGGCTTCGCCAAAGCCCGCCTTGAGCAGGCCCAGTGCACCATCTGAGGCGATGCGGCGTACTATCGACTCGGGCAGGGCGGGCATCCCCTCGCGGGTGAGCACATGATTGACGGCGGCCCCCAGATCCGGGGCCGTGTCCAGCAGGGTACCATCCAGATCGAACAATAGGGCGGCAAAGGGAGGCGGGGTCATGGTTTACTCCGGTTTGTGGCAGTGGAGCATGTAATTCACTCCGACATCATGGCTTAAGCGAAATTGACCGGTCAGCGGGTTGTAGACCACGCCCTTCATCTGCTTGAGCTGCAGCCCGGCCCGTTCGGCATAACGGGAGAGTTCGGCGGGGCGGATAAATTTGTTGTGATCGTGAGTACCCTTGGGGACCATTTTTAGCAACTGCTCGGCGGCGACTATCATCAAGAGCCAGGCCTTAGGGTTGCGGTTGATGGTGGAGAAGAAGAGCTGGCCGCCGGGTTTAGCCAAACGGGCGCAGGCGCGCACCACAGAGGCGGGGTCGGGCACATGCTCGAGCATCTCCATACAGGTCACTACATCAAACTGGCCTGGTAACTCCTCTGCCAGGGCCTCGACCGTGCCCTGGCGATAATTGACTTCCACCCCGGTTTCCAGGGCATGCAGGCGAGCCACCTGCAGCGGCTCTCGCCCCATGTCCAGGCCAGTGACCTGAGCGCCGTGGCTTGCCATGGCCTCACTGAGAATGCCACCGCCGCAGCCCACATCCAGGATCCGTTTGCCAAATAGCCCCTGGCTATGGCCTGCGATCCACTCCAGGCGCAGCGGGTTGAGCTGGTGCAGGGGCTTGAACTCGCCCTCCCGATCCCACCAGCGGCTGGCAACGGCTTCAAATTTGGCTATTTCCTGGTGGTCCACATTCATATCGGGAGTCCTTACATCACTTACATCAAATCATCGGTAGCGCGCAGTCGATATGGCGAGCGCCCGGTTTTGCGTCATTATAACCAAGCCACTGCTCTGTGACAGCAACCCATTAGCCCCTATGGGGAAACGCCCTTTTTTGTGCTAGAATGCCGCCCTTATGCTTTCAAGTCGATTGAAGTAGGGACCTAGGGTTATATGAGTGAGCTGGCCAGAGAAATCACGCCAATCAACATCGAAGAAGAGTTGAAGAGCTCCTACCTGGATTACGCCATGAGCGTCATCGTGGGTCGAGCACTGCCGGACGTGCGAGATGGTTTAAAGCCTGTCCACCGTCGAGTCCTGTTCGCCATGAACGAATTGGGCAATGACTGGAACAAGCCGTATAAAAAGTCGGCCCGTGTGGTCGGTGACGTAATAGGTAAGTATCACCCGCACGGGGATAGCGCCGTCTATGACACCATAGTCCGTATGGCTCAAGACTTCTCCATGCGCTACATGCTGGTTGATGGTCAGGGTAACTTCGGTTCCGTAGACGGTGACTCCGCTGCGGCCATGCGTTACACCGAAATCCGGATGAACAAGATCTCCCATGAGTTGCTTGCCGATCTGGACAAGGAGACGGTGGATTGGGTGCCAAACTATGATGGCACCGAGCTGATCCCGGCAGTCATGCCGACCAAGATCCCCAACCTGCTGGTCAACGGCTCCTCCGGGATCGCGGTAGGGATGGCGACCAATATTCCGCCTCATAATCTGACCGAAGTGGTCGATGCCTGCCTGGCGCTCATCGATAACGGTGCGCTGACGGTTGATGAGTTGATGCAGTATGTGCCGGGACCGGATTTCCCAACCGGCGGTATCATCAACGGCCGCTCTGGCATCATAGATGCCTATCGCACCGGCCGTGGCAAGATCTATGTGCGTGGCAAGCACCACATCGAGACCGATGAGAAGAACGGAAAAGAGACGATTGTCGTTACCGAGTTGCCCTATACGGTGAACAAGGCGCGTCTCATCGAGAAGATTGCCGAGCTGGTCAAAGAGAAGAAGATTGAGGGGATCACGGCCCTGCGTGATGAGTCCGACAAGGACGGCATGCGTATCGTGATTGAGCTGCGTCGCGGTGAAGTCAGCGAAGTGATGCTGAACAATCTCTATGCTCACACCCAGTTGCAGAACGTGTTCGGCATGAACATGGTGGCTTTGGTGAATGGCCAGCCCAAGACCTTGAATCTAAAAGAGATCTTGGCCGCGTTTATCGACCATCGCCGTGAAGTCGTCACCCGCCGGACTGTGTTCGAACTGCGCAAGGCACGAGATCGGGCCCATATCTTGGAAGGTCTGGCCATAGCACTGGCTAACATAGACCCCATCATTGAGCTGATCCGTCACTCTCCCAGCCCGGCTGATGCCAAGGCGGGCCTGCTTGCCCGCTCCTGGGCGCTGGGTAACGTGGCCGCCATGCTGGAGCGAGCCGGTGATAATGCGGCGCGTCCTGAGTGGCTGGAGCCTGAGTATGGTATTCGTGAGGGTAACTACTTCCTGACCGAGCAGCAGGCCCAGGCCATTCTCGATCTGCGTCTGCAAAAGCTCACCGGTCTGGAACACGAGAAGATCCTGGATGAGTATCAGGAACTGCTCAATCAGATTGCCGAACTCCTGCATATCCTCAACAGCCCGGCTCGCCTGATGGAGGTGATCCGTGAAGAGCTGGAGTATGTGAAGGGGCAGTTTGGTGATGCGCGTCGTACTGATATCCAGGCGGCCAGCATAGAGATCAACATGGAAGATCTCATCACCCCGGAAGATGTGGTGGTGACCCTCTCCCATGAAGGTTACGTCAAGTACCAACCTCTCTCTGATTATGAGGCTCAGCGCCGGGGTGGTCGTGGCAAGTCGGCGACCAAGATGAAGGAAGAGGATTTTGTCGAGCAGCTGCTGGTTGCCAATACCCACGACACCATACTGTGCTTCTCGACTCGCGGTAAGGTCTACTGGCTCAAGGTGTACAACCTGCCTGAGGCAAGCCGTGCCGCGCGGGGTCGCCCGATTGTCAACCTGTTGCCGCTGGATGAGGGTGAGCGTATTACCGCTATTCTCCCGGTGAAGTCCTATGACGATGACAAGTATGTTTTCTTTGCCACCGCCAATGGCACGGTGAAGAAGACTGAACTCTCGGCCTTCTCCCGTCCTTTGAGCTCGGGTATTCGAGCCATCACCCTCAAGGAGGGCGATGAACTCATAGGCGTGGACATTACCGATGGCAGCAACGAGATCATGCTCTTCTCCGATGCGGGCAAGGTGGTGCGCTTTGCCGAGGGGCCGGGGCGTGGTGCCGAGGTCAGCGAGGCCGAAGGCGAGGATGATGAGGTTGACGAGGGCGACGGCGAGGCCGCCGAGTCGGCTGAAGGCAACAGCTCAGGCAAGGGTGTGCGGCCCATGGGTCGTACCGCGGCCGGGGTGCGTGGCATCAAGCTGGCCGCTGGCGACCGTGTCGTATCCTTGATCGTACCTCGCGGTGAGGGGGCGGTTCTGACCGCTACGGCCAATGGCTATGGCAAACGTACCGCACTGGATGAGTATCCCACCAAGAGTCGGGGTACTCAGGGCGTCATCTCCATCAAGGTCGATGAGCGCAACGGTAAGGTAGTGGGGGCCATTCAGGTGACAGAGCAGAACGAAATCATGCTCATCACCAATGCCGGTACTCTGGTGCGGACTCGCGTGAGTGAAGTGAGCATCATAGGTCGGAATACGGGTGGGGTACGCCTCATTCGTACCATGGAGGGCGAAGAGGTAGTCAGCCTGGAGCGGATTGCCGAACCCACCATGGATGAGAGCGATGAGCTCTTGTCTGACGACGTGACCACGACTGAAGTCGATGGTGCCATCGAGGGCGATGCGCCAGCAGCCGAACAGGGTGCTGACGAGTAACCTCTACTTATATCAGGCGGCCTGCGGGCCGCCTTTTATTTATCCATCACCTGCGTGGCTTGATAGCGATGGGCTGGCGGGCTGATGAAAAACCTTTTGCGCCGGATCACGGTTCGGTGTAAAAGCTGGTAGTTCCAAGGAAGCCAACGGAAGAGAAGATGAGCAAGGTTTATAACTTTTGTGCAGGCCCGGCCATGCTGCCGGAAGAGGTGATGGCGCAAGCCCAACGTGAATTCATCGACTTTGATGGTCTGGGCGTCTCCGTCATGGAGTTGTCCCACCGTGGCAAGGAGTACATGGCGGTTGCCGCCGCAGCGGAGCAGGATCTGCGCGAGCTGATGCAGGTACCCGATAACTACAAGGTACTCTTCATGCATGGTGGTGGCCGTGGCCAATTTGCGGCCGTGCCCCAGAATTTACTCGGCGGTGCCAACAAGAAGGCGGATTACCTGCTCTCCGGGGTCTGGTCCAAGGCCGCACTGACTGAAGGGCAGAAGTTCGGTGACATCCAGGGGGTTGAGGGGGTCGTCAAACACGACAACGGTGGATTCTCTCTCATCGAGAAGCCTCAGTTCCGTGCCGATGCGGCCTATGTACATTTCTGCCCGAACGAAACCATCGAAGGGATCGAGATGTTCGATCTGCCCGAGACCCAGGGTGTGCCCCTGGTGGCAGACATGTCTTCGACCATACTCTCCCGTCCTGTTGATGTGAGCAAATATGGCATCATCTATGCTGGCGCCCAGAAGAACATTGGTCCTTCAGGCTTGGCCGTAGTGCTGGTGCGTGAGGATCTGCTGGGTCATGCTCGCCCGGATACACCGGCCATCTTTGATTACAAGGTCACA
Organism: Aeromonadaceae bacterium; assembly: GCA_051645725.1. GTDB lineage: Bacteria > Pseudomonadota > Gammaproteobacteria > Enterobacterales > Aeromonadaceae > Pseudaeromonas. The sequence continues at coordinate 2,911 of JBOFBS010000355.1, read as the reverse complement.
GCCGATAACGACTCCATGTTCAATACCCCGCCCACCTACTCCTGGTATCTGGCTGGACTGGTATTCAAATGGTTGAAGCAGCAAGGTGGCCTGGAAGCTATCGAGGCGCGCAACATCGAGAAGGCCTCCTTCTTGTATGACTACATCGACTCCAGCTCATTTTATAGCAACCATGTGGCGAAGAACTGCCGCTCCCGCATGAACATCCCCTTCCAGCTCAAGGATGCGGCTCTGGATGCAGCCTTCCTGGCTGAGTCCAAAGCGGCCAATCTGATGGCACTCAAGGGGCACCGCATTGTCGGTGGCATGCGCGCCAGCCTCTACAACGCCATGCCGCTTGAGGGGGTCAAGGCCCTGGTCAGCTTCATGGAGCGTTTTGCCAAGCAACACGGCTAAGCTCGTCACCTGTTTAGTTGAGTGGGCCCTGCGGGGCCCCATTTTTCTACTACCGCAAAGAGATGTGCACTATGGATTATCTGGCGCTGGCCAATGCCGGTGTGTCTGGTCTGCAGCCTTATCAGGCGGGCAAGCCCATCGAAGAGCTGGAGCGTGAGCTCGGTATCAGCAACTGTGTCAAACTCGCGTCCAACGAAAATCCTTTGGGCCTGAGCCCCAAGGCCAAAGCGGCGATTGAGGCGGCGTTGGCCGATCTGACTCGCTACCCTGATGCAAATGGCTTCTATCTCAAGGAGAAGCTGGCTAAGCGTTTTGACTTGGATATGGCCGGGATCACCCTGGGCAACGGCTCCAACGAGGTGATCGATCTGCTGTTTCACACCTTCGTCAGCCCAGGCGACGAGGTGATCTACTCCCAGTACTCCTTCATCGTCTATGCGTTGGCCACTCAGGCCCACGGTGCCGATGCGGTTGTGGTGCCCGCCAAGGCGTGGGGCCATGATCTGGAGGCCATGCTGGCTGCCATTACCCCCAAGACCAAACTTATTTGCATCGCCAACCCGAACAACCCTACGGGCACGGTTTTGACGCCCGCGGAGTTGGAAGCCTTTATTGCCAAGGTTCCGGCGAACATATTGATTGTGCTGGATGAGGCCTATAACGAGTATATGGATCCCGCTCTGCGCGCAGAGAGCGCAGCCTGGATTTCGCGCTTCCCCAATCTGGTGGTGACGCGCACCTTCTCCAAGGCCTATGGCTTGGCTGGGCTGCGTTTGGGTTTTGCCATCAGCACACCCGAATTGGCCAGTGTATTGAACCGGGTACGTGAGCCCTTCAACGCCAACTCCCTGGCCCTGGTTGCCGCCCAGGCCACGCTTGATGACGAGGCCTATCTGCAGCGTGCGGTGGAGCTTAATCGTCGTGAAATGGTGCGCTATGAGCACTTCTTTGAGGAGTTGGGACTGACATTCATACCCTCAAGCGGTAATTTCATCACGGTCGATCTGGGGCAACCCGCGGCGGCTATCTACCAGGCTTTACTGCGTGAAGGGGTGATAGTGCGGCCCATTGCCGGCTACGGCATGCCCAATCATCTGCGCATCAGCATAGGCGCTGAGGCCGAGAACGATCGTTTTTTCACGGCACTGCGCAAGATCCTGGCTTAAGAGTGTGGCAGCCCCCGGTTGGGGGCTGCCGCTCAATCAGGTTACGATTGAATACTCCTACACTGTTTTGACTCCGCTGTTTTGCTTCAACTTTCACCACTCTGACTGTTTTAACAATTTTATTTCGCACTTTGTCGCTCTTGTCATGGGGGTTACCGAGTAGATCTGCTATCAGATCCAGGTAGCCATTGCTGTAGGGGCGTTTCATGCTGTCGTTAGATCTGCTTTACCTGTCAACGGATCGTCAATTTGTGCTGTTTGACGTTGCGCCTCAACGTGACTTCATTGAAGAGAGCCATATACAGCAGCTTTTGGCGCGTTCGGAATACCGCCATTACCAGTTGAGTGAGTCTGGCGTCAAAGATGCGGTAGAGGTGAGCAACAAGCTGACCAAGCAGATGCGTGAGCAGGTCAACGCCGCTCCTGCGGACGCTTCCGCTCAGCCACAGGAGCCGGGACAACACTCCGTCATCATAGTGGCCAAGCGGGTAGCCGGACATGTCGATATCGAAGTAGAGAAAGATCAGATGACGGCATCGGCTGTCATTACCGCCCCCTATGCCGGGCCACCTGTGCTGCGCCCCGAGATCGAAGCGGCCTTGCGCCAGGCTCGTGTCACGCAGGGGCATGATCTGCAAGCCATGAACAGCTTGCTGGATCAGGCGAGCAAGCTTCCACCCGGTGGTCAGCTCAAAGGTGTGGTGGCGCGAGGGGCTGCGCCTCAGCATGGGGCGGATAGCCGCTTTGAACGTTTGGTGGAGATTGCTAGCGAGCGAGTGCTCAAGCCACAACTGATTGCCGGCACCCAGGATCAGGTGGATCTGCGGGATTTGGGCGAGCTCATCACAGTCAAAGCCGGTAGCCCCTTGATGCGACGCCATCCGCCCGAGCCCGGGATCCCGGGTTATAAGTTGACGGGGGAGGTCATCCCCGCCAAGCCAGGCAAGGAGTTACCTCTACACCCGGGCAAAGGGGTCGATATTGCTTCTGAGGATCCCAATCTTCTGGTTGCCAACCGGGATGGTTTGCCTCTGCTCATTCCGCAGGGGATGGCAGTGGATGATGTGATGACTATCAAACAGGTGGATGCCCGTTTTGGTCATATCAACTTCTCTGGCAGTGTCATCATTACCGGTAATGTCTGTGAGGGGATGCGCGTCAAAGCCGAGGGTTCGGTGACGATTGGTGGGCTGGTCGATTCAGCCACGGTTGAGGCGGGCGCCGATGTGGTGGTAGCCAATGGCATCATTGGGCATCCAACCTCAGCCCATGCCGACTCTTGCCGGGTTAAGGCGGGTGGGAGTATTCAGGCCAAATTCGCGCAATATGCCACCCTGGAGGCAACAAGC
>JBOFBS010000354.1:0-3189 GCA_051645725.1 Aeromonadaceae bacterium | reverse complement strand
GTATTGGCACAGAGAGCGACAGCCTCACTAAGCAGTTGGTAGAGCTGCGCGCCTTTGATGATCATCTTAAACACCATGCCGATATGCGCATCACCTTGGATCTCGATGACGGGGTCAAGGTCAACTACGGCAAGTTCGGTACCCTGCTCAGTGATGTCAAAGCCATCACCGGCGATAAGGGCGAGTAACCGACCCATCTCAAATCAAGGCGAGAGCTGCCGCTTGTGCGGCAGCTCCCATTTTGCTTATTGCCGTTCAAGATGGAGGGTTATCCCTTGGACTTGGCTGGTGCGAGCGTAGTATTTTATTGATATTTATCATTAATCGGTGGCGTGAATATGGATATTAATATTGCAAGCAGATATTACAAGTACAGAGACGATGAAGATCTGGCATTTATTGCTCACTGCACCCATGAGCAACTCGCGCCACTGGTTAGTTATTTGACTATTGATCGTGATGGCAAGCCAAGATTGGCTGAAACCTTGACCAATAACCCCGAATTTAAAGCAAACAAGCATGATTTTTCTCGGGCATGGCAAGCCATCTGCACTGAACTGCAAACATATGGCAACTCGACAGCATTAAATATCGTGACCAGAAAGGGGGCCGCGTATAAGGATATTGTGCAGTTCACTGCAAGATCCGTTGGCTGCGCGATAGACAAGCAGAGTGATGTGCAGACCCTCGAGCAGGCGATAGTAGCCAAAGTGCTGGAGTTGCAGATGGATAAGATGACGCAGGCTGAACGGGAAGCGTTTATTAAAACCATGAAGAATGACTATCAAGTGAATAATATCGATCCTTTAAAGTGGACGGTCAGGGATTTTAGTGTGATATCGGGCGTACTGGCGGGGGCATTCGGAGGGGCTGCTGCGGCTGGAGCTATGCTGCTGCCAAGAGCATTATTATTTTCTAGTCCACTTGGGCTCGTTGGCGGATTATTCAGTGCTGTGGTAGAGGGGCCTGCACTACGAGTCACCTTGCCGTGCGTTATCCATATCACAATGTTGCGTGAGTTCCATCGTCACGGTAACCCGTTCAACTAATTCTGACAACACAAGGAGCTTGTCATGCTTGAAGAGGCGATCAAAGTGATTATGGTGCCAGATTGGGATAAGGTTGACCCTGAAATTATTGAATTGCTCAAAACTGGCCATATGCATCTTCGTGAAGGCGTCATTTATTGGGCCAAGGGTAAAAAACTATCAGAGGGGGCGGGGAGTATTGTCAAGCACCTTCCCTTTAAAGAGATGACAGTAGATGTCAGCCAGGGCGTTAATGTCGAGCAGTTGATGAAAGCCACCGCCGCCATGCAGAAAAGCATCGGCCTGGCGGTCGGGTTATCAACCGGAATTATTCTCGCTGCGATAGTGATTCAAACCGCCTATCTCTCTCAAAAGCTCAATAAAATCCAGGCGTCGATAGATAAAATCGCTGTTGAAATTCAAACTCAAAATCAGCTCTTTTATCTTGAAAAACTTTCATCGTATATGGGTAGCATTATGGCGGCCCATGAGATGTTGGCGGTTTCTAAAGAGAGCAAGGCATACCCTGAGGTGATTGCACCATTATTGGCAACACTTGCTCAGCAAAGAAACGAATTGTGTACATTCTTGATGAATCTGATTGGCTGGATCGACCACAGTAAAGCAATCGAGAATAAAATCACCGATGAACATGCTGCATTGATTGTTGATTTTGTGACAAGTGTATTGGATGTCATGCCAAAATCGATTTATGTGGAGTCTGCACTTTATACCATTCTTGGTAAATATCATCATGCAGATGCACTGGTTGAGTCGGCAGCAATAAAATACAAGTCTGTTTTGAACTCTTATCGGTTATGGGCAAAAGTTGGTTATGATCAGTGGTTAACCGGCAAGGCCAGTCGCAGTAGTCATCTGCTGGTTAATAAATTTGAAGATATTAACAATCTGTTACACTCTATCGAAAATCAGCTGCTGCTGGGCAACAGTCAGCAATTATGCAAACAGCAACTTGAGTGTGTTGTGACAGCTTAACATAGTGCTGGGTTGCCAGAGGCTATCAAGAGGACAGGTAGGTGGCTGGCCTGTCTTCTCTTCTCTACCACCTGGTTGAGTCCGCGAGTAGCGCTTGCCAAAGCGACTATTCGATGACTCCAGGCCCTACCCAATACGGATTGCTTCATGAACTCTACGAGCATTTCGATTACCATATGGTTTTGTTGTAAATCGGAGCCTAATGGCTTGTCGTGACGGATTTTTATGGATATCACCCAGCTCCAAACCGGGCTAAATAAGAAATTCGAGCAGAGCCGGATCGTCTTTTGGCATGATCCCGAGCAGAGCTTTACTGCACAGCTGGCAGAGCTTGCCGATCCCCAGGCCGGTTTGACCCGCGAAGGCCAGCCTGTGGTGGTGCTCAACATGTCACAGCACTCCCAATTACAGGTGAGAAGGCGCATAGAACTCGATGAGCAGACCACGCCATTTCTGCTCTACTGGCCAAGCCCTGAGCCTGCGGCAGCCAAAGATTGGCTGCTCGATATGCGTCGCTACAGCGCTACTTTTTATGCCGATGCGGCATCGATCCTGCTCAACGAGCTGGGTCTTGCCAATATGGCGTTGCGTGATTATATCGCGTCACGCAGCAGCTTTTTTGCCAACAAGGAGCGTACCTCAGCCCTCAAGCGTCGTTTGGATGGCCGCAGTGGGGTGGAAGACTCGCTGTCGCTCGATCTAAAGATGATCAGCGTGTTGTTGGGCTGTCTTGCTCAACCTGCTGATGTAGTCAGGGAGCTAGGCGCTCGCCTGTTGGATACTCACCTTGAGCCCGCAGATGCTCTGGCACCACTTGACCAACATGGGTTGCTGCCGAGCCTTTGGCAGTTGTTAGAACGGGATTATGGTTATCAGGTCGCCGAAGAAAATAAGGCGTCTTTGCGGGAGTTTATCCGCAAGCTTTTTGCCAGTGAGAGTTATGAGTTGCTGGAGGTGACCAAGCAGGAACAGCGCCCGGCTTGGTTACAATCGCAGTTGCTGGTGACGCCGACCGGCCGAGCCAATGCCATGGCATTGCTGGCGGGTTGGCGCGATTCATTACAACACAGGGGGGCGTTTGCCCAGCTTTCACAAGAGGTGGCGACGCAGCTTGAGTTGTCAAACAGGTTGAATAGCCTGACGACTCAGGAGGTCTGGTGTTGGG
>JBOFBS010000353.1:0-1892 GCA_051645725.1 Aeromonadaceae bacterium | reverse complement strand
TAGAACGCGCCAGATGACCTGTACTGTTCTTCTGGCAAACATCAGACACCACCAGATGATCCGCAAATGCGCTCTGAGTGGGGTCGGATGCATTGACCAACAGATCATAGGTCAGGGTCTCTGAGCAGGGGGTATCCGCTGTCCGTTGCACTGTGCCCACCAGCTGCTGCGAGCCCTGGCTTGAGACCAGCGTCAACCCCTTAAAGGTGACAAGATAATCAAGAGGCTTATTTTCCAGCAGATCCCATCTATCGTATCGAATCAGTTGAGTACCTGTGGCCGTCTCACCATCTTGCAGGCACTTGTTGTAGACCACGGTCAGCGTGCCTTGTCCCGTCGTCTTATCCAGCTCACCGCTGACGGTTCCAGTGCCGCTTTCACAATCCAGGCTCGTCTTGACTACGGCCCCCCGTAACGCGGACACCCGCCCGCTTGCTTGTGTGCCGACCGAAGCAATATCACTACCGAACAGGGGCTCACTATCCAGGACGGCATCCAGGAAGGGGCCAACACTGCTCTCATCGAGCACAGCCTCAACCTTCTTGCCCTGATATTGCGCCAGTAGGCTGGCCTCACCACTGCCTTGGGAACTATCACCACCTTGGGAATTACCACCACCCTGGCCACTACTCCCGGTAGCCGAGCTACCGCCACCACCACCGCCACAACCGGTCAGCAGTAACAGCAATGCCATAGCCGTAGCTCTTTTTTTAACAACCATACCCCGTCCCTATTACTGCTTTTTATGCGTCCATATTCCCAATGCCGTTGTACCGTGAAGCCCGCGTCAACGTTCATTAAAATAGGTTAAATTTTGTAAGCAAATCTGACTTTCTTACCCGCCGCATTTGGATGTAACCATCATCCAGCAGACACAAGTGCTCTGAACATGATCAGGATGAACGAAGACAATATGGACACCCACTCAGCTAGCAAAACTGGGTTGGGGCTGTCCCTTTTTTGACGGGATTGTAGATCGACAGGGCGGCACTAAGCTGACCCTCTGCGCCAGGGATGGCGCGGTGGAGCCTCCAGGGAGGGGTTCACGGCGTGTCAGCGGGCGGCCCTGTCGATATCACATCATTGGCTGCGGTTAGTTAGCGGCTGACTCCTGCCAGCCGCCTCTTATTCCGGCCTCTGTTTTACTCCTGCCAGCCTCCCCCTACGGCCTTATAGAGGGTGACCTCGTTGCCTAACAGGGCGAGGCGGGTGGAGATCAGACTCTGCTGGGCACTGAACAACGAGCGCTGGGCATCGAGGCGGGTGAGGTAGCTATCCACCCCCTGGTTGTAGCGCTTGTCCGCCAGCTCGAAGTAACGCTGGTTGGCGTTGACCAGTGCCTGCTGGGCGCTGAGCTGATCCCGGTAGCCCTGCTGGGCGGCCAGACCATCGGCCACTTCGCGGAAGGCGCTCTGGATACTCTTCTCGTAGCTGGCCACGGCAGTTTTGGCCTCAATCTCGGCCACATCCAGATCGGCGGTGCGTTTGCCGCCATCGAAGATGGGCAGGTTCAGCTTGGGCATAAACAGCCAGGTGCCATTGCCGCCATCGAATAGCGAGCCCAGATCGTTGCTGGCGCTACCGGCGGTGGCGGTGAGGCTGATGGTGGGGAAGAAGGCTGCTCGCGCCGCGCCGATATTGGCATTGGCGGCCTTGAGGCTATGCTCGGCGGCCAGAATATCGGGGCGTTGTTGCAGCAGGCTGGAGGGAGCGCCCACCGGAATATCGGTCAGCACCACCTCATCCAGATGACGGGGCTGGCTGAGACTAGCCGGCAGGGTGCCACCTACCAGCAGCATCAGGGCGTTCTTGTCCTGGGCCACCAGACGCTGGTACTGAGCGGCGCTCACCTTGGCGCTCTCCAGAGCGGTACGGCTCTGGGCCAGCTCCAT
>JBOFBS010000352.1:0-4885 GCA_051645725.1 Aeromonadaceae bacterium | reverse complement strand
AGCAGGGGCATCGTCTCACGGGGACAAAGAATGAAAGTAAGGCGCTCCGAGCGGTTGAGGCTGCATTGCTTCAAGTAACTGGGAGCGCAAATATTGAGGGCCTGTCGATTTCCGTGCTTGATGAGGCTGCTGAACTGGCAAGGCAGCATTACTCAGATGGCTCAGCATATCAATGTGGTCGAGAGATTGAGCGGCTGGCTAAGTTTGTAGTCGAACACCAGCTTGTATCAAGTGCAGTGCACAATTGGGTCAATCCAATTAAGCGTGCTGACGACAAGAATAAAACAGGTAGAGAGGCGAAGAAAAATAGGGAAAAGAAACTTCCAAGTGATATTGCCCTCAATGCGTTGGCAGAAATTTTTGCCAACGACCCAATTCATGAGCGAGACATATTCACAACATCGGTATTTGCCATGCTGATGTCAGCACCGTCACGCATTTCGGAGGTGTTAGCACTGCCTGCGGATTGCGAGGTATTTGAAACGGATCGTGAAGGGATAGAACGCTACGGCTGGCGTTTTTTTGCGGGGAAAGGCTATGAAGGCGACATCAAATGGATTCCAACCGTGATGGTCGGCGTCGCTAAAACCGCCGTCGCCAGAGCTAAAATGCTATCTGAAAATGCCCGACAACTGGCCAAGGGGATAGAGAAACACCCGGATAAATTTTACCGCCATGCTAACTGCCCTGATGTCGCTGATGATGAGCTGTTGACTATGGAGCAGGCCTGTATGGCACTCGGCCTTGTCTGTGAATCCAGAAAGCAATGCCATACCTCTCTTTATAGTCGAGGGTTAGCCCCAAAAAATGGTGTGCATACGCTAAATAGCCTGTGGCAACACACTATGGCGCGTTTGCCAGAAGGCTTCCCGTGGTTTGATAAAGAGAGGGGGATTAGGTACAGCGACGCCTTGTTTGCACTGAATGCAAATCAGTTCCACGGATATCGGGGATGCCTTCCGGTTGAATTACATAAGCCAACCAATAACTTCTTCAACCATGATCTGGCTCCTCGTGAGGCTCTGGATGGAAAACATGCCAGTATCTTTGATCGCCATGGTTACCGTACTGAAAACGGAGAACGGGTCAAATTGACCTCGCATCAGGCTCGACACCTGCTCAACACCATTGCCCAGCGTGGTGGACTGTCAAACCTGGAAATTGCCAAGTGGTCAGGGCGGGCTGATGTGAAACAAAATCGAACCTACAACCACATGACCGAATACGAACTGGTTGGCATGGCCGAACGCCTAGACCCCACAAAAGCGCTATTTGGGCCTGTTGGCGAGGTGGCAAAGCATCTGCCCGTGACTATGCAGGAGTTCAATACATTAGAGCATGCCGCAGTCCATGTGACGGAGTATGGCTACTGTGTGCATGATTACACCATGAGTCCCTGCGAGAAGTTCCGAGATTGCGTCAATTGTACTGAGCAAGTTTGTATCAAAGGCGATGATACAGAAAAGTTGGATCGAATTAAGAAACGTCTGGAGAAGTCGGAGCGACTGTTTTTTCTCGCTGATGCGGCAGTTGAAAGCGGCGAGATGGGTGCTGATCGCTGGTATCAGTACCACAAGAAAACCGTCACCCGGCTTCGGGAGCTAGTAGCTATTTTAGAGAATCCAGACATTGAAAATGGTGCCCAGATTAAGCTCCGTGGCAATGATTTCAGCCAGCTTCGCCGTGTTGCCGAAAAGAAGTCTATTGAGGCCATTGAGAAAAAAGGCAAAGAAAGCGAAGAAGCTGTGATGTTAGATGATTTGAAAACCTTGTTAGGGGGAGGCCTTGGCTAAGCATCTAGACAATAGAGACATTCATGCCATCGTGAATCTAATTCGAGGATGGCAGGAACCAAAACTCTCCTGGTCGGCAATCTGTGAGGCGGCAGAGCCATTGGTCGGAAAGTTGCCGTCAAGACAGTCCCTTAATGCGCATGAGGCAATAGTGACTGCCTATCAAACAAAGAAAGAGGCGCTTAAAGGCCGTGGCCCCAAAAATCCGCGTCCAGCTAGTTTGAACATCGCAGCTGCAAGGATTGTGAATCTTGAAAGTGAAATCGAGGAGCTTAAAGAGGAGAACCGGAGATACAAACAGCAGTTTGTGATCTGGCAATACAATGCATACAAGCATGGGATGAAAGAACATCAACTCAATGCACCGTTGACAACTATTGACCGTGAGCGTTCTGACGGTGAGAGGCGATAACATAGTATGGTGACGGGGCGGCGATGAATAGCAACTAGCTGGAAAAAGACATACTGACTGATATCAATGGGGTGAACAAAAACTGAGCATGCGTGCGGTTGCCATATTGAATTGTGATAATTTTCGAATGAAGGTGCTAGTAAGTCGCAAGGATCTGCTCGCGGAACTTGCCGAAAAGCTGGATAAACGGCGATTCGATGGTAGCCGTATTATCGTGAGTTTTGTGCAATGTAATTTGTTTATGAGTAAGCGGGTCCCAGACCAGCCGAGGAATGTCGCTAGGCGTGTTTGTGGCATGGCTGGGCCATGTTCGGTCTGATGAACCAATACCTATGTTGTGATATTCCTGTATGACGACTTGCTGCTCTGGTATCTCTTCAGAAATCCGCTCTGCGAACGCGATCAATTCAGGCACTGCAAATGTATATAGCCATCCTTCCTGGGGGCCAGTATTTGTCATTCGTAGCACTCGTCCGAGAACCTGCCGATAGTGCAGTTCAGTTCGAATCAGCGAAAGATGACAGCAGATCTGAAGACGTGGAATATCTGTGCCTTCACTTATCATCCCGACGCTAATAATCCAGGCCGCATCGCTTGAACGGAACTTTTCGATCTGTGCAGCCGCATCCGGTGTTTTATAGGTCACTAGAACCGCTTGCTGGTTCATCTCTGTTGCCAATATCTGGGTGATCAACGCAGCATGTTCAACCGACGCTGCGACCACCAGGCCTGCTGCATTGGGTACCTCTTCTCGCATTTTCCTGAGTCGTTGATTGGCAGTACTCAGCATGTGGCGAATCGCGACAGGATGCGAAATTAACTCCCCGTAGCGGATATCTTGTTGGTTAAATAGCTCTGCAAGGGATGAGTAGGATTTTGTCTCTGAGGAGAAGTAAACAGAGATCAGATCGTTATCAATCAGGACGATTTTAGGTCGTCGGCAGACCCTATCCTCGATTGCCTCTCTGAGGCCATACCGATAGTCGCATTGAATTCGGTTGTCTGGATCCGCATAACGGGCCAGTACAATCGGGGCTTGGTCTGAACGCCATGGCGTTCCTGTTAAGGCCAACGTATAAGTCGCTTGATCCTGAATATTGAGTAGGATTTCCTCTCCCCAGGCGTTTGCATTATCGGGTTCAGTGCCCGAACAGTGATGGATCTCATCAAAGATGACCATCACGTTGTGAGATGCAAACAGCTGCCAGAAATCCTCTTTGAAGAACAACAAGTTTTGGTAGGTGTAGCTACAGCCGGCAGCACCAATAATCCCATCAAAGCGTCGCTCCAGCACCCTACTCATGGATAAGCGCATCCCCTCAGCCACTGCTACGGAAGGAGAGAAACAAAGAATGAAGTCGATCTTGTCATCCACGAGCAAACGACGGCTTAGTTCCGCAGCCATTGTGGTTTTTCCCGCACCTGGCGTGGCTAAGCACAGAAAATGGCGAGAGTTCTCATAGTGTATGAGGGCTTGCTCAACGCAAGTTGCCTGCCATTTGCGTAAATGCATCATCAGGCCCTTTGCGAATGCTGCATTATGACGGTTTGGATCGCCTTTAGTTGCCCTAATAGTTTGGAGCTCTTCTCTCTAGCCTCTCGGTAGTCCGCATCAAACAAGGACTGAATGGAAGGAAACTCCTTAGCAAGCCGTTGATATTCTTCGGTCTCTCCGATAGCGGTTAACAAATCGACTTGGTAATTATGGGCTTTGAGGTGCAGTTCCGATAAGACATGGCTGTTAGTCATGGCATTAGGGGACAACACACCATCCATTGGCTTTTCGTCACATGGCTCTTCTTGCCGGTTTTCGACGAACAGTGTTTCATGAAACTTCGGCGTTTTTCTGTACTTCACCGCGCCACCAGTATTTGGCACTTTCTCAACAAGATCATTGCGTTGCAGTCGCACTACTTGTCGGTAGACCTTCCGGTATGCATCCCTTCTTTCCGCGTCTCCCTCGGGAACACCCATAAATTTGATATAGGAATCCCTAAGCACTTTGACTGTGAAGTGATCAAGACTCTGCACTACGAGAATTTGATAGAACGGAGGCGAAAGAGTCTTTTTCTTTGGGGGCATCGTATAGTCTCGTTGTCGGGGTGAAAGAACATCACAGGCTTTAACGGTTGCGGATTATAGTCCGTGGTTATGTTCGCGACAACTCTGGATAGTTCTCGTCTTTATGAGAGACGAGAAATGAAAGACTTAGCGATCAAATTCGGTGAACGCATTCGCCAGAAAAGAATACAAATCGGGATTTCGCAAGATAAGCTGGCTCTGCTGTCAGAGATTGACAGAAGCTATGTGGGTAGGATTGAGCGGGGTGAGGTCAACATCACCCTGGAGAAAGCGTATCAGCTTGCAGAGGTTCTCAATTGCGACATTCGTGATCTATTGCCCTAACCATTGATTTACGTTGACAGGTGCTGACGCCCATCTTCGACCCCGGCTTCTCGGATAACAGTTTCGGGTTCCGGCCCCCTCGAAACGGGCAGCATGCGGTGAAACAGGTACAGCGCCTCATCAAGCAAGGCCGCAGCTTTGCGGTCGATGTGGATCTGTCGAAGTTCTTCGACCGGGTAAACCATGATCTACTCATGAGTAAACTGGGCGCCAAGATCAACAACAAGCGGTTACTGAGCCTGATTGGCCAATACCTGCGAGCCGGGTTTATCGC
>JBOFBS010000351.1:0-3892 GCA_051645725.1 Aeromonadaceae bacterium | reverse complement strand
GGTACGGATGATGCGGACGGCTATCTCGCCCCGGTTGGCGATCAAAACTTTATCAAACATGTGAAGATCCCTTTCTTAAAACAAATTCGCTAGGTGCCTGCGTGGTCAAGGCGTATCGGGTGGTTTATCGCGAGGCCAGATAAGCTCGCCAACCCCCAAACTCGGTAATGTCCAGTGCGCCGTTCAGGGCCGAGGGCTCACAGATAAAGCCCTTCACCTGGCGGCCATCGGCCAGGGTGACGGTGCCAAGCCCCAACGGCGCGGGCACGCCCGCCAGGAAGTCGGCCCAACCACTCTTGGGCAGCGCCCAGAGCTCCAGCTCAATGGGCTGCCCCTGGCTGTCGCGCACCAGGGCCGGTTTGGGGGGCTGAGAATTGGCCAGGGCATAGAGGCGATAGTTATCTGCACTCTGGCAGCGCTCCAGGAGACGGGCACCACGGCTAGTCAACTCATGGTTGAGCGGCATGCCGGAAAGGTGCGCCCCCACTACCGCCAGCGGCAGGGTCTCGGCCAAAGGGGGGACGGCCCAAGATGTGACAGCTGGGTTGCTCTGCTGAGCCCGAGCTGCCGGAGCAGGCAGAGTGGTGGCCCCCAGGGGCAGCGCCAGTTGTGGCTGCCAGGTGAGCGCCCAGTCGGCCAGCGCCATCTCGTGCCAGGCGGGTGCGATGAGGGTGATGCCAAAGGGCAAGCCATCGCGGCGAAAGCCCACAGGCAACGCCAGGGCCGAGCAGTCGGCCAGATTGACAAAGTTGGTATAGGTGCCGAGCCAGGAGTTGACCAGAACCGGCTCTTGCGCCACCTGCTGGCGGGTTGGCAACAGGGGGGCCGTGGGCACCAGCAGGGCGTCAAACTGGTTAAAGACGCTGGCAATCTGTCGCTGCAGCGCCATCCGCTGATATTCGCTGCGATAGGCACTGGTGGCACTGTGTCGGCTGGCCGTGGAGACTATGCCTGCTACCGTCGGATCCATGGCTGACTTGTGCTCGATCATGAAGGTTTCCAGGGCCGCATGGCGCTCGGCCACCCAGGGCCCTTCATAGAGCAACTTGGCCAGCGCGTACATGGGCGAAAAGTCGATGGCCTCGATGCGTGCCCCTGCGGCCTGCAGTTGACGGCAGCTCTGCTCGAATGCTGCCTGCTGCTCGCTATCGCCAAACCACTCCATGACACTGGGAATGGCCAGACGGGGACGGCTTCCCACTCCTTGACGGGGCAAAGGCACGGGGGCTTGACGGGAGTAGCTATCGCTACCATCAAAGGCAGTCACCAGCGTGGCCAGCAGACGGCTATCGGCCAACGTCAGGGTAAAGAGCGAAACACAATCGAGTGAACGACAGGCTGGCACCACACCCGAAGTACTGAAGGCACCGCGTGTTGGCTTCCACCCCACCAGGTTATTGAAACCAGCAGGCACCCGGCCCGAGCCGGCTGTGTCGGTGCCCAGCGCAAAAGGCACCAGACCCCGTGCTACAACAGAGGCCGAGCCTGAGCTGGAGCCACCACTGATAAAGCTGTTATCGAAACTGTTAGGGACGGCACCATAGGGGGAACGAGTGCCTACGAGACCGGTGGCAAACTGATCCAGGTTGGTCTTACCTAGCACTATGGCCCCCGCCGCCTTCAGACGGGCAACAACCTGGGCATCTTGCGCCGGACGATAAGCAAACTCGGCGCACGCCGCCGTGGTTGGCAGACCCGCCACATCGATATTGTCTTTTACCGCAAACGGGATCCCGTACAGAGGCAGCGCCTTGGCATCCGGATTGGCGGCTAAGCGGGCTAACTGCTCGTCCAATTGCGCCGGGGTGATGAGCGAGATCCAGGCCGGATCTTTATGATTGAGGGAACCCAGCAGGGCCCCCAGTAAACGCTCGGGAGTCTCCCCTGCGCTGCGGTAGGCCTGCTGCCACGCTTCTATGGTCCATCCTGTCGTTGCCATACGCTTGTTCTCTTCTTGCATCCTGTCTTGTATGCAAGTTGGTATATCAAGCTGTGTGCCAGAAGTGGTGCACCATGCAATTCAATAAATAAAGTTGTTTTAAATTAGTTAGTTATATTTTTTTGTGCAGAGCGGGCACGCTTGGTGGCGGCAGGTTCACCAACTGAGTGCTTGCACCAAGGTGTGACAAAGCCCAGCCGCTGGGGAGAAAAAATGGTGCAACCTTGTGCAGACGCATGTCTCAAGCTGAGGCCAAACCCAGGGCGTGAGCACCTCCTGCTGCGGCATAAGATCGAGTGTCAACTCAAGATGTGATTTATGTCAGCTCACCTGTATAGCGTCAGGCGACGCCATCCATTACCATGCTTAAACACATGGATTGTGTGCTTACTATGCCACTGGATAGGCTTCCCCCCCCAGTGCGGTAGCCTGCCTGCCATTTCAAGTTACTAAGCGATCCTGATTTTGCGACATCGACAAGCTGGCACCGCTGACACACAGTAAACCCATTCCCGGCGCGGAGGGTCAGCTTAGTGCTACCATTCGTAACCGCTAGTTAGCCTCATGCCACCGGCCATCTCCTGCGTTTCATTAGAGATCGGATAAGGGACTACGCACCCCGCTCGCCCCCTGTTGCAACACATGGGTGTAGATTTGGGTTGTCCGCACATCACTGTGACCCAACTGCTCCTGCACGGTGCGAATATCGGCGCCACGCGCCAGTAGATGGGTGGCAAAGGAGTGACGCAGGGTATGGCAACTGACGGGTTTGTGGATAGCTAACTGCCGAGCCGTCTGACGCACCGCTTTTTGTACCGTTGACGGATCCAGGTGATGGCGGCGGATCAGGCCGTTAGCCGGGTCAGCACTGAGCCGAGTGGCCGGAAAGAGATAGTGCCAGCCTAACTCCTTGCTGGCATTGGGATACTTGCGCGACAAGGCATCGGGCAACCAGACGCCGGCATAGTGCTCGTTTTGCAGATCGCTTAAATAGTAACGCTGCACTGCGCTGATCTGCTCACGCAACGGCTGCACCAGCTCCGAGGCCAGGGTAACGCGCCTATGTTTACCGCCCTTACCGTTCCAGACCATGACGCACAGGTAGTGAAAGTCCAGATCCTGTACCCGCAACCGCATGGCCTCCATCAGCCGCAGGCCGCTGCCATACATGAGCTGGGCAGGCAAGCGTAGATGCACCGGCATGGCCAGCAGCAGTGCCCTCACCTCCCCCTGCGTTAGAACAGTGGGCAGTTTGGGCGCCCGCTGACTGCGACGAAAGGTGATATCCAGGGCCAGGGGTTGCTGCAACACGGTTTTATAGAGAAACACCAGCGCATTGAGCGCCAGAGCTTGGGTTTTGGCGGCCACATGGCGTTCATTGGCCAGATAACTCAGATAGGCCCCTACCTGCTCAGAGCCCATTTCGCTGGGGTGACGCATCTTATTAAAGCGGATGAAACCTATGATCCAGTGAAGATACGCTTCAATGGTCGCCATGGAGTAACGCAACATAATCATCAGCTCATAGATATGAGCCAGAAACGGAGAGTTGGGCTTGTGCATAGTGCCTCCAACCAGGGCTGTATCTATAAACAGTATAGACCCTAGCAAGTCCCCACACAGACTAAGTGGAAATTTTCCGTCTTTGACGATGAGATCGGCTAAACTCCCAACCCAAGCGGTTGCTAGCAAAAGGATTATTTCGCCCTGCGCTGGCAACCATCACAGACTATGCCGCATAACTTCCCGATCTTATGGGGATTTGTGCCTGCTAATAAATTGTTAGGCTATTAGGAGTAACTGTGAGTCGAGGTTTTTTCTCCACTTCGTCAAGGTCTGCAGCAATTATTATCATTGCTGCATGGATCGTATTGAGTTTGTTAGCAAGCTTTTGGTGGATTCCTGCGTTTTTAGGTTCTACACAGCCTATTCCACCATCCAAAGGAGTTGGCC
>JBOFBS010000350.1:0-11670 GCA_051645725.1 Aeromonadaceae bacterium | reverse complement strand
AAAAAGGAGTCAATTACGCTGAATAAACATTCATAGCGGCAAAAAATGACCGCCGCTCTTTACCGCTTGCCGCCAACTAACTGGCCGCTCTTGGTGCAGCATTCGGGACAGCCACTTAAGTTCGGCCGGCTATTCAGGACACCCACTTAGTTAAAGCGTCTATTCAGGACATCCACTTCGGGAACAATTCTGGACACCCACCTAGTGAGAGAGAAACAGAAGCTATCGTTCAGATGCGAGCGTCTATTCAGGACACCCACTTCTGAGAACAATTCAGGACACCCACTTAGTTAAAAAGAGGCCGCCACCATCGCTCAGATGCGGGCCCCAATATCAGACTTAGGTTTGAGAGTGTGATCTGGATTCAATTAGTTACATTCAGAAAAACCAGACCTAGATCTCATACTTATGAACCAACATCAACAGCCTCTCACAAGCCAACTCCAATGCTGATCCGATTCATCAATCTGATCCGACCTGATTTCAGTTGAAACCATTCCATTCGCCTGTAAATTGGCCGCCAAATAAGAGTTAAGCAATGCTTTTCACCCATAGATTGAAGCCATTGTTAAGACGACTTTTGAGCGCTGGGGCTCGGCACTTTTTTGCATCTCTCCAGAGTACCTCCTCGCCGACACATAGACGCTGCGGCA
Organism: Aeromonadaceae bacterium; assembly: GCA_051645725.1. Classification (GTDB taxonomy): domain Bacteria; phylum Pseudomonadota; class Gammaproteobacteria; order Enterobacterales; family Aeromonadaceae; genus Pseudaeromonas. The sequence continues at coordinate 11,017 of JBOFBS010000350.1, read as the reverse complement.
ATACAACGACAATAAATAGTGGAACAGATGATGGAAAAGCAGCTCATCGAGATCAGCAACCGTAGCCTATTTACCGAGTACCTCAATCACTTCGGCGTCCGCGCCCCTAGCCTGCAGCAAGAGTGGGTCTACACCCAGAACAAGAAAGTGGTGGCTCGCATCCGGATGGACGACGATCGCATACGTTTCTTTATCTCCGCATCGGAAATTTGTGCCCCCTGCTGATGGCCCATTGGCCACGGTTGAGTCGGCCATAGCCCTAAGCCTGAACACCTCTGTTTGCCCTAAACTCCACCCCCCTCTTCATCCCGTTTAGGGGAAGCGGGGCTATGCCGCCCATGCCAAGCTGTTAAGCATCTACTCCCCGTCAGGAGCCAGCATGAGCAGATCCTACACACCCCATATCAACCATTGCTTACCCCATCATCAGCTTGCAGCCTGGCATACCCAGTGTGAACCGACTCTCATCATGACGGCCACAGGCCCGAGCATTCTGCTCTGGCTCCACGCCCAACCCTGGCCGCAAGAGGTGCAACTGCGCTGTGAACCCGATAATGAAGAGTGGCTGCAGAGCATGAGACTGCACAGGGAGTTTGCGGGCTGGCGCTGCTACCGGGCCGATCTCCCTTTGCATCACGCCTCTTGCCGACACATTTACTGTTTCAAACTGCTCTGGAGCCAGGCCCAATGCTGGTTCGGCCCAGAAGGGTGGAGCCTGCAGCCTCCTGAGCGCCTGCGTCAATTTGTGCTGGCCGTGCCAGACCCCCATCCACACTGGGTAGCGGATCAAATCTTCTACCAGATCTTTCCTGACCGTTTCGCCCCTGGCTCAGGCGACCATCTGGTGCAGGAGGGAGAGTATCGGCATCATGCCCGCAACCGCTGGGTGCGACGTCGAGCCTGGGGAGACCCACTGGAGCTGGAGGCGGCCAGTTCCACCTTCTATGGTGGCGATCTGGATGCCATCACAGGCAAGCTCGACTACTTGCAGCAACTGGGCATCACTGCCCTCTATCTCAACCCCATTTTCACCGCCCCCACGGTTCATAAATACGATACTGAAGATTACTTCCATGTGGATCCGCACCTGGGTGGCGATGAAGCCCTGATCCGCCTGCGCCGGACCACTCGTGCACGGGGCATGCGTCTCCTACTCGATGGCGTATTCAACCACAGTGGCGACAGCTGCCCCTGGTTTGATCGTTACCACACCCATGATGGCCAGGGGGCCTGCCATCATCCGGATTCCCCTTACCGCAACTGGTACAGCTTTGGCCCAGAGGGAGCCCTGGGGTGGAAGGGCAACGCCAATTTGCCCAAGCTCAACTTTGCCGAGCCAGCCGTGGCGGAGATCATCTACAGCGGAGCTCACAGCGTGGTGCGTCACTGGCTGCGCGAGCCTTACGCCATAGATGGCTGGCGGCTGGATGTGGTGCACATGCTGGGTGAGTCAGGCTCAGCCAAAGGGAATCTGCACCACGTTGCAGGCATCTATCGGGCGGCCCGGGAGGAGGATCCGCAAGCCTATCTGCTGGGGGAACACTTCGGCGATGCCAGGGAGTGGTTACAAACCGGAGTGGAGGATGGCGCCATGAACTACATGGGCTTTGCCCAACCGCTCCGCGCCTTTTTGTGTGGGGTGGACATAGCCTACCAGCCCATTGCGCTATCGGCCTCTGAGTGTGCGCACTGGATGGAGCACTACCGAGCCGGATTAAGCCACCAGCAGCAGCTCTGCCAATTCAACCAACTGGACAGCCACGATACGGCTCGCTTCCTGACGCTGCTCAAAGGCGATAAACAGAAGATGAAGCTGGCGCTGAGCTGGCTCTTCTGCTGGATAGGCGTTCCCTGTCTCTATTATGGTGATGAAATTGGCCTGGAGGGTGAAAACGACCCCTTCTGCCGCGCGCCCTTCCCTTGGGCTCAAGAGGCCTGGGATCATGATCTGCTGGCGCATTGCCAGCAACTGGCTCAACTGCGTCAACAGCACCCCGCCCTGCGGCGTGGCGCACTGCAGCTGCTCTATGCCGATGACGAGACGCTTATCTTTGCCAGGTTGCTACATCAGGAACGGTTGCTGGTCGCCATCCAACGAGCCGGCAGAGGCATCCTTTCCCTACCCAGGAGCCCGCTGCTGAGTTGCCAGAAGTGGCAGCGCCTGCTGGGAAGTGGTGAACTCCAACCGCATGCTGAACTGCAGTTGGAACTGGAGCCATTTAGCCTGACACTCTTTCACGGAATCCAGGATAGCGTGTAAAAAAGCGGCAGAAAGCTAAACCTAAGCTAAACCGACCCTGCTTCCAGCCTGTTAATCACTCATCTGCCCATATAGAGTGCGCAACTCTTTTTCTGGAGCCTGGCTAGCGAATTGAAGTCAGGCTCTGCTTACCTCTTGGGAGATCACCATGCGCACACTACTTTTTGCCATCACCTTGACCTTCGCCTCGCTGGCATCCGCCTCTGACGATTTTCGTCTCGGCTCAACCCTGTTGCTCTCAGTGGGTGAGAGTGATGCCATAGTCAAACCACTGGCCTGCCGTTACACCGACTCCCTGCAACTCAAGGTTGAAAAACAGGATGCACGGATCGAGGCCCTGAAGGTCTATTACAAGGACGGCAGCAGCCGCACCGTCAAGGTAGATAAAAATTTTGAGAAAGATGAGCGTAGCAGCTGGCTCAAGCTTGATCGCCGCAAGTGCGTCACCAAGATCCGCGTAGAGGGCTATGCCAAGCGCAAGATGTCCGAAGTCAAGATTTACGGCCGACGCGACTGACGCCTGATACCCCCTGGTCATAGCAACTGCGCAGCAGATCTCGCCAGGTGACGATACCGCATAACTGCCCTTGCTCCAGCACGGGCAGGCAGGAGACTGAGTGTTGTAACAGCAGCGCCGTTGCCTCGGCAACACTCATCTCCGGGGTTGCCGTGATCAGCTGCCGGGTCATCACCTGATGCACCCGTCGTTGCAACGTATCCCTGTCCCTTTGATTCTCGGCCTGACTATCCAGATAAGGGCTCAACGCCCTGTAGAGATCCTTGTCTGAGAGGATCCCCACCAGCTCCCCCTCCTCCACGACCAGGAGGTGGTGAAAGGGAGCAGCCTTGAAGAGATCGCGCACCATCTCCAGCGTGTCATCCATCTCGACCGTGGCAACCCGCCGTTTCATGATGTTGGCAATTTGCATGACGACTCCTTGCGGCTCCAGAGACTTTTCTCGATTATGCTGTCATTGTAGACCGATAGAGAGTGAAGAGTGGGCGCTGCGACACATTCGGCGCCTTCTGCTGCCTCTCCATTATGAGTCGCCATTCTGGGTCTCCGTTGCCATCAAGAAGCCGAGGTTCCATTGTCCGTCACTCACACTCCGATGCCGAAGCGTTCACCCCGCCTCAGGCTATCGGTACTGCTCATGACGCTGCTCTGGCTGGTGAGCGCCTGTAGCCCCACACCGCACCACTATCGGCTGGCAAGCCAGGCTAGCCCCAATCAGGATAGCCGGGTGCAATATCTGGTGCTGCACTACACCCAGATAGATGATGCAGCCTCCCTCTATCAGCTGACCCGCCCCGAGAGCAGGGTAAGTGCCCACTACCTGCTCAGCCGTGATGAAGTGGCGGGAAAACCACTCCTCTACCCCCTGGTGCCCGAGAGTCAGCGCGCCTGGCACGCCGGACGCAGCCACTGGCAGGGGGCTCAAGCCCTCAATAGCGCCTCCATTGGCATAGAGATAGTGAACCTGGGCTACGATCCTGCCGATAGCCAATTGCCGCTGAACCAGCGCCGCTGGCAACCCTATACCGAAGGACAAATCCAAGCCCTGGCCGAGCTGCTGCAAACAGTGATAACCCGCTACCAGATCAAACCCTCACGCATACTCGGCCATAGCGATATCGCGCCGGGACGCAAGGTTGACCCGGGACCACGCTTTCCCTGGCAGCGCCTCTACCAAGAATTCGGCATTGGCATCTGGCCAGATGAGGCCCGTGTTAAGGCACTACTGAGCCAACCCGCTCCCCCCCAGCCAGATCTGGGCGAAGTGCAACGGATGCTGGTGCGCTACGGCTACCAGTTACCCATCACAGGCAAGCTGGATGAGGCCACCCGAACCGTACTCACCGCCTTCCAGCTCCACTTTCGTCCCTCTCTGTGTAATGGCGAACCGGATAGGGAGACCCTGATCCGTTTGCAACTGCTGCTGGAAAAATCAGAATAAATTTCGCTGTGTCAATACGGCATTGGTTTGTTATTGGATATTTCGTGAACTACCTTCACATATAGAGCCGGCATCTACAGGCGTGTGAGGTTGTTATGAAGTACTTATCCACTTGGCCCCTTCTGGCTAGCCTCTGTCTTACCCTTCCCACCTTTGGCATGGCTGAGGCGGCCAAGAGCCAATTCGGCAAGGATCACCCCTTTGCCCTCAGCGAACTGCCTCCCGGTTTGTTGAAACAGGATCTGCAGCGCCTCCCTGCAACCGCACAGGCCAAGGCCATGGCCTGGCTGCACAGATTCAACTTCCCCGCCAAAGACGCGGCCATGCTGCGCGCCGATCCCCAGGGGGGGATCCACTACCAGGACTTTTTCCCTCAGTACAGCGATGTCCAACCAGGTACAGCCCAGACACTGGCGGGGATCACCCCGGAAAACACCTTCCTGCTCCACAGCCGCCCCACGGCCAGCAAGGTGATCTACCTGGACTTCAACGGCCACCTCATCAGCAACACGGCCTGGAACCAGGGACGGGCCAACCCACTCACCGCCAGACCCTATAGCCTGGACACAGATGACAGCACCTTCTCCAGTAGCGAACTGACCAGCATAGCCGCCATCTGGCGCCGGATTGCCGAAGACTACGCCCCCTTTGATGTGGATGTCACCACACAGGAGCCCGCCAGCTTCGGCCCCACCACGGGACGCATACTCGTCACTCGCGATACCGATGCCAACGGCAATGTGATGCCAGCCCAGGGGGCGGGAGGCGTGGCCTATGTGGGGGTATTTGGCCAAAGCAACTATGGCTACTACTCCCCCGCCCTGGTCTACTTCAACAATCTGGGCGGCGGACGCGAAGATTATGTCAGCGAAGCAGCCAGCCACGAGATGGGGCACAACCTCAATCTCTCTCACGATGGCACCGCGACCCTGGCCTACTACGGCGGCCACGGCAGTGGCGAGACCTCCTGGGGCCCCCTGATGGGCACAGGCTACAACCGCAACGTCAGCCAGTGGAGCAAGGGGGAGTATGCTGGCGCCAACAACCTGCAGGACGATATCCAGATCATCGGCAGCTATCTGCTGTTTCGCCCCGACGACCACGGCAACAACCTGGCCAGTGCCTCCCCTCTGCTAAGCGACGGTGCGGGCCTCATCAGCGCCACCACACCCGATCAGGACCCGCAAAACCTGCAACCCCAAAATAAGGGCGTCATTTCGACCCCGGCTGACACAGACTACTTCTATCTGGATAGCGCAGCAGGCACCTTGTCACTCACCATCACCCCACTGCGCATGCCCAGCAACACCCGAGGGGGCAATCTGGATATTGTGGCCAGGCTCTACGACAGCAACGGCGCCCTGTTAACGCAATCGGCTCCTGGTGGCGACAGCCGCAGCACACTGCAGCTAAGCGTCAACCCGGGGCGTTACTACCTGGCGATCGATGGTGATGGCGATCCGCTCTCCCCATACAGTGACTACGGCAGCCTGGGGCAATACTTCATCACTGGCTCCCACCCCGTACTGGCAACCGACACTACGCCACCCACCCCCAACCCCATGACCTGGGCGCGGCTCCCCCAAGCCAGCGGTCGCAACATCATCACAATGCAAGCCAGCCTGGCCATAGATGAATCGGGCGGGCCAGTGCAATACACCATGAATTGCGTCAGCGGAGGGGCAAACTGCACGGGGGGAATCTGGCAAAGCAGCCCGGATCTGGTAGCCAGCGGCCTGAGTGCCAACACCCTCTACCGCTTCCAGATCAAGGCGCGGGACAGCGCTGGCAACGAGGGCGCCGCCTCGACCATTGCCGACGCCACAACACTGCCCAACCTGCCCCCGGTGGCCAATAACGACACAGCCACGTTGGCCGAAGATGGCTCTGCCACCTTGAGCGTACTCGCCAACGACAGCGATGGAGATGGCGATACCTTAAGCCTCACCGCAACCACAGCGCCAAGCCACGGCACCCTCACCCAAAGTGGCAATAACCTCATCTATCAGCCAAGCGTCAACTACAACGGTGATGACGCCTTCGGCTATAGCCTCAGTGATGGCTTCGGCGGCAGCGCCTCAGCCCAGGTATTCCTGACCATCACACCGGTGAATGATCCCCCCTTGGCCACCAATGACAGCGCCACCGTCACTGCGGGCAAGAGCGTGGATATTGCGGTACTGGCCAATGACAAGGATGTAGAGGGCGCCCCCCTGCAACTGCTCTCTGTCTCGACGGCCAGCAAGGGAAGCGTGATCCGGGTGGGCGATCTACTCCGCTACACAGCCGGCACACGCACAGGCTCAGAAACCCTGAGTTACCAGGTCAGTGATGGCCAGGCAAGCAGCACAGGTAAGGTCACAGTCACCATAACCAAGGTAAAGCGCTAGTTGTCGATCGCGGCAGGCAGAGTGCCTGCCGCCCTCGGGTCAAACCTTGAGTGAGCATCACACCAAAGGAACCCGCCATGACTAAATTTCTGTTCATTCTCTCTTTGTTGTTCTGCACCTCATTGCATGCGGCCTCACCACGCATAGTCGGCGGTAGCGAGGCTCAGGCACCCAGCTGGATCGCCTCACTCCAGCGCGCCTATGGCGCTCCACCCTATGTCAATTTCAGCCACTACTGTGGTGCCAGCCTGATTGCCCCGCAATGGCTCGTCACAGCGGCCCACTGTGTAGATGGCCTGAATGTGGCACAAATTCGCATCATGCTCGGCCATAGCCGCCTGACAGATGGAGCCACTCTGCTCACAATCGATCAAATCGTTCTACATCCCGAGTGGCAACCACTCGTCACCGCCACCCTGCACGACCTTTCGGCATTTACCAACGACATAGCCCTGCTGCACCTCAAGGAGCCGAGCCCCCTCCCCGCCATCTCACTGGCTACAGAGAGCCAGACCCAGAAGCTGAACCTTGACAGCTATCTGACGGCATATGGCTGGGGGGCAATGGATGCTAACGGGAGCAAAAACCCTGATAGCCTGCAGCGTGTTGCACTTCCCTACATGGGCGTCATGCTGCCTCAAGAGCTGCCAGATCATCTGTTCGCAGGCGACGCTGCCGGAGAAAACATCTGCTTCGGCGACAGTGGCGGCCCCCTTGCCCAAGAGGGCCTGCTATTTGGGGTTGCCAGCTTCGTAACAAACACCCCAGGCGGGGGAACCCCCTGCGCCACCTATGCGGCACCAAGTGGTTTTACGTCCATAGCCAGCCATAGAGAGTGGCTGCTGGCTCAGCAACAAGACCTGACGGCCACCAACCATCAGAGCCTGGACGTCCATAGCGGCGATGAGGGGAGTATGGCCTTCGTGATCCGCAATTACAGCCCAGCTCCCTGGAGTCTGGGGCAGATCACCTCCTCCTCGCCACTGGATGCGGCCTGTCAGCAAACCACCCTGCAACCGGGTGAAAGCTGTACCATAACAGTGGGATACAGAGCCAAGGATCCGGGCACCAGTGAGACTATCCGCATTGACTACAGTGCCAACAGCTCGCTAGGCAGCCAAGACAGAAGCCTGTGGTTAAAAGTACAGAATATCGATGCCGATGCCGTTCCCGCCGTGGTGCCAGCCAGCCCACAACAAAGCAGTTCAGGTGGTGGCAGCGCCTCTGTGCTGGTACTGCTGGGTTTATGGGCCATGCAACTCGGCCGACATCTGGCCAAGAAGCCATAAGCCACACTCGCCATACACTCTCCATACCTTCGGGGCATGCACCTCATGCCCCGATAACTGCCGGTATCTGGACGGTATCTGGACACCCACTTTCAGGTGCCGGTATCTGGACACCCACTTTCACGGGCCGGACTGGACGGCCGGACTGGACAGCCATCTTTAACTCCAGCAGGATCGATACTCAGCTCCTCTTGCCAGTTCAGTTATCCAGAGTGGATGTCCTGCTCACCCCAGAGGACAGCCACTTCTGACTTATGAATAATTGAGGGTAGCCGTCAGTGAGCCCATAATCGGCAAACTGATCAGTTTGAAACACCTCTTTTATTCTAGGCAACCACAGTCAGGGGCTTCTTTTGCAGGAAAAGAGTGAAGGTTACTCAGCACTGAGCCGAGCACATTCAGGAGTGCTCTGATTTCTTGCAGCATATTGGATAAGTAGCGTCTTATGGCAGTAAACTCGGCCTTAGCAAACTGCCCCTAACATTCTGTCTGTGCGTGAGTTTGGCATGTTCAGCGGCAGCGGTGACCAAGCCTATGACGGTGCCGCGTGAGAGCTGTTTTGTTGCCAATTGCGACAGGAAGCTGCGGCTGTCTATCCCTAGGCGAGAGATAATAGACGGCACATCGGCAGCAATCGCTCCTGGTTTATCTGCACGCCGCACCCTTCCCGTCCAATCCAGCAGCTGCAGGTAATCTGTGAAGGTACAGAGTAGGCTCATGGGCTCAGTCTGGGCAGTTGCAAAGGGAAGCAACCAGGGGTGGTTGGCCTCGGGTTCGACTACCGTGCCGCTTGTTTCAGTAAGCCGTTGATACTCCTCCAAACGTTGATGAAGGGAGACATCTGCCGACTCTTCAGGTGTAGAAACCAAGCCGGCGCGCAGTGGGTTGAGGTCCACATAGATCATGCTGGCCATCAGTCCCTCCTTACCCAGTATGGCTTGGGATTTGAAGCGCCCTTCCCAGAAGCGCCCCTTGCAGCCATCTTCACGGTTGGCCTCACGAGCTATGTATTCGTTCAAGCAGCGCATATACCAGGAAACATCGGCCAAGCGTTGACGCCACAGGGCAATCAACCTGTCGACCAGCTCATCTTCTCCCTCTTGCACGTTGCCGTTCTGCCAACGCTCAACTACCTCAGGCACTCGAAACAGCCTGCTCCAGCGGGAGATGACCTCGTGGGAAGTCAAAGATAAGGCTTTGTCTTGATTGATCTCTAAGACCAGATGGTAGTGATTGGACATCACAGCATAGGCGTATAGCTCTATGGTAAAGACCTCGGCCAGCAGGGCCAACCGCGCTAACACCCACCCCTTGCGGTGGCTGTAATCTTTACCCGTCACCACATCCTCACCACACAGGAAGGCTCGGCGCACACAGCGACCAATACAGTGGTAGTAAGAGGTTGACGCTGGGCAAATCAGCTGGCTGCGAGGTAAAGTCATCATCTACTCCAACAGAACCACCATGATCAGAGCCTAGTCACTGTTTTTACATACAGCAAGGTAAGCTTGAGTTTCCAGTTCAAAGAAGTCCGGTTCTGCAGAATGGGAACCCTGTTGTGCTCTCAGGGTTAAGAGAAACGCCGACCTGGCGATAGCTGCAAGATGGCTGTCCTGCTCAGTCCTGCTCAGTCTCTCAAAGTGGGTGTCCTGTTCAGCCTTCCTGTTCAGCCTTCCTGTTCAGCCCTTTTCAGCCCAAAGTGGATGTCCAGTTCAGTTCAACAGTTCAAAGTGGGTGTCCAATTCAGCCTTGTTGCAGCTGGCGGGTAAATACAGAACAATGACCAGATACAGATTATGGCCATCTAGGTAATCTCAACCCGGGCCTACAACCCTATGGCTGCTCAGGATCCCTCATGCAACAGATGAGTTTTCTCTTTTTCTCCGTACTGCTCCCCATCTTCTTGCAAATTGGCGCCGGTTACTGGGTACAGAAGCGTTTCCCCCTCAATACCGCCACCCTGAGCAAGATCCAGTTCTATATCTTTATTCCAGCCATCACCTTTACCAGCCTCTATGCCACCGAACTGGCGGGCTCGCTGCTGTGGGACATTCTGCTTATCAACCTGCTGCTCTTCGCCGCCCTGCTGCTGTTAGCCTGGCTGGTGGGGCGCAAGGCGATCAAACCCAGCAAGCGGCGAGCCTTTTACAACTCGGTCGCGCTCTACAACAGCGGCAACTACTGCATCCCGCTCATCCAACTGCTCTATCACACTCCCTTCTCCTACTCGGTGCAGATCATCATCATGCTGCTACAGAGCGTGCTGACCAATACCTTCGGCATACTCAACACCCAACAGCAAGCCAAGGGGTGGCGCAGTGCACTGTGGGAGGTGGTCAAGATGCCGATGAGCGTGGCCATGGTGGCTGCCGTGCTGCTGCGCCTGCTCGGCTGGCCCGTCTGGACACCCATCTGGAACTCGCTGCAGGTAGTGTCACAGGGCATGGTACCGCTGGCGCTGGTGACACTGGGTGCCCAGCTGGCCAACACGCCACTACGCTTGGCGGCACTGGATGTCTACCTCTCCAACATGTTACGACTTCTGGTCGCCCCCCTGATCGCCGCCAGCCTGGTCTGGTACTGGGGCCTGCAGGGAGTGGCTGCCCAGGTGCTGGTGATCTGCGCCGCCGCCCCCACAGCCGTCAATACCGTGCTGCTGGCCATAGAGTTTGGCAGCGACCCCGACTTCGCCTCGCAAAGTGTCTTGAGTTCAACCCTGCTCAGTGCCCTCACCATGCCTCTGGTGATCGCCGCTGTACTACACTGGCTCTGACTCATCATAGGAAGAAGAGATAATCCAGGGCCAAGCCGACAACCGGATGCCATATTCCGGGGTAGCTCCCATTAGTTGGAGCTCATGCGGCATCGGAACCACCTTCCATAGACAATCGCCCACATAGGGGTCTGATTCTTAAACACAACTCTCAAGTCCAGCTCACGCTCCCGAAGTGGGTGTCCAATTCAACTGAAGTGGGTGTCCATTTCAGCTTCTGCCCAACTCTCAAGTCCAGCTCACTCCCAAAGTGGGTGTCCATTTCAGTTCCATTTCAGCTTGAGAGTGGGTGTCCAATTCAACTCCCCTTAAACACAACTCTCAAGTCCAGCTCACGCTCCCGAAGT
>JBOFBS010000349.1:0-3300 GCA_051645725.1 Aeromonadaceae bacterium | reverse complement strand
TTGATGCGTATCGATGATACCCGTTTTCGTTCTGACTTCCGTGAGCGGGAACAGGAGCTGATCAGCCTTAAGGGCGATGTGGCCCGTTTGATGGCTGAAATGGCCAGTGTCAAGGTGCTGGCAGAGAGCAAGCGTCCCTGGCGCGAGCAGATCACTATCTCGGTGCAACCTATCGTCTTTCCAGATGGGTATGCGCAACTCTTTCCCGAGTATGCCAAGCGGCAACACAGCGCAATGGATGAGAGCCTGAACAACTTGAAGAATCAGCTTTTCATCATGGCTCAGCAGATAGAGCAAAAAGAGAGTGAAATTATCGAGATCAATACCAAGATCCGCACCCTGAGTCGCAGTGTTGATTTGGCTAGCCAGGAGCTGAGTATGAACCGCCCCCTGGCCAAAGAGGGAATTGTCCCTCAGGTCGAGTTGATCAAGCTGGAGCGTCAGGTGAATGAGATGCGGGGCGAGTTGGAAAATACCCGGTTGTTGCTGCCCAAGCAGGATTTATTCCTGAAGGAGGCCATTCTCAAACGGGTAGATATCGCCTTGAAGTTTCGGGTGGATAGCCAAAATGAGTTGGAAGAGAAGCAGAATAAACTGGAACAATTGACAGAGGGGCAGGTTGGCCTAAAAGACCGGGTAGCCAGGACTAGCGTGCTTTCGCCGGTGAAAGGCACCATCAAGACGATCAAGGTTAATACGGTCGGGGGGGTTGTGCAACCGGGCATGGATTTGGTAGAAGTGGTGCCACTTGAGGATAATCTTTTGGTCGAGGCCCGAGTATTACCCAAGGACATCGCCTTTTTACGGCCAGGTTTACCTGCCATAGTTAAAATTACGGCCTATGATTTTGCCATCTATGGTGGCTTGAAAGGTACATTGGAGCACATCAGTGCTGACACTATTCAGGATGAAAAAGGGAATGCTTTCTACCTGGTTCGAGTCAGAACGGAAAAGAGCTTTTTGGGCGAAGCGAGTAAACCACTGCCGATCATTCCGGGCATGATGGCCAATGTTGACATCATCACCGGGAAAAAGAGCGTACTGGATTACATTTTGAAACCTATACTGAGAGCTAGGTATACCGCTCTGCGTGAAAGATAAAGATGGGGGTTTAAGGAATGAACAAGAAAACAGTGATCGCAATCGTCATTGGTTGCATGACACAGTTTGCGAATGCTCAGAGTCTGGAGCAGGCGGTATCGCAAACATTGCAGAGTAACCCAAAGATTAAGGAAGCTTATGATCTCTATCTCTCTCGTCAGCACCAGATAGATGAGGCCAAGGCGGGCTACATGCCTAAGCTGGATGCCGTGGCAGGAGTCGGTCCTGAGCGGATCACACCAGCTGGTTCGGATGATACCAGTTCACTGACACGCAAAGATCTGTCACTAAGTTTGCGGCAGATGCTGTTTGACGGCTTTGACACCAGCAGTAATGTAGACAGAAGTGACGCGGAGGCAAACGCCCAGCGTCTGGCGTTGCTCTCGACAGCCGAAAATGTTGCCCTGCGTGTGGCTGAAGTCTATCTGGCCATGCTCAAAGAAGAGGAGATCTATGCGCTCTCCAAGGATAACCTGGCTACCCATGAGCAGATTTTAAGTGATATATCCAAGCGTACCACATCGGGCGTAGGATCCTCGGCGGATCTAACTCAGATCCAGGGTCGTGTCGCTCAAGCGTATTCCAACATGGCCGCCGCGCAGAACAACCTGGATGATGCGCGGGCTCAGTTTGTGCGTGTTGTCAACGCCGAACCTGAGGATCTGGTACAGCCTGTTCCTGATGCCACCACCATTCCTGCCAATCTGGACGAGGCAATCAAGAAGGCGACCAGCGATAACCCGGTATTGTTATCTGCATTACAAGATATTGAAGCAGCCAATTACCAGCATGAAGGGGCTAAGGCTAACTACTATCCAAAGGTTTCCATTGAGGCTGGTCAGAGCTGGTATGACGATGCCAATGGCATCGAAGGCAACAGTGATGAGCTCAGTGCCATGTTGCGCGTACGTTATAACCTGTTTAATGGTGGCGCCGATGATGCGCGTTCAGCCTCTACTGCAGCCTTGGCCTCTCAGGCCAAAGATATTCATATGAATGCCTATCGGGAGGTAGAAGAGGGTACTCGCCTGGCCTGGAATGCTCGTGAATCACTCAAGCAGCAAAAAGGCTATATGCAACAGCATGTTGAATCTAGCAACCAGACTGTTAAGGCCTACAAGCAACAATTTACCCTGGGTCAGCGTACCCTGCTCGATGTGTTGAATACCGAAAACGAACTGTTTGAGGCGAGGAAGAACTATATCGGTGCGGAATATGATGAACTGCAAGCTCAGTACCGCATCTTGAATGCAACGGGTAAATTGCTAGACAGCTTGCGAGTTGCCAAACCTTCAAACTGGCAAGAGCAGAAGCAATAAGGAGGGATTATCATGAATCGTTACGCTACCGTTGCTTTATGCATCTTGATGCTGGCGGGCTGCTCCTCTGTAGTCGATGAGGGGTTCTACAATGTTAATCAGGCGGCTGATCTTAAAGATCAGGACAGTGATGGTGTCATCAATGCGAGGGATAAGTGCGCCGATACCGAACTGGGAAGCCTGGTTGATAACGATGGCTGTCCTACTGAATCGGCGCGGGATATGGTGCAAGATCTGCATGTGCTGTTTGATCATGATAAGGATGTGGTCAAGCCAGAGTTTTTACCCAATATTGCCAGCATGGCGGACTTTATGCGCACTCATACCGATATGACTCTTGTGCTCGAAGGGCATGCCAGTCAAGTCGGCTCGGATGAGCATAATCAGGCGTTGTCTCTTCGCCGAGCTGCTGCCGTGAAGCACATTATGGTTACCGAGCATGGTATTGCCGCAGAACGGATCATTCTCAAGCCGTTTGCTGCATCTCATCCCGCTGTCATTGGGCAAGATGAGCAGGCTCATAGTGCCAATCGACGTGTTGTGGGCTCGCTGGCGGCTACGGATTCAGAGTTAGTGAGAAAATGGACCGTGTTTAGCGAATCAAAAGGTTTTTAATCTCATGCGTGGCTGGTTCAGTCTGATAGGAGTGGGGATCATCATGATCCCCCTGTTTATTATGGCTGGACCGCATTCTACTTTAGACGAGCAAGCAATCGAGACTGCTAGAAAAAGTTATGGTGCTAAAGCTGGAGCTCGTACTGCCAATTGGCGTGAGTTAGTGGCTAGGGGTAAGCGAGAAGTTTGGAGCGAACAACGCGCTTTATCTGAGGTAAACCGATTTTTCAACAGACTGCAGTTTATCAATGATTATGCCCTCTGG
>JBOFBS010000348.1:0-3404 GCA_051645725.1 Aeromonadaceae bacterium | reverse complement strand
GCCACTCCTGGGGCGTTTCGACTCCCTCCACGATAAAGACAGTGTTCAACTGGTTGGCTAACTCCAGCAGGGTGCCGACAAATAGTCGTCGCACCGGATCCTCGTGCAGACTCTGGATAAAGTAGCGATCCAGCTTGATAAAGTCAGGGCTCAGATCAAGCCAACGCCGCAATCCGGAGAAGGCGGCGCCTAAATCGTCCAGTGCCAGCGCAATGCCCGATTCGCGCAGTGCGGTCACCATGTCCCGCAGACTCTCCATATCATTCTGGTACTGCTCGGTCAGCTCGATGACCAGGCGCTCACAGGCGAGGCCATGACGCCTGAGCTGGCCGATGAGTTGCTCGATATCCAGCGCCAGCACGGCCGTGGCCGATAAGTTGACAAACAGGCGGCCCTCCAGCTGCAGGGCCATAAATTGGCCGATTGCCCGCTCCAGGCATACATGTTCCAGCTCGACCGTCCGCTGGCAGGTTTTGGCCAGATTGAACAGTGCGGCGGCACTGTGATAGGGGCTATGCATTGGCCCCCGGCTTAACGCCTCATGGCCGAGAATGGTTTGGTGGTGTCCATCGAGGATCGGTTGAAACAAGGTGAGAATATCGGCATTCGCCAGGATGGAGTCCAGAGTTGGCATATCAGGCAGTAATAGGATCAGTGCAGGTATATCTGAACGTTAAAAGTTCTGGATGACAGCAAGATGACAAGGCTCTCAATACGGTTTCCCACGGATTCAAAATCAGTTTTAAGGGGTGGTCGACGTGTCGTGCGTGCTGCCTTGTCGATGGTTTATATATATGGCTGGTCCTGTTTTTTGTGGTTATATTATTTCTTGTTGCTGAATCTATGAATAGATAGGTGTGCGCAGAGTTATCATGGTAAATATATTTATTCCCTATCTTTTAAAGAGGAATAATATTATTTCATATATGTATTATATTCATATGGAACGGTATATCTATGTGGAGTAGTTGCATTATTTAAATGTCGCTTATTTGTTAAGCTGAACATGATAGTTCTATTTCTATGCTCAAAAAAAACCGGCTTACAGATCGTAAACCGGCTGAGCAAAACATGAAGAGTGCAAAACATGAAGGGTTAATCGGTAAATAAAATAACCTTGCATTACAACATCTTAAATAATATGGAAGGTAGTGGCTCAATTATAACCAGAGGATCAGGTTCTGGCTTAACAATTGGATAGCTATTTCAATCGAGCCGCCGATGGTTATTCCAACGATCCAGATGGTGGCCAATGTCCATTTGTTGTCATCATCATAGGTCATATTCATAGGTGATCTCCTTATCATTTCCTATTAACTCTTGAGCGATGTACAGGTTGTCATTCTTGCATGACATCATCATGACTCTTGAGCGCCTGGATGCAAAATCAGATTTGTTCAAAGCTTGTTTGCAATCCTGCTGACGTGATCTATGTATTCAAATGGCATACCAACTTGGTTAATCGGTTTGAAATTCGTCGCAAGTCGCTATGGCAATGGGTTTTATCAGGCATGTCGTGGTGGCGCATTCTGGCTATTCACCGAGGACACCGGATATTCAATTCGCCGATCGCACCGCTTTGGTGAACAATCATAACGCATTTGCGTCAGTTTCTGACACTCGACGTATATCCTAGATAGCCGATCCTAATAGCGCTCCATCGACCAGGAAGCGCACGCTGACACGCCGTAAACCCATCCATGGCGCGGCGGGTCAGCTTAGCGCTACCTCAGTCGATGTCGTGAGTGATCGACTATTCGGAACAGCTATTTAGCAACTGGATTATTACCAAGGCAGCTTGTAACCGTTGGCCGACAGTTTGCCATTGACCATGCGCAGCCGAGTATTGAGCTGACCCTGACGATTGCGGGCGATGAAGCCGGCCTGCTGCATGCTGAGCAACAGGCTCTCATCCTCGACAAACAGCGGTGCCAGTGCCTGATCCGCCTCCACACTCAGGGCACCCTGCAGCAAGGAGCGAAATGAGGCCAGGCCGTTGAGTTGCGCCATGTCGAAGGGGCGGGAGGTGACCTCGCCATCGGCCTGAAAGTGCCCCTGCTGTAGCCGTAAGGTGAAGGGCTCCAGATGCAGATGGAAACCGGAGCGAGTGACCCGGTTCAGGGCCGCAAGCCAGGAGGGCTTGTCGCTGAAATTGGTAGCGGCACTCATCACCAGCGACTTGTAGCCTTGTTGATCGATGCCGGAGAGCCCCACGCCGAAGGCGAGATCTTCGAGCTCATGACGGGAAGCACGGTGATTGATACCGAGCAGTGCCACGGCGCCCTGCCAGTGCATATCCACCAGCGAGAGCAGGCCCTGGCGATTTTCCTGGACGCTGCCCTTGAGAGTGGCCGCGGTCAGATCCAGGGGCGGCTGGTCCCCTGCACGATAGCTGGCTTCGGCGAGCTGAAGGTTCACATCGGGAATCAACCAGAAATCATGGGAGGGCTGCAGGGTGAGTTGGCCTTGTACGCCATGCAGGGCCAGGTCGTTATCACTCTGTTGCAGATTGATTCCGTTCAGCCGCCACTGCAGCTGGATACGCTGATCGGGCTGCTGGGTCATGGTGACGGTCAGTGGGTCCAGGTGGAGGCGACTGTTGCTCAACTGCAAGGTGATGCCATCGGCGTCCAGCTGCGAGCTGAGCTGCGGGTTCCAGCCGCGCGCCTGCCAGCGCAGGATGGGCTCACCGAGCTGCAATTGCCCATTTTCCAGCAGGGTCGCAAGAGTACCCCGGTTACTGACCAGTCGCCCCTCGCTGCGGGCATAACCGGGCAGCATCCAGCTATCGATGCGCATGTAGAGCTCCAGGGGCCCCATGCCGGCCAACTGCTGGCTGAGTCCCGTTTGCGCGGGTAGGCCAAGCGCCGTGAGCAGGCTGACCGGATCCACCAGGCTCAGATGCAGCTCGCCGCTGTGGCGAAATAGCCCCTGGTCATAGCTAAACCAGGTGGCTCCCATACCCGGGGTCTTGTTCAGCCGCTCGAGCCAGGCCTGCCGTTGATCCTCGTAACGGGCTCCGGTCTGCAGGGTAAAGACCATGAACAAGACCACCAGCAGGCTGACAGCAACAATAAAGGGCCAATAGTGTCTGATGGTTCGCATAGCATCCTTGCCAGAGAAATAACCCGGTCCAGTCCGAGTCTGTGGCGCTAGGATGCGGCGTTTTTATGACAGTTTGATGAAATCTGACTCAAATGGTGCAGATGGGCGGAGCCGGGGCCCACCGACACAACGGGATCTAGAGCCCCATGACAGAGCGGGTTACTCCTCCTGATCCTGACTCATGTCGTCCAGGGTGAGGGAAAAGCTGGGCATAAAGGTATCGAGAAAATAGCGCACCGTCGGGGTCATGCGTTGTTCCAGCATCTTTTCCAATCGTCGTTTGGCAACTTCGAATTCGT
>JBOFBS010000347.1:0-4605 GCA_051645725.1 Aeromonadaceae bacterium | reverse complement strand
CAGAGGCATTGAGCGCCAGGTAGGCCCAGACGCTGTCACGTACCCAGATGGCGTCATAGTTGGTGGACTCCCCCATCTCGGCTGAGGCAAAGGAGGCCGCCTGAACAAAGGTGCCCCAGGGTTTGTCCAGCACGGCTATGGTACGACTATTGGCTGTCACTGAGTTGAGGCTGGCGATATCAGTGGCGCTATAACTGTTTTTCAATAGCGGCAGCAGCTGGGGTGCATGCACTGTCACGCCATAGGGCGCTACCCCGCCGCTGCCAGCAAAGTTGAGGCGCTCTCTGGAAACATTCTGCTTGAGATAGTTAACCAAATCAGGCAGCTGGGTATAAACATCGGCCGCATGGGCCTGTGTGGCAAAGAGACTGCCCCCCGCCCCCATCAGCGCAACACCCATCAGGGCGGCACAGAGGCTCAGCTTGAACTGGCGAGCAGATTGAATACCGATAACCGACATTTGAAATCTCCGTCTCTGATGGGTTCGCGAAGAACCCATATGATGGGCCTATTTATCATGGGAAACCGACAACCCTGGCAGATGCTATTGAGACTCTGCCAGCAGCCCATCCATGCTCGAGAGCCCTTAAACAGGTTGCCAGTATGAAACGGCTAAATAACCTGGACGGATACAGTTCATTCAGCCAAGAGGCCACGATTACCCCGCTACAAACAAAGAGGGGCCCCCTTTGGGAGCCCCTCTTTGTCACAACTCAACCACTCAGGCTGCTTTGGGATCCGCACCGAAGCGGTTTTCACTCTTCTCACCTTCCAGACAGAAGAACACCAGCAGAGCGATGACGCCGATCAGGGGGATCAAACCAATCAAGAGCCACCAACCAGAGCGGTTGGTATCATGCAGGCGACGAACCGCTACCGCCAGACTAGGCAGCAAAACGGCCAGGGAGTAGATACCGGCTAAGAGAGGGGTCAACCCTAAGGCTCCGTCCAGAACCTGCAGAAGGATGGAGGCGATCAAGCTAAACAGTATAAACATCCAGTACTCGGTGCGACGGGCACGGCCGCTGAAAGTGACATACTTCTTCAAAACTTCAAGGTACCAGTTCATTATCTTTCTTTCCTTATGGAGTCATTTTGTCTGGGCCAGTGGCCATTTGCTCACATCACACGCTATTCCCTAGCGGCAGATGTTCGATTGAGACTATCAAGAGCCGGGTTTGAAACTCCATTTGACACCACTCAAGTTGTGACATGAGCCGTGATAGAATGAGAGAAATTCCGGGCAGATCACGCGATTACTCTGGAGAAAAGATGCATTATCACCAATATTATCCCGTTGATGTGGTCAACGGCCCAGGGACTCGCTGCACCCTCTTTGTCTCGGGCTGTGAGCACCACTGTCCTGGATGCTATAACCAATCCACCTGGCGTCTGGATGGTGGACACCTTTTTACCGAGGCGATGAGCGAGCGGATCATAGCCGACCTCAACGACACCCGGATCAAACGCCGTGGCTTGAGTCTCTCGGGTGGCGATCCACTCCATCCAGCCAATCTGGCGGCCGTGTTAGAGCTGCTCCTTCGAGTACGCAACGAGTGTCCTGGAAAGGATATCTGGTGCTGGACCGGTTATCGTCTGTGTGAACTCAGTACGCAGCAACAGCAGGTGGTTGCACTGCTTGATACCCTGATAGATGGCCAATTTATCCAGGCACTGGCTGACCCGGCCCTCGTCTGGCGAGGCAGCAGTAACCAGCAAATCCATCATTTCGACCGCTCTCAAGCCTGGTGGCAAACAGATCACCCTCCCCTCCAACCTGCATAGGAAAATTCATGCTAGCTTCCTGGTTTAAAAAGATTTTTTTCGCCGACTCTGCCAAACCAACCACACCACAGGCAGAGGCCATTGAACATGAGGGATTTTTACTCTACCCCGAACCGCAGCCAGAAGGTGGGCAGTATCGGGTCGCAGGCCGGATCTGCAAGGAAGTGGATGGCGAACTCAAAACCCATCTCTTTATTCGCTCGGATCTGCTGAGCAACAAGCAAGATGCCGAACAGCTGATGGTCAGCAAGGCCGTGGTCTACATCCGCCAGATGAATGGCGACATCTTCCGCTAACTCGCTGTTCCCAACAGCCGCTCACTCAGCACAACAAGGGGGCGGAGCTGACTCTCAGGCTATGAGACGGCATTAACCAAGAGCCGGCCATGTTAGGTAAGAGAGGGCGCGAGCCCTCTCGCCATACTGGACCTGTGAACAAGCCACTCAGAGGGCTCCGCGCGTTACCCGTTTAGCGCTGGTACGGCTTGCCAGAACGGCATCCCAAGGGGTCTCTGGGGCCTTGCTGGTGTGGCTTTTGGCCGCGCCATAGACAGTCTTGATCTTCTCGGCACTGCTCTGCCCCTTGAAGTCTGACTTTTCCAGGTAGTAGTGATCGAGCAGTGAATTCCAGACAATCCCTTCTGGCAACGAGACCAGCTCACAGCTCACCCCATTCAGGGTGACCTTCACATCCTGAGGCAGATTTACGACAAAAAACTGCAATTTGGCATCATTAGCCAAATCAGCCTGGTAATGTTGCAAGAAGAGGGGAACATCGGCCGCATCGTCAAACAAACCCGAGGCAAACCGAATGTTCTGCTCATCCACTAATAATACGGCCTCTTTGAGCACCTTGACCGGGGGTTTACGGCGCCCGGCGCTGTCTCCCACCTCACCTTCGACCAATACCAACTCACCTCGGTAACCCGCAAGCCCTGTGCCTGCATCCGCGACGAAGTTAACATTGAACAGTTTTTCACTCTCTTGGTAGCGATCCAGCAGCATAGTGCATTCTCCTTAATGGGTTCAGCACATGAACTGCAAATAAAGGGCCAGCTTGTTGGCTCACTCTCGAAACAACTGCTCATGCAGCAGCTGGATCTCGTCTCGCAGGGCGGCGGCCTGCTCAAACTCCAGGTTGCGGGCATGGTCATACATTTTGGCCTCCAGTTGCTTGATCCGCTTCGCCATGGCCTCAGGGCTCTCGGGGTGATAAAAGGCTTCTGACTCTGCCACCTGGCGCAGACTCTTGCTCCCCCCCTTGCCACTCCCGCCCATCTGCATCACATCCACTATCTTCTTCTTGAGGCCTGTCGGCACTATGCCATGTTCGGTATTGAAGGCCTCCTGCTTGGCGCGGCGACGTTGGGTCTCATCCATGGCCGCACGCATCGAGTCCGTGATTCGGTCGGCATAGAGGATCGCCTTGCCATTGAGGTTACGGGCTGCGCGACCTATGGTCTGGATAAGCGAGCGCGTCGAGCGCAAGAAGCCCTCCTTATCGGCGTCGAGAATGGCGACCAAGGAGACCTCAGGCATATCCAGTCCTTCACGCAGCAGGTTAATCCCCACCAGGACATCAAACTTGCCCAGTCGCAGATCGCGGATGATCTCTACCCGCTCCACCGTATCCACATCCGAATGGAGATAACGGACGCGCACACCATGCTCATCCAGGTACTCAGTCAAGTCTTCGGCCATGCGCTTAGTCAGGGTGGTAATGAGGACGCGCTCATCCATCTTGGCGCGCTGGCGAATTTCGGAGAGCACATCATCCACCTGGCTCGCCACTGGCCGCACCTCGAGCACGGGATCGAGCAGGCCTGTCGGTCTCACCACCTGTTCCACCACCTCACCGGCAGACCTTTCCAGCTCATAATTGGCAGGGGTTGCCGACACATAGATGGTCTGAGGTTGCAACGACTCAAACTCATCAAACTTCAATGGCCGGTTATCTAAGGCTGATGGCAAACGGAAACCATACTCCACCAGCGTCTCCTTACGCGAGCGATCCCCCTTATACATGGCACCGATCTGAGAGACGGTCACATGAGACTCATCTATGATGAGCAACCCATCGGCCGGCAGGTAGTCAAACAGGGTAGGTGGTGGCTCACCGGGTGCCCGGCCCGAGAGATAACGGGAGTAGTTCTCGATACCCGAGCAGTAACCCAGCTCCTGCATCATCTCGATATCAAACTGGGTACGCTGGGTAATGCGCTGCTCCTCCAGCAACTTGTTGGCCGCCAACAGCTGGGCTCGGCGCTCACCCAACTCCACCTTGATCTGCTCTATGGCGTTGAGGATAGTCTCTCTGGGCGTGACATAGTGACTCTTGGGAAAGATGGTAAAGCGCGGCACCTGCTTTTCCACCGCCCCGGTCAGAGGGTCAAACAGAGAGAGTCGCTCAACCTCCTCATCAAACAATTCGATCCGCAGCGCCAGCTTGTCAGACTCGGCTGGGAAAACATCGATCACCTCCCCCCGCACCCGAAAGGTAGCTCGGGCGAAGGCCGCATCATTGCGGCTGTACTGCAACTCGGCAAGCCGGCGCAGGATATCGCGCTGGTTGATGATGTCGCCCTGACGCAGATGCAACATCATGCTCAGGTAGGCCTGAGGATCACCCAAACCATAGATGGCAGAAACCGAGGCGACAATGATGACATCCCGCCGCTCCAGCAACGCCTTGGTGGCCGAAAGGCGCATCTGTTCAATATGGTCATTGATCGCCGAATCCTTTTCGATAAAGGTATCGGTAGAGGGAACATAGGCCTCTGGCTGGTAGTAGTCATAGTAGGAGACAAAGTACTCCACGGCA
>JBOFBS010000346.1:0-1664 GCA_051645725.1 Aeromonadaceae bacterium | reverse complement strand
CCCACAATGGTGCGTCGCCACTCCCCAACGGGATAGCCGAGGTCGTTGCACTCACGCTCCCACCACGCAAAGTTAATCTCGCAGGGCAGGTTGTCCACCATGTCCAGTGGACTCACGAACAGCGTGGTCTTGTGCATCGCTGGCACGGGCTTGATCTTGTCGGGGCCAGTGCGCTTGCCGGTCTCGTCATAGTCGTGTGCCCACTTCGGGAAGGTGAGCTGATAGGCAATGAGCCGATGCAAATCGCCATGTGCGCTCATTGCCTGAGCGACGGCGACCTGAGTGAAGCTATCGTTGAACTCGATCATGGGTGTTTCTCCATTTCCGCTGATGTGCGGTAAGCCGCTGCCAGCAGCGCAAACTGTTCGACCAGATAACTGATACTGATGCCCAGTTCATCGCTCACTGCATCCCCCAAACGCTGATGCAGGTGTGCCATGTCATCGGCGATACGCTGGGCTATATGGGCAGTTGAGCGCGGAGGTGAGCTTGTCACTGTCAGAATGATGGAAAGGTTCATCACATCTCTCCCCAGGAGGCTTGCTCCCACAGTGACAGCCGGGTCAGCACGTCTTGCGCCAGCGCTTGCTGAAACTGCTGTATCACTTTCACCAGCCGGGGAGCCTGCTCAGGGCTCCCGCTCCATTCACTCGATTGGTACAGGGCGCAGCAGGTGAATTTGTAGAGCGCCACCAGTTCGGCATCAGTGAGTGGTGCCTGGTGGTAACGGTGAACAGGTTTAAGCGGTCCCAGTTTGGTTGAGCCATGCTGGCGTGGTTCCTTCTGGTCTTGCTGGCGTCCTAACTGATAGCGATGCCAGACCGCCCGCCTATTGGCGAGCATCATCAACCGTACCAACCGATCAACTCGCCATGTCCAGGCACTGGTCGTGTCTGCTGGCGGCAGCCACCAGAGGGTGCGCAGCAACTCAAGGGTGTAGTGCGGTGGCATGGGGGCATTGCAAAAGCGGTGCAACTGCACGGCAAAGGTAAGGTAGTCCTTGCGGTCAATCATGAAGGCAGACATGGGCATGGTTCCTTAAAATGCAAAAAGCCACCTTCGGTGAGGTGGCCTTGTGAGTGATGTCGGGATATCCGGATCATGGTGTTGGCGCTGATGATCTGGGTTTGGGGATGCTGGCGTTATTCGTGTGCCTGCTCTGCGTCTGGGTGAGCAACATCAAACAGGATGGTGTAGAGCGCACAATCAATGCCGTTAACGGCATCGTGATGCGGGTAATAGGGCGGTGCGTCTCGGGAGCGTTCGAAGTAGTCGCCAAAGCAGCTGAGACACTCGCGTATCTCGATGGTGGAGCCTTGTAGCAAGGTCTCTTCAAATTGCTTGGCATAGGCCTCGTCATCATGGGCCTTGGTGGCGGCCTTCTCCAGCAACGTCAGCGCATTTTCGTTGCTGACGGCTGTCAGGCTATGGCGCAGCTTCTCGAGCGTTTCCTCAAGGGAAAAGGGATTGGGTAATCGCATGGCGTTTGTTCCTTCTTGGCGCGACTAATGGCGTAGCTGGTGGAGCAGTGCATCAATGGCCTCGATGCAGTCAGCCTGGGTGAGCAGGTAGCCATTGGGCAGGTGAGCCACGATAGCGGGCTCTGCCTGCATCTCGACGTTGTCTGCAAGCCAGCAGCGCAGCTCGGGGAGGATATCGAGGGC
>JBOFBS010000345.1:0-4726 GCA_051645725.1 Aeromonadaceae bacterium | reverse complement strand
GTAATCCCCTGTTTGATCGGACCCTGCAACGGCTAAAGGACACACACAGGCTCTGCTACGATGTGTTGAAACTGGCCCTAGGACGAGGAGAGCGACTCGATCACTGCTTTGAGCGGATCGTCGAATACCAGGGCAAATTGGAGCGCCTGACGCAAACTGAGCAAAGTGGTGCCGCCTACTGGTTTGATACTACCCGGCTGCACTTTTCTTTAAATCTGACCCCACTATCCATTGCCGACCGTTTTCACAGTGAGGTGATGCGCGCCGGCTGTAGCTGGATTTTTACCTCGGCTACTTTGACTGTGGGCCACGATTTTGACCATTTTCGCCAGCGTCTGGGCATAGCTGATGCGGAGCAATTGGTGCTGGAGAGCCCCTTTGCGTATGCCGAACAGTCTCTGCTATGTGTTCCTAGAGGTTTGCCTGACACGGGCTTTGGGCGGCGTTCGACCGAATTGGCAGAGCGGTTGCTCCCCACTATCAACAAGGTGCCTGGTGGCATCTTCTTCTTGTGTACCAGCTATCAGAGTTTGCGCCAGGTGGCCGAGGTGTTGCGACGCGATGTGGGCCGCTTGGTGCTGGTACAGGGTGAGGATAATAAGCAACGCCTGCTCAGCCAGTTTGTCGAGAATGGGCGGGCCATCTTGGTAGCGACGGCCTCCTTCTGGGAGGGGGTGGATGTCAGGGGGGCGGCGCTCTCTTGTGTTATCATAGACAAATTGCCCTTTACCGCGCCGGATGATCCGCTGCTCAAAGCCAGGATAGAGGATTGCCGCTTGCGCGGCGGGGAGCCGTTTAGTGAGTTACAGTTGCCGGATGCGGTTATCACCCTCAAGCAGGGGGTGGGGCGGCTGATCCGGGACATGGGGGATCGCGGTGTGCTTATCCTGTGCGATCCTCGCTTGGTTAATCGCCCTTATGGCGGGACCTTTTTACAGAGTTTGCCTCCCATGCCCAGAACCCGGGAACTGGCAAACATTGCCAGTTTTTGGCAACAGATGACGACAGGAGCAGGATAAACTTGCCCTCCTGAACATCCAGTAATATTCGTACCGAGAAGTAGAGACATAGATAGATGACCAAAATTTTGGCAATCGATACCGCAACCGAAGCCTGCTCTGCTGCATTGCTGGTAGAGGGTGTGATCACATATCTTGCCGAGGTGGCTCCCCAGGCCCATACCCGCAAGATACTCCCCATGTGTGAACAACTGCTGCAAGATGCCGGTTTGACCCTGGGCGAGCTGGATGCCATTGCCTTTGGCCGGGGACCAGGCTCTTTCACCGGGGTGCGTATAGGCATTGGTGTCGCTCAAGGCTTGGCTTATGGCGCAGGGAAACGCCTGATTGGTATCTCGGATCTGGCGGCCCTGGCGCAAGGGTGCCACCGTCGTACCGGTGCCGAACGGGTGTTTTGTGCTATTGATGCGCGGATGAACGAAGTCTACTTCGCCGCGTTTTCCTTGCAGGATGGCATCATGGTGCCGCTGGCCGAGGAGGCCGTCCTGTCACCCGAGCAGGCTGCGTCCTGTTGCCAGCAGTTCATGCAGGAGACGCCAGGTGCCTGGTTTTGCTCCGGTACCGGTTTTGCCGCCTATGCCGATGCGTTTGCTGTGTTGGGTGAGGATCTCCACCGGGATGAGGAGTCGTTACCCTGGGCACAAGATATGCTTGTTTTAGCTCAGCAACCGCAGATGCTGCAGCAGGCATGTGAGCCGGCTCTTGCTACACCGGTTTATTTGCGTGATAAAGTGACCTGGAAAAAATTGCCTGGTCGTGAATAATTAAGTGGGGCGTGAATGAGCCTGCGGCTTATCACCAACGTGGAGTGGGAGAGGGGATGACAATTCGCTCGATTGATATGGCAACGCAAGATCTGACTCGTGTCGGATTGGGAGCCATTTCGCCCTCTGTCACCCATGGTGCGGGTGCGGTCAAGGATAAGCAGCAGGAACAACGAACGCCCCCCTCTGTCTTGTTGATGGTAGAGGGGGCCGAAGAGGCCGCTGAGCGTCTTAGCTACGATCAGCCCTCTGGTCGAGAAGGGCGAGCACTCAATGCCTATCAGAGCATTGCCAGGCAAGAGAAGCGCGATGAGCTGCAGCAGATGTTGCGCCTGGATATTTATGCTTGAGCTAAGTGCTGCTCGCTGGTTAGGGATAATCCTCACTGCGCTCATCTGTGGCTGTAGCTCGTTACCTCCTGAACTCGATTACCAACCCGAAACGGCTCTGGTCAGCTATGGCACAGTTCGTCAGGATCCGGCTCGCTATTCTGGTCAGCCTGTGCGTTGGAGTGGTCTGATTGCCCAGACCCGGGTGCAAGAGCAGGGCAGCGAGATAGAGATTGTCTACCTGCCCTTGCAGGCGAACGGGCTGCCACAGCAGCGAGAAACCTCTCCTGGCCGCTTCATCGCCCGTTTTAGTGGCTTGCTCGATCCCGTGCTCTATGCCAAGGGGCGAAGCATCACAGTGGTGGGGGAGATCAGCGGAGTGGAAGCTGGTCACATCGGGAGCCAGGCTTATGCGTTTCCACTGCTTCGTGTTAACCAGCACAAGCTCTGGCCGGAGATAAAAGAGGTGGAGGTGCGCTATCTACACGATCCCTTTTGTGATGAGTTTGGTCTGATGCCCAGAGGTCGATTGGGCATGGCACCTTGAGTCGCCACACTACTCCAAGCCGCAACCGAAATAAAAAAAGAGATGGTCAGTTGCCTGCCATCTCTTTTTGGTTTTCTGAGTGTCCCTTATTTAGTCGGTTCGCTGCTTTCGAGCGTGACTGAGACTTCAGGTTTGTCGCTATTGAGCATGATGTTCAACTCCAGTACGGAGAGATCATCTTTCTTATCCAGTTGTACCGTGACCTGCTCCGGGCTGATCTCAACGTATTTGCGGATCACATCCAGCAGATCTTGTTTTAACTGAGGCAGGTAATCCGGACCACCGCGGGTGCTGCGCTCGTGGGCCACAATGATCTGCAGGCGCTCTTTGGCCACCTTGGCGGTGTTCTCTTTGCGCGGGCGCAGGAAAAAATCGAGTAACGACATGGCTTAACTCCCAAACAGGCGAGAAAGGAAGCCCTTCTTCTCCTCTTGCAGGAAGCGGAAATCTCGCTTCTCGCCGAGAAGACGGGCAACGGCATCATCGTAGGCTTGGCCTGCATCGGATTCAGAATCCAGGATCACAGGTTCACCCGCATTGGATGCGCGCAGCACCGAAGGGGATTCGGGAATAACGCCAAGCAGTGGGATTGCCAGGATTTCCTGCACATCCTCAACGCTCAACATGTCACCTTTGTTGACGCGGCCTGGAGCATAACGAGTCAGCAGCAGGTGCTCCTGGATGGGCTCAAGACCCAACTCGGCACGGCGTGACTTGGAGGCCAAAATCCCCAGTATCCGGTCAGAGTCTCGCACGGAAGAGACTTCCGGGTTGGTGGTGACGATCGCCTCATCGGCGAAATAGAGCGCCATCAGGGCTCCGGTTTCGATACCGGCCGGAGAGTCGCAGACAATATAGTCGAACTCCATCTCCTTGAGTCGATTGATGACCCGCTCAACACCTTCGCGATTAAGGGCTTCCTTATCGCGAGTCTGGGACGCGGGCAGTATGTAGAGGTTTTCCACGCGCTTATCTTTGATCATCGCCTGGGTGAGGTTGGCCTCTTCGTTGATGACGTTGACAAAATCGTAAACGACACGGCGCTCACACCCCATGATGAGGTCGAGATTACGCAAACCGACATCGAAGTCGATCACCACAGTTTTTTTGCCACGTTGTGCTAAGCCAGTACTGATGGCAGCACTACTGGTGGTCTTACCAACGCCGCCTTTTCCTGAAGTTACGACGATAATACGAGCCATGGGTGCTTTCCTTGTAAACCGTTAAGACTGCAATCTTTCAAAAATGAGCTTGTCCTGCTCAAGCCGGATATGGACATCTTTATGCACCACATCTGCGGCCAAAGCATCGCTAAGCTGGTAAGTTCCAGCAATGGAGATGAGTTCAGGCTCCAGTTGCTGACAATAAATTCGGGCTTGACTATTGCCTCTCGCGCCTGCCAGGGCTCGGCCTCGCAGCGTACCGTAGATGTGGATGCTGTCATCGGCTATGACTTCCGCGCCGTTGCTGACGGATCCCAAGATCACCAGGGAACCACCGGAGGCATAAATCTGTTGACCTGAGCGTACATTACCATGATGAACGCGGGTAGAGCTCATAGAAACTTCTTCAACCGGTTGGGGTTGAGGAGCCGGCTCGACCTGCTCGATACGTTTACCTGCTGTCATGACCGCCAGCCCTGCGGCTTTGGCGGCGACTTTGGTCGCCTCGTCTTTGGCACCCGTGATGCCGACCAGTACAAAATCCTCGCGCTCTATAGTCTCTTTGAGCGCCTCAAAATCGGGTGTCTCATCGAGTTTTTCAACATTGACCACCAAGGGGGCACAATTGAAGAATTGAGGAGCCTGAGCCACCTTTTCTTCTAATAATTCTTTGATTTGCTTGGGATCAGTATCTGTCAAATGCAAGACAGACAGGGTGAAGGTTGTACCCTTGAGTTCAATGCCGCGCTCGGCCATTTACTGCACTCCGTTGACGAGGAAAACCCTTATAGTTATTGAGTTCCACATGTTATAGTCAGCCACCATTTCAGGCAACAAACCACGACATATTTAACGCAATCCATGATCTCTGCCGTATATAAGAGCCGCAGAAAAGAGGAGACCT
>JBOFBS010000344.1:0-1971 GCA_051645725.1 Aeromonadaceae bacterium | reverse complement strand
CATCCACCGTGTAGGGCTCATCACCGGCAGCACGGAGGCGGCAGAGCAACCCCAACAGATCACGCTCTCTGGTCGACAACTTGACCTCGACCCGCTGGATACCAAGCGCTTTATGCCTGGCCCGTTCCGCCGCTTTGCGGTCGACTGCGGGTTTAGGTTTCTTCTTTTCCATGGCATTCCCTTTAGCTGCTCATCAGTACCCGATCACCACATCGGGTAGATCACCCCGCTAGAGTTCGGGGCACTGTCTATTCCCGAGACTGCATGTAAATTGAGCAACAGATCTGGTGCCTCACTTGTTCTAGCGTTGCTGGTAGATCAATAATTGAGCGCACCACTTCAATAAACTGGAACAACATGAAATATCTGACTGCTCAAGAAGTTGCATCGCCATTATTCAATTTTGCTCAACTACTTTTTGGTAACAACAGCGCACCAGAATCCCCAAAAACTCTCATTTCATCAGACGTTCAACAGTGGCTTTTTGAGCGACTGAGTCA
The DNA here is from genome assembly GCA_051645725.1 of Aeromonadaceae bacterium. Lineage (GTDB taxonomy): Bacteria > Pseudomonadota > Gammaproteobacteria > Enterobacterales > Aeromonadaceae > Pseudaeromonas. Next base: position 1,471 of record JBOFBS010000344.1, on the reverse strand, counting down.
CTCAGACCTCCCTCTCAAAGAGGCCATCGAGTTAGCAATGCCTAAAAAAATGGCGCTTTATGAATTGCTAACTCAATACATCATGTTTTTAACCATTAACTCCCACCTCAAGTTTCCTCATGACTTCTTGGTTGGGACTTCAGAGATTTCCCTTGGTAAGTCGTTGCTTTCGTACATAAATGAGCACCGCTGGCCATTTCCTCAGTTGCTAGGCCAGTAGCTAAACGCACTGTGGCCAAGGTATGTGACGGGATATTTTTTGCTGCGTCATGAGCCATCTCATGAGTTGCTTCAAGGTCTGGTGTTAATCCTATTGTGCTTTTCATGTGCTTTTCCTTTGGCTGCTCATCAGTACCCAGCAACCACGCTGGGCAGACCATCCCGCCGATGGCGGGGTGGTTTCGCATAAGACCTACAACAACAGAGCCAATCCGATCACCAGGGCTACCAGGTTGATCGCTATCCACATACCGCTCATGGAGTCCCCCGCTGTGCTTTGAGCGCCTTATTGGCCCTGTTTATGATGGTTTTGAGCATCTTGCGGCGACTTGGTTGGTCATATTGGAATTTCACCATGGCAACCAGAACCGCTTCGGCCTCGACAATCGCCTGCTGTGGACTCTGGCTGAGGGTGCATTCCAGTGATGACTTGGCGTCCTGAACACTGGTGAAGACCAGATCGCTAATACTCTTCATGCAACCCCCAGTTTCTTTTGTTCCTGACCTGCCACCCCGGCATTGAGCTCCACATCCTGCCCGGCGCGGTATCCATCAAACATGGAGTTATGATCCCGGCGATTACCACCCGCCTCACGTGCAGTTGCCTGCTTGAGATTGGGGTGCTTCCGCTCCATGAATTGCTTGACCAGGGCAGCCTCTTTTTCGTTGGGGACAAGCCGCTGCACCTTGGCATAGACAGCGCGGCACCACCCTTCACAAAACAGATCTGCTCTGGTGGTCTTGGTAGTGGTCTTCATCCGCTTGTTCAGGCCAGCCAGATACTCACGGCGGGCCTTACCCAACTGGCGAGCCAGCACCTCATAGACGTACCCGGCGATCTCTGCTCGTTCAGAAGGGCCGACGAAGGAGACACGTACAGCACCGAAGATCTCGCGCTGATACATCACCTCAACCCCGAAGGCGTCACCAACCAGGGAGATCAACATGTGGCTCCACTGGGGTTGTGTGCGGCTCTGGTTCGCACACTTGGCCCACTGCTGACCGATGCTGCTCAGTTCGATATCCGTTTCAGTGAGGCCATTGGCCTTCATCAGGGCCTGCACCTTGGCCATCGCATTGGCGGCTTCGTGCTGGTTGCCGCTGGCAGCCAGGGCCAGCAGCTTTTTGATTTTGCTCAGGACGCGTGAGCTCATTGGATGTACTCCCCAACAGTCAGCACAATGGCTGACCCCAAGATGATGATGTTGATGTTGATCCCCAGCTTGACCACCCAGAGAAGCTGTGAGGTGGT
>JBOFBS010000343.1:0-22122 GCA_051645725.1 Aeromonadaceae bacterium | reverse complement strand
CGAACCTAGGTATGGCGAGATCAAAACCCGCTGCCTTACCGCTTGGCGACACCCCAATTATGGTGGCTATGACGGGATTCGAACCTGTGACCCCCGCATTATGAGTGCGATGCTCTAACCAACTGAGCTACATAGCCATCTTCTCTTCACTGTTAAACAGTACCCTGCTCAACTGTGCGGGCGAATTATGCGGATCTGCCCTTTTCACGTCAACCCCTTTTTCCCTCGCCTTTTACCGCTTGGCGAAGAATTGGCCGCAATCGTGCTTGAGCTGACGAGTTTGGGAGCAATTAGTCGAACCTTTGTTCACTCAGCCGGTTTAGTCGAAACCGGTTGTGGCTCCACTGTACCAGGCAGATCAGCAGGGCGCCCATCGTGTAGGCCAGCAGATCGTGGGGATCGAAGGTGGCCCCAATTACCACTCTTGCCAGTTTGTTCTGCTCCAGCCCCAGCTGTGCGACCAGATTGAAGTATTGCCCTATCTCTATGGCATAGGCAAAGAGCAGTACGGCCAGGGCGAGGAGGTAGTGATTTGCGCGTATGACGCTGCGGCAGAGGGCAAAGAGCAGGATCACCACCAAGGTGTCTCCGATCCAGGGGCGGATCAGCTGGTCGTGAACAAACAGTGCTATCCCCAACTCGAGCAGCAAGAGCCCCAGGGCCAAGAGTGCATAGCGTTTATAGAAACCCAATGGCATGGAAACTCCATTTAACAAGTGTGATTGCAGCTGATGGTCATCATGCTAGCGTGCTGAGGGTGAGATGAAAACGGCTCGCATGAGCCGATGCGACAGAGACAAAAAAGCCCTCCGGAAGAGAGGGCTTGATACTCGGTCTGCTTGGGTTAGACGTTGAAGAGGAAATTCAACACGTCACCATCTTTGACAATGTACTCCTTGCCTTCGGCGCGCATCTTGCCGGCTTCCTTGGCGCCTTGCTCACCCTTGTAGGTGATGAAGTCTTCATAGGAGATGGTTTGGGCGCGGATAAAGCCCTTCTCGAAGTCGGTGTGGATCTTGCCCGCAGCCTGTGGAGCCGTGGCGCCCACGGGAATGGTCCAGGCACGCACTTCCTTCACCCCGGCGGTGAAGTAGGTCTGCAGATTCAGCAACTCGTAACCGGCGCGGATCACCCGGTTGAGGCCTGGCTCTTCCAGGCCCAGCTCGGCCATGAACTCTTCGCGGTCTGCATCTTCCATCTCGGCCAGATCCGATTCAATGGCGGCGCAAACCGGTACAACAACGGAACCTTCCTTGGCGGCGATGGCGCGCACCTGATCCAGGAAGGGGTTGTTCTCGAAGCCATCTTCATTGACGTTGGCAATGTACATGGTGGGCTTCAGGGTGAGGAAGCTTAAGTAGCGGATGGCGGCCTTCTCTTCGGCAGAGAGCTCCAGGGTGCGCAGCATACCGGCCTCGGAGAGCACAGGCAGGCACTTCTCCAGCACGGAGAGCTCCAGCTTGGCATCCTTGTCGCCACCCTTGGCCTTCTTCTGAATGCGCTGGATGGCACGCTCACAGGTGTCCAGATCCGCCAGGGCCAACTCGGTGTTGATGGTTTCGATATCTTCGGCCGGGTGTACCTTGCCTGCCACGTGGATGATGTTCTCATCTTCAAAGCAGCGCACTACATGACCGATCGCCTCGGTTTCACGTATGTTGGTCAGAAACTTGTTACCCAGCCCTTCGCCCGTGGAGGCGCCCTTCACCAGCCCGGCGATATCCACAAACTCCATGGTGGTGGGGACGACGCGCTGGGGCTTGATGATCTCGGCCAGGGCATCCAGACGCGGATCCGGCATGGGGACCACACCGGTATTAGGCTCAATGGTACAGAAAGGGAAGTTAGCCGCTTCGATACCCGCCTTGGTCAGCGCATTGAACAGGGTGGACTTGCCCACGTTAGGCAGGCCGACAATACCGCATTTGAAACCCATCGAGGTTTTCTCCTAAGGAAAGGTCAGGATCCGGCCTTGAACGCATGGAGGCGATTCATGGCGCGGGTCATATCTTGTTGAAACAGGATGTCGGTGCAGCGCAGGGCTTCGTCCAGTGCGGCATCGATAAGTTCTTGCTCCTTCTGGGGAGCCTTGGTCAGCACAAAGCCGGCCACTTGATTCTTGTCACCCGGGTGGCCTATGCCCAACCGCAGGCGGTGGAACTCCTTGCTGTTGCCCATCTTGCTGATGATGTCCTTGAGGCCATTGTGGCCGCCATGGCCGCCACCTTGCTTGAATCGGGCTACGCCAGGGGGCAAGTCCAGCTCATCATGGGCGACCAGGATAGACTCCACCGGGATCTGGAAAAACTTGGCCAGAGCCGAGACCGCCTTGCCGCTCAGGTTCATGAAGGTGGTCGGCACCAGCAAGCGCACCTCCTGACCATGGAGTGAGATGCGGGCCGTGAGGCCGTAATACTTGGGATCGTCGCGCAGGCTGGCTTGGTTCCTGGCGGCCAGTTCGGCCACATACCAGGCGCCCGCATTGTGGCGGGTGTGGGCATATTCTGGCCCCGGATTTCCCAGGCCGACGATCAGGCGGATGTCGTTACTCATGGTGCGTGTCTACTCACTTGGCTCTGGTCATGCCGATAGCCGGGTTCGGGTTCTTCTGACATCGGCAGCGTATTCTAGCCAGCCGAGGCACCCGGCTCAACCACGCAGCTCGTCTCGTCCGAATAAAACCAAGAGGCGGCCAAGGCCGCCTCCGTGCTGTATGGGCTATCGGGCTGCACTCAGGTCAGCTGAACCGGGATATCCTTGCCGGTGCGGCTGATGTTGTTGTCGGCATCCAGATAGACCAGGCGAGGTTTGTGGCTGGCAACTTCGCTCTCATCAAACATGCCATAGGCGCAGATGATGACCCGATCGCCCACCGCCGCTTTACGGGCGGCGGCGCCGTTCAAGGAGATCATCCTGGAGCCACGCTCGCCAGCGATGGCGTAGGTGTGAAAGCGATCGCCCGTCTCTATGTTATAGATGTCGATCTGTTCGTTCTCGACTATGCCTGCCGCCTCGAGCAAGTCCAGGTCGATGCCACAGGAGCCTTCATAATTGAGCACGGCATGGGTGACGCGCGCCTGGTGCAGTTTGCCTCTGAGCATAATTCGTTGCATTGCTTTACCTCTCTCAACCCCGCCGGGAACGCTAGCGGGCGGAATATAAACTATCTGTCCTGTGGGTGCAAATTCACCACCAGGTTATCGATGAGACGGGCCCGGCCCAGGAAGGCGGCCATCAGGATCACGGCCGCCTGACTCCGCTGGTCCAGGGGGAGCAGGGTGTCGGCATCGACGAAATCGATGGCATCGGGACGGAAGCCCACCTCGGCCAGCTGCTCGCTGGCCTCCTGGGTCAGGGCATCGAAGTCGCGGACGCCGGCGGCCACCTGTTCGCCCAGCCAGCGCATGGTGCGGGCCAGTTGGGGCGCCTTGGCGCGCTCTTCGGCACTGAGGTAGCCATTGCGCGAGGAGAGCGCCAGGCCATCATGGGCCCGAACCGTCGGGACACCCACTATCTCGATGGGGAGGGCCAGGTCGGTCACCATCTTGCGAATAAGCGCCAACTGCTGGTAATCCTTCTGGCCGAAGCAGGCCACATCAGGCTGAACCAGGTTAAAGAGTTTGGTTACCACAGTGGCAACGCCCCGGAAATGCCCTGGACGCAGGGCCCCCTCCAGCAGGGTGGAGATGCCGGGAACCTCGACAAAGGTGTGGGCCCCCAAGCCTTGGGGGTAGATGATCTCTGGCGTGGGGGTGAAGACCACATCCACACCCGCCTCGGCCAGCAGGGCACAATCCTGCTCCAGGGTGCGCGGGTAGTTGGCCAGATCTTCGGCACGATCAAACTGCATGGGGTTGACGAAGATGCTGACCACGACCACCTCGGCTCGCGCCTTGGCTTCACGAACCAGGGTCAGATGCCCCTGGTGCAGGTTGCCCATAGTCGGGACGAAGGCGATACGCACAGCGGGCTGGCGCAGTTGACGCAGGGCGGCGCGCAGGCTCTGCGTGTCGTTGACCACTTGCATGAGACTCTCCTCGATACGCTTCGCGTTGCCCGGCGACCAGAGTGGCGCCGGGGCGCAGGAGTGGGATTAATTGAAAGTTTGTTCGGGGCCGGGGAAGGTGCCGTCGGCCACTTGTGCCATGTAAAGACGCACAGCGGCGCGAATGTCGCCCCCTTCGGCCAGGAAGTTCTTGGTAAATTTCGGGGTATAACCTGAGGTGAGGCCGAAGGCATCGTGCATCACCAGTATCTGGCCATCTGTACCGTTGCCGGCACCTATACCTATGACCGGAATGCGCAGTGCCTTGGTGATGCGCTCGGCCAGGGCGCTGGGGACACACTCCAGCACCAGCAGCTGAATGCCGGCCGCCTGCAGAGCCAGGGCGTTACGGTAGATCTCTTCAGCCTGATCCAGATCCCGACCCTGTACCCGGAAGCCACCGAAGACGTGCACAGATTGCGGGGTCAATCCCAGGTGACCACAGACAGGGACGCCATTACGGTTGAGCTGACGCACCGTGTCACACAGCCACTCGCCCCCCTCGATCTTGACCATGCTGGCGCCTGCGGCCATCAGCTTGGCGGCATTCTGGCAGGCTGAGCCTGTATCGGCATAGCTCATGAACGGCAGGTCGGCGATGACCAGGGCATTGCGGGTGCCGCGACGCACACAGCGGGTGTGATAGGCCATCTCCTCCACCGTGACCGGCAGGGTATCGCTGTGACCTTGAATAACCATGCCTAACGAGTCACCGATCAGGATCACCGGAACGCCCACTTCATCAAACAGCTGGGCGAACGTGGCGTCATAGGCTGTGATGGAGGTGAACTTCTGTCCCTCCTGCTTCATTTTCAGCAGTTGGTTGATGGTGGTTTTGCTCATGGAGACTCCTTACTTACAGGCTGACCGTCAGAGGCGCGAGGCCGGAGCGGTCACAGGTGGTGGCCAGCGAGCGCAGCGGGGTACCACAGGGGAGTACCAGCTCGGGGGCGAGGTCAAATAGGGGGAGCAGCACGAAGGCCCGCTCTTTCATGCCATAGTGGGGCACGGTAAGACGGTTGTCGTTAATCATCTGTTCGCCATACAGCAGCAGATCCAGATCCAGGGTGCGAGGTCCCCAGCGTTCAGCCTTGCGAACCCGGCCCTGCTCCCGCTCGATAGCCTGGGTGGCATCGAGTAGGGCATGGGGGGGGAGGTCGGTCAGCAGCGAGACCACGCCATTGACATAGTCAGGCTGGTCGGCGGGTCCCATGGGTTTGGAGCCGTAGAGTGGGGAGCAGGCGAGAAACTGGGACTCAGGCAACTGGCGCAGGGCGCTGACAGCCTGGCGGATCTGCTGTAGCGGATCCGCCAGATTGGCACCTAACGCGATGAAGACGGGGGTCATGCCGCGCCTTCTTTGGGGCGGCGAGGGCCACGACGGCGACGGCGCCGAGGTTTGCCCTTCTCGCCACCTTCAACATGAGAAGCCGATTCATGGCTGCTTGATTCATGAGTGGCATAGGCGCCGCGAGGCGAGTGTTCGGCCAACTCATGGCGTTGTCCTGCGTTGGTAGCCTGATAGTCGGCCCACCACTGCACCAGCTCCTTGAGACGGCCATCGATGCGGCTGCGCAACTCCAGGAAGTCAAAGGCGGCACGGAATTTCGGATGGGTGAAGAGACGCTCGGCTCGTTTGCCGGAGCGGCGAGGCAGTCTGTCTTGCAGTAACCAGATCTCACGGATATCCGAGGTAAAACGGCGAGGAATGGCGATCGTCTTGATCTGCTGATCTATGGCTTCATTCATGGCCAGCAGCAGGGTGTCTTGTGGCGGCAGCGTACTCTCGTTGCCAAAGTCACGGCTGCGTTTTTCGACTACCCCCCACAGCAGGGCGGCGTAGAAGAAGGCCGGGTTCACCGGCAGATTGGCTCGCACCCGCTCATCGGTATTTTGCAGGGCCTGCTCCAGAAAACGTTCAAACGGGCTGTCGCAGGCAGGGGTCAGCAGGGTGGCGACCTGAGGGAATAGCGGGGCAAAGAGCCCATACTCGCGCAACAGTTGATAGGTCTTCTTGGCATGACCGGCCTGGAACAGCTTGAGGCTCTCCTCGAAGAGGCGAGCAGGTGGAATATCCTGTAGCAGGGGGGCCAGCTCGGCAATCGGGGCCGCGGAGCGTTCGCTGATCTGCAGATCGAGCTTGGCGGCAAAGCGAATGGCGCGCAGCATGCGCACCGGATCTTCCCGGTAGCGGGTCTCGGGATCACCAATCAGTTCCAGTGTACCCGCATCCAGATCGTCCAGGCCGCCATGAAAGTCATGGAGGCTGAAATCTTTGATGCTGTAGTAGAGGGCGTTTACCGTAAAGTCACGGCGTTCGGCATCCTCTTCTATGGTGCCGTAGACGTTGTCGCGTAGCAGCATGCCCTCATCGGAGCGGCTGGAGATGTGCTTGCTGGTGTTGACCTTGTGGTGGTGACCACGGAAGGTGGCGACCTCTATCACATCGCGGCCGAAGACCACATGGGCCAGACGGAAGCGGCGACCCACCAGACGGCAGTTGGAGAAGAGTTTACGTATCTGCTCCGGGGTGGCATCTGTGACTATGTCAAAGTCCTTGGGCGCCTTGCCCAGCAGCAGATCGCGTACACCGCCGCCGACCAGATAGGCCTCATGCCCGGATTTATTCAGGCGATAGAGCACCTTCAGAGCATTGTCGCTGATCTGGCGTCGGGAGATGGGATGCTGATCCCGAGTAAGAATGCGGCGTTCGCCTGCCATGGTATTGCCCTCATCATCCTTACCGAGCACCTTACGGCAGAAATTCGCGATCTGGGAAAAAATAGTACACCTCCGGGATTGTCACCCGCCTGTTGCTGCGGCGCTATGATAGCGCAGCACGCAAAAATGAGAAACCAGTGGCTGAGGTTGGCTTATTGCCACAAGATTTCCAGCGGTTGTGGAATTTTATGCTGCTGCCAGTGGGTTGTCGCCCAGTTCAGTAGCAGATCTCGGTCACCTTGCAGTTCCTCTGGTGGCTCTTGTCCTAAAAACGCCAGTGCCTGCCAGAGCTGGAGGCTCTCAGCACCGGGGATCAGCGCCGGGGCGTGGTTCTGTTTGGAGAGTTTAAAGCCTGCTTTTTGTACCGCCAGAGGCAGATGCAGCCAACTGGGCTCAGGTTGCCCCAGGAGGCGGTAGAGGGCGATCTGCCGCACTGTCGGCTCGATGAGATCGGCACCGCGGACTACCTGGGTCACGCCGCTGTCGGCATCATCGACCACGACAGCCAGATTATAGGCGAAGAGCCCATCCCGACGTTTGAGAATAAAATCCTCGGCGGCCAGGGCCGCCGCTACCTGGATCGGGCCATGGAGCTCATCAACAAAGCCATAGACAGGCTGGCTCAGGTGCAGGCGTAGGGCGTTGCCTGTTGCCGGCAATCCCAAGGCGCGACAGCTTCCGGGGTAGAGACCGCCGGCCGCCTGGATCTGGGCGCGACTGCAGTGACAGTAGTAGGTCAGCCCCTGATGGTAAAACCGATCCAGAACAGCCTGATAGCGCTCATGGCGACGGCTCTGGTAGAGCACCTCGCCATCCCAGGTCAGCCCCAGACGCTCCAGTGTGCGCAGTATCTCGTCGGCGGCACCGGGCACCTCCCGAGGTGGATCCAGATCCTCTATGCGAACCAACCAGGCTCCGCCCTGACTGCGGGCTTGCAAGAACGAACCCAAGGCGGCGATGAGCGAGCCAAAATGCAAGGGACCAGAGGGCGAGGGGGCAAAACGGCCCACATAGCCTGAGCGAGAGTAAGAGCTGAGGGTCATAACCAGGTCAGTAACCAGCCAAAAAGCCGCCGCAGTCTGACATAAGGCAGAGGGGAGCGCCAAGCAGAATCGTACCCATCGGCCGAGAGGCGCATGGGCTTGCCAGGAAAAGCAGGAGGGAGCCAATGGCTCCCTCCGGATTACAGCAGGTCGTCAATGAGGCTTAGCCGACCATCTGCTTTTCTTTGATCTCAGCCAGCGTCTTGCAGTCTACGCACAGCTCGGCGGTCGGACGGGCTTCCAGACGACGGATGCCGATCTCGATGCCACAGTGTTCGCAATAACCGAAGTCATCCTCTTCGAGTTTGACCAGGGTCTTCTCGATCTTCTTGATGAGCTTGCGCTCCCGGTCACGAGCTCGCAGTTCCAAGGCAAACTCCTCTTCCTGGGCGGCGCGATCCACCGGATCCGGGAAGTTAGCAGCTTCATCCTTCATATGATCAACGGTGCGGTCCACTTCTTCACGCAGCTGATTACGCCAGGCTTCCAGTATCTTGCGGAAGTGCGTCTTCTGCGCATCATTCATGTACTCCTCATCAGGTTTGGCCTGATAAGGTTCCACACCGGCGATGGCCAGAGGTCCCAGAGATTTGTTGGTATCGCCCATAGGCATGTTGATCTCCTAATTCGCACGACGCAGCACGTCACCGTGTGCTGGCTACTAATAATTAAGGGCGGTATCTATATCAGAAGGTTGGGAGTCGAGCAAATCACTTGGCGCATTTTGTTAGCCAGAGCTGCATTTCCCTTCTCTACCTGCACCTGCCTGTCAGGGCCAATCGGCCTGACTACCGCTATGTTGGTAATCCTATATTGTGTCGTTTTTGCCATTTTCAAGGCGTAGAGCAAACAATATGACGCAAGCCCCCCTTTTTTTCTGTTTCCGCGTGACACAACAGCCTTGGCATCCTCAGCTTGGTTGTGATGAGTCCGAGGGCTTGGCTGGCCGAGAGCCGTGGGCACAACCCCCTCGTTACCTGAGGCGAGGGGCGTTACTATGGGTGGCCTACCTCTTGGTTATAGCAGACAACAGTCAGGATAGATGACGTGAACGCCCCAGATTTTCAGCCCTTAGCCCATTTTCAATCACTGCAGCTGCAAAGTGCGTGCCTTATTCGCCGCTATAAACGTTTTTTGGCGGATGTCGAGGGGGATCCCGGGGAGGTCATGACCTTGCACTGCCCCAATACCGGGCGTATGACAGGTTGTGCGGCGCCAGGTTGGCGCGTCTGGTTTTCCCACTCTGAGAACCCCAAGCGCAAGTATCCCGGCACCTGGGAGCTGACCCAAACGACCGCGGGCCATTTTATCGGGGTCAATACGGCACGGGCCAACAGCCTGGTGGCGGATGCCATCACGGCCGGGGTGATCCGCGAGCTGGCTGGCTACGGCTCCTTGTCTCAGGAGGTGAAATATGGGGAGGAGGGGAGCCGCATCGATCTGCTGTTGACGCAGGGGAGTGCGGCCGATTGCTTCGTCGAGGTGAAGAGCGTCACTTTGCTGGGGGAGGCTGCCCGTCCTGAGTTGGCGGCAGGTGGGGTGGGCTTTTTCCCCGATGCTCCCAGTGAGCGAGCCAGCAAGCACCTGCGGGAGTTGATGCGGGTTCGTGCGCAGGGGTTGCGGGCCGTGGTGCTATTTTGTGTGCAGCATACCGGGATACGCGAGGTCCGCCCGGCGGCACATATCGATCCGGCCTATGCGCAACTGCTGGTAGAGGCCCGGGCGGCCGGGGTCGAGCTGCTCGCTTATGGGACAGCCATCTCGCCCACTCATATAGGCGTGGTGGTGCCGCTGCCCGTTATCCTTTAGGGCCACAACATCTCTGTCGCAAGGGGTCGCAATCGGAGGCCGCATCCCTGCGGCCTACGGTCGGCTTGTACCTTACCCCGCTGTCCCATACGGAGAGTGTGTTGCACTGGGAGAGCCATCTGCGATGCTAAGGGGCGGTGGCATCGGGGTAAGGTGGCGCCGACCCGCATAAAGCCCTCCTTGGCGCTCGAAGGCCGCATCCCTGCGGCCTACGGTCGGTTTGTACCTTACCCCGCCGTCCCACATGGAGAGTGTGCCGCACTGGGCGTGCCATCTGCGATGCTGAGGGGCGGTGTGGCATCGGGGTAAGGTGGCGCCGACCCGCATAAAGCCCTCCCTGGCGCTCGAAGGCCGCATCCCTGCGGCCTTCGGTCGGCTTGTACCTTACCCCGCCGTCCCATACGGAGAGTGTGTTGCACTGGGCGTGCCATTTGCCTGCGTGATCGAGGAGGGTGGGATACCTCTGGCCGTTACGCTTTGGTCAGTTGTCAGTGGCCAGCTGGCTAGTTTGATGTAGCGCACCCCTTCAGGGGTGGAGCAGGATTCGTAGAGGTGAAGTGCATGGGCCTGCAGAGTAATGGGTGGCGCGTCATGTGGTGGTAGCGAGCGGGCCTTGCGGTAGAGGCTGACATGGGGGCGATAGGGGCGGGCCTCCAGAGGGAATGCCAGTCGGGTTACAGCGCTGCGCAGGGCTTGCTCCAGCGCCAGCAAGGCGGCTGGCGGTTGAGTGGGGCCAATCCAGGCGACCTGAGCGTGATGAAACCAGCCCAGCTTATCCAGTGTGATCACCATGGGGCCGTGACACTGGGCTACGGCCTGGCCCAGTTGGCAGAGGGCATCGACTCTATCGTCGGCAACCTGGCCCAGAAAGATCAGGGTCAGGTGCAGGTTCTCCGCGACTACGGGTTTGGCATCTAAGGCGACTCTTTGCTGCAGTTGGCAGAGCGCGGGAGCCTGGTCTGTGGCATCCAGGCCAAAGAAGAGACGTTTATGGGACATGAGAAAACCTGCTAGCTGCATAGGAGGGAACAAGTAGGGGCGCCCTGGCGCCCCTTGTCTGTTGCTATGTTACCCTGCTCTTGGGCCGTTAGCAGCCGCACTCTTTGCCGCCGTAATAGGCCGCTTGGTAGAGTGCCTTCACATCCGCCACACTCGGCTTGCCTGGGTTGGTCCAGGTACAGGGGTCGGCGTGGGCGTTCTGGCTCATGCGATCCAGCACATCGCGGAATTTGCTCTCATCAAACTCCACCTCATCGCACTGCTTGAAGCAGCAGGGGATGCCGAGTTTAACGTTGAGTGCTTCGATGGTGCTCGGCAGATCCTCTATTCCCAACAGCTTTTCAACCAGGGCATATTTGTCGCTGAATTGACGGTTAAAACGGATCACATAGGGCAGCAGTATGGCATTGGCCAGGCCATGGGTGACCCCGAATTCACCGCCTATCTTGTGAGCCAGGGAGTGAACCAGCCCCAGCGAGGCATTGGTGAAGGCCATACCCGCCAGCGCCGAGGCATTGTGCATGTTAAAGCGAGCCTCTTTGTCCTCGGGGTGGTGGTAGGCGGTTTCCAAGTTGCCCAGCACCAGGCGGATAGCCTCGATGGCATAGGGATCGGTGAAGGAGGTGGCTGCCGTTGAGGCCACGGCCTCCACCGCATGAGCCAGTACATCCATGCCGGTATTGGCCGTGATATGGGGCGGCATCTTGGTCGGCAGGGCCGGATCCAGAATGGCAATATCCGGCACCATGTCAGCGGCAACAATCGGATACTTGATGTGATTCTCCGTGTCCGTGATGACGGAGAAGGCCGTGATCTCTGAGGCTGTGCCGCTGGTGGAGGGGATGGCGACAAAGCGTGCCTTGTTGCGCAATGGCGGCATGGAGCCGGGGGTGATGATGTCGGTAAATTTCAACTCGGGATGTTCGTAGAAGCACCACATCACCTTGGCCGCATCCAGAGCCGAGCCCCCACCAATGGCGACAATCCAATCGGGTTGGAACGCCTGCATGGCTGCGGCTCCGTTTAGAACCGTGGCAACAGAGGGGTTGGGTTCGACTCCGTCAAAGAGTTGGGTCTGCATGCCCGCTTGCTGCAGCAGGGCAGTGGCCTGCTCGATAAAGCCCAGGCGCTGCATCGAGCTTCCCCCTGTGACCAGCATGGCGCGTTTGCCTTTGAGCTGGCTTAGGTGGGCGAGAGCATTGTCACCGTAGATGATGTCGCGAGGTATGGAAAAACGCATAACAGACATAATGACTCCAGTGGTTAGGAAAAACAGAGGGTCTAATGACTCTTAAATCTCGCTTCACATCATGCGCCTCTCCATTTGCCTCTACCATGCCCGGTTTAACAAAACCCTGATTTTTGTCTGGATTAATCGTGGTTGGTTTACGCTCTGTTATGTTTGGCCTGGATTCGACCGCTCTGCTGAAAACGGCAATCGCTTTAATGGGGCAGGAAGCTTTGGCACAATGCCCGCCATTGCTATTTGCCGCCTTGGCGCATTGGAGTGTGAGTGTCCCCATCTTCCGTTTCTGCAGGTCCCCAGGACGAGCCCTTACCCGTACTGTCGTTGCTACCCGCCCTGCTCAGCCATCTGGCCGCAGAGGTGCCGGTTGTGTTGCAGGCGCCGCCCGGCGCCGGTAAATCGACGGCCCTGCCGCTGGCCCTGCTGGACTCAAACTGCCTGAGGGGGCGGATCATCATGCTGGAACCCAGGCGGCTGGCGGCGCGCAATATTGCCCGTTTCCTGGCCTCGGAGCTGGGGGAAGAGGTGGGGCAACGGGTCGGCTATCGGGTTCGTGGCGAGAGTCGGGTGAGTGCACAGACTCAGCTTGAGATAGTGACCGAGGGGATCCTGACTCGCATGTTGCAGGCTGATCCGGAATTGACCGGTGTGGCGCTACTGATTTTCGATGAGTTTCACGAGCGCAGTCTGCATGCGGATCTGGCGCTGGCGCTGGCCATAGAGGCGCGCAGTGCCCTGCGCCCCGATCTCAAGCTGCTCATCATGTCGGCGACGCTGGAGGGGCTCGACTTCTCGGCACACCTGCCCACCGCCCAGGTGCTGCAGAGCGCGGGGCGGGCCCATCCCATCGACTATCACTACAGGCCCATCAACCGTCAGCAGCCGCTGGTGCCGCAACTGGGGGCCGTGGTGCTGGAGGCGCTGGCCGCCGAGTCGGGTAGCCTGTTGGTCTTTTTGCCGGGGGCGGGTGAGATAGAGCGAACCGCCGAGTGGTTGCAGGAGCGGTTGGCTGAGCACACTCAGCTGATGATAGCCCCTCTGTATGGTCGTCTCTCCTTTGCCGAGCAGCAGCGGGCCATACGGCCTGCGCCTGCGGGCGGGCGCAAGATAGTGTTGACCACCAATGTGGCCGAGACCTCCCTCACCATTGAGGGGATACGGGTGGTGGTTGACAGCGGTCTGGAGCGACGGGTGCGCTTTGATGTGGCCAGCGGCATCGAGCGGCTGGAGCTCAAACCCATCTCCCGCGCCTCGGCGACTCAGCGCGCCGGCCGTGCGGGGCGTCTGGGACCCGGTATCTGTTATCGGCTCTGGAGCAGCGAGCAGCAGGAGCGGCTGGATGAGCAGAGCCCTCCGGAGATCCGGGTGGTGGAGCTCTCGCGTCTCTTGCTGGAGGCTGGGCTCTGGGGCTGTGAGGTGGCCGAGCTACCGCTTTTAGAGCAACCGCCGGCCCCCAATCTGCTGGCCGCGCAGCGATTGCTGCAGCAACTGGAGGCAGTGGATGAGAGTGGGCGCCTGAGCGAGCGGGGGCGGCAGATGGCACGCTTGCCCTGTCATCCCAGATTGGCCCACCTGCTGCTGTGTGCCGCCAGCCTGGAGCAGCAGGGGCTCAGTGGTGTGGTCGAAGAGGCCTGTACTCTGGTGGCGCTGCTGGAGGAGGAGAAGCGTGGCAGCGACAGCTTGCATCAGCTCTTTAGCCGGCATGCGGGGGGCCTCAAGTCGCAGGCTGCGCGCTGGCGCCAGCGTCTGGCGGAGGCCGGAGGGGTGGGGGCACCGGGTCGGGCCAGTCAGGGGCAGTGGTTGGGTCTGCTCTGTGCCCTGGCCTGGCCGGATCGTCTGGCTCGCTTGCGCAGCGGCCAACGCTATCAGCTCTCCGGTGGCCAGAGTGCCGATCTGCCGCTGGAGCATGCCCTGAGTGGTCAGGAGTGGCTGGTGGCGGTCGAGTTGACGCTCACGCCGCAGGGGGTTCGCATCTATCTGGCTGAGCCTGTCGATCTCGCCGAGTTGCAGCGTTATCTGCCCGAGCTGTTTAGCGAAGAGAGCTGGTTCGGCTGGGATGAGCGCGAGGGGCGGGTTCGGGCCGAACGGCAGAAGCGGCTGGGCAGCATAGTGCTGGAGCGGCAGCCGTTAGCCAATCTCAGCGATGAGCAGAAGGGGCGCTGTCTGCTTGAGGGGATCCGGCTCAAGGGGATCTCCTGCCTGCCTTGGGATGAGGAGAGCGAGCAGTATCTGGCGCGACTGCGCTGCGCCGCTCTCTGGTTGCCCGATCTGGCTTGGCCCGTGATGGATGAGGTGACTCTGCTGGCGACACTGGAGAGCTGGTTACTGCCTCATCTGGCGGGTATGAGTCGGCTGGAGCAGCTTAAACGGCTGGATTTGGGTAACATACTGCGCCAGAGCCTGCCCTGGCCCCTGCCAAAGGAGCTGGATGAGCTGTTGCCCACTCACTTTGTCGCCCCGACAGGAACCCGCTTGCGCATTCGCTATCAGCCAGGACAAGCCCCCGTGCTGCCGGTTCGAATTCAGGAGATGTTTGGCCAGCGCCAGACACCCAGTGTGGCGCGGGGGCAGGTGCCTTTGCTGGTGGAGTTACTCTCGCCTGCCCAGCGGCCCCTGCAGATCACCCAGGATCTGGTCGCCTTCTGGCAGGGGAGCTATGGCGAGGTGAAAAAAGAGATGAAGGGGCGCTACCCCAAACACTATTGGCCGGATAACCCTCTGGAGGCGATGCCGACCCGATATACCAAGAACAGGATGAAACAAGACGATGGCAGCGCGTAAACCCCGTTCCAAAAAGAAAATGGCGTGGCATCAGAGTATCGACTGGCGTCGCTGGGGCTGGCTGGCCGCCAAGTTGTCCCTGGTGCTGTTTGCCTGTCTGCTGGTGACCGGCATCTATCTGGACAGCCTCATTCGCGAGAAATTCGACGGTCAGAAGTGGCAACTGCCGGCCCTGGTCTACAGTCGGCCGCTGGAGCTCTATCCGGGCCAGCGGTTGTCGCAAAAACAGATGCTCCACGAGCTCAAGCTGCTCAACTATCGCCAGAGTGCCAAGCCCCAGGGGGCGGGACAATATGCGGTGGGGGGCAACAAGGTGGTACTCATCCGCCGGGCCTTCCACTTTGGTGATGGCAGTGAGCAGGCACGGCCCCTGCTGCTCACCTTCAATGGTCAACGGTTGCAGCGCATCCAGAATGCCGACAATCAACGGGATCTGGGCTATGTGCGTATGGACCCCGTGCTGCTGGATCGCCTGAGTGCCGAAGAGATAGAGGACAGGTTGCTGCTGCGTCTGGATGAGGTCCCCCAGAGCTTTATCGACACCCTGCTGACGGTAGAGGATCGCGATTTTTATAACCATGGCGGGGTGTCGTTACTCTCCATTGGCCGTGCCTTCTTTGCCAACCTCAAGGCCGGACGGGCCGTGCAGGGGGGGAGTACCCTGACCCAGCAGTTGGCTAAAAACTTCTTCCTCACCTCAGAGCGCAGCCTGTGGCGTAAGGTGCAGGAGGCCTACATGGCGGTGATCATGGATTACCGTTACAGCAAGCAGCAGATACTCGAGACCTATATCAACGAGATCTATCTGGGACAGAACAAGGCGCAGGGGGTCTATGGCTTTGGCCTGGCCTCCTACTTCTACTTCGGTCTGCCGCTCAATGAGCTGGAGCCGGATCAGATGGCGCTCCTGGTCGGCATGGTGCGCGGTCCCTCCTATTACGATCCCTGGCGTTTCCCTGAGCGGGCCCAGGAGCGGCGGGATCTGGTGCTCAAACTCTTGCTGGATAATCTGAAGATAGAGCCGCCCGAGTATCAGGTTTACCTGAGCCGCCCCCTGGCCCTCTTGCCGCGCGGCCAGATGAGTTATGGCCGGACGCCGGCCTTCATGAATCTGCTTAAGCGCGAGCTTAAAGATCGCTTCGGTGAGGGGTTCCTCAAAAACTCCGGGCTCAAGATCTTCACCAGTCTGGATCCCGTAGCCCAGCTCTCTGCCGAGGAGGCGGTCACCAGCCAGCTGGACAAGATAGAGAAGGAGCGAAAGCGCCCCGCGCTGCAGGGGGCCATGGTGGTCTCCAACTGGAAGACAGGGGAGATCTCGGCCGTGGTCGGGGGGCGGGACATCCGTTTTGCGGGCTTTAATCGTGCCCTGGATGCCAGGCGCCCTATCGGCTCCCTGGTCAAGCCTGCCGTCTATCTGACCGGCCTGGAGAAGGGGTATAACCTGGCCTCGCCGCTCAAGGATGCGCCGCTCACCCTGCGCAATCAGGGGGGGCAGAGCTGGCAGCCGAAGAACTATGATCGCGGCTATCGCGGCTCTGTGCCCCTCTATCAGGCGATGGCGGAGTCATTGAACCTGCCAACGGTACGGTTGGGCATGGATGTGGGGGTCGACAAGGTGGTGGCCACACTGAAGTCGCTGGGGGTGACCCAGCCTATCCAGGCTTACCCCTCTTTGTTCCTGGGGACTGTGGCACTCTCGCCCTTTGAGGTGAACCAGATGTACCTGACCCTGGCGAACGAGGGGCTCTATCAGCCGTTGACCACACTGCGGGCTGTGCTCGATGAGAAGAACCGCTCCCTTTACCAGAAGCAGCTGAAGGCCGAGCGTCGTCTGGATGCCCGTGACAGTTACCTGACGCTCTTTGTCATGACCAAGGTGGCGAGCCAGGGGACGGCACGCTCCCTGGCGGCGCGCTTCCCCGGTGTGACCCTGGCGGGTAAGACAGGCACCACGGATAACCTGCGTGACTCCTGGTTCAGCGGCCTGGATAACGATGAGCTGGTGAGCGTCTGGGTCGGGCGCGATGACAACCAGCCGGCTGGGCTCACGGGAGCCAACGGTGCCCTGCAACTCTTCGGCGACTACATGACCCGCCGTGGTGTCAACTCCCTGCAGCTGGCTGTGCCCAAGGGGATTGGCTGGGCCAACTTCTCCCGTGGTGGCAAGCCGGTCGCCAGCGGGTGTGGCGGCGCCCTGGCCTTGCCTGCGCGTCTGGATCAACTGGGGCCGACCGTCCCCTGCAGCAGTGGGGGGAGCGGTGACGATAGCCGTCCGGATAACCCCATAGACTGGTTCAAGCAGCTCTTTAGTTATCAACCAGAGCGGGGTCACCCCCACGGTTAGAGAGGGCGTATCCCCTACTGCTCGTCAGTTAAGCGGTTAGGGTGAGAGATCCTCCCTCGCCAACTCGCCGTAAACCCATCCGTGGGGGCTCGATGGCGGCGTCCTTGCCGCCAACGGTTGGCTCAAGAGGCTATCTCACCTTCGTTAACTGACTGGCATGAGGGTGTGTCCCCAGGCGTAATGAGAAAAGCGGCGAACTCCTCGCCGCTTTTTATTTATCATGGGGTATCTATGCCAGTGCCCTATCTATGTCGGTTAAGGAGAGCCTATGTCTGTGCAACATGCGAGCAGTGAGCAGCAACTCCGCGCTTGTTACCCTGTCTTTGCCGAGTTGCGGCCCCATCTGGATGAGAGCGAGTTTGTGGCTCAGGTCAGGCGACAGATGGCCAATCATGACTACCGCCTGGCCTATATCGAGCAGGGGGGAGAAGTGGCAGCAGCCTCGGGTTACCGCTATGTCGAGTATCTGGCCTGGGGGCGGGCGCTCTATGTGGATGATCTGGTGACGGCCAGCGTGGCTCGCAAGCAGGGATTGGGGGGAGAGCTGCTGGATTACCTGATCCAGCAGGCGCGGGAGGCGGGCTGCCAGCAGTTTCATCTGGACTCAGGGGTTCATAGGCACGATGCCCACCGTCTCTATCTGGGGCGCAAGCTGCAGATCAGCTCTCACCACTTCTCACTGGTTCTGGCGGCCGCCAAGGAGTAGTCCGTGAAGATAGTGATTGCACCTGACTCCTTTAAGGAGAGTCTCTCGGCCAGTGAGGTGGCTGAGGCCATAGAGGCGGGATTTAAGCAGGTACTCCCTGATGCCTGTTATGTGAAGTTGCCCATGGCCGATGGGGGCGAGGGCAGCGTAAGGGCGCTGGTGGAGGCAACAGCCGGCCGGATTGTACCCGTCACCGTCACGGGCCCCTTGGGGCATCCGGTGGCGGGCTTCTTCGGGCTACTGGGTGATGGCCAGACGGCTGTCATCGAGATGGCGGCGGCATCCGGCTTGCAGTGGGTGGCGCCTGAGTTGCGCAACCCCCTGATGACCACCAGTTACGGCATGGGGGAGCTGATAGTGGCCGCGCTGGATCTCGGCGTTCACGAGCTGATCCTGGGGATAGGGGGCAGCGCGACCAATGATGGGGGCGCTGGCATGATACAGGCGTTGGGCGGCAGATTACTCAAGGCCGATGGTCGCGAGTTAGGTCGGGGTGGTGGAGCCCTGGGAGAGCTGGCACGGCTCGATCTCTGCAGGCTGGATCCGCGTCTGGCCAAGGTGAAGATCCTGGTGGCGTGTGATGTGGACAATCCGCTTTGTGGCCCCAAGGGGGCGTCGGCCATCTTTGGGCCACAAAAAGGGGCGACCCCGGCTATGGTCGCGACTCTCGATATGGCGCTGGCCCACTATGGGCACGCCATTGAAACGTTAACCGGCAGGGCTGTGCTGGATTCTCCCGGTGCGGGAGCCGGCGGCGGTATTGGGGCCGCCCTGGTCGGGTTGCTGGGTGCCGAGCTTAAACCGGGTGTTGATATCGTCATGACGGCGTTAGATCTGGCCTCGGCCGTGGCGGACGCCGATCTGGTGGTAACCGGGGAGGGGAGGCTGGATGGTCAGACGCTTCATGGCAAGACGCCCATAGGCGTGGCCCGTTGTGCCAAACGCTTTGGCAAGCCGGTGATCGCCATAGTGGGCAGCTTAGGAGAGGGGTGTGAAGGGGTTTACACGCAAGGCATTGATGCCATGTTTGCGATTCTTCCCCGAGCCATGCCCTTGCCCGAGGCCCTCGCATCGGCCCATGACAATCTGCGGCTAACCGCCCGTAACGTTGCCGCACTGTGGCAGCTTATGCGCTAAAATAGGCTAACGAGGCTCCCTCCTGCTCTGCCGGAGCGAGGTGAGCCTATATGGCGAGGTCAACTGCGCCCTGTGTCCCTTGCCCGGATAGGGCGGCCAGTTTCAAATTATCCCGATCCGCTCATCCACCAATCCATCGAGCTGCTGCTGGCAGTGCCATCAATCCGAGAATAGTGATGAATAGTCTTCTGTTAAAAGCCATGAACTCTTTTTCTGTTACCTGCAATAAAGCCATGCTGCAGCCCAACGATGAGGATCGCATCAAGCTCACCCTCAAGGTGTTGCACAAGAATCGTATCCCCATCAATCCGGCGGAGATTGAGCAGTGGCTGCAGGCTAATAACTGGTCACAGCGATCCGTGACCACTATCGTCAGTTGGGCTCAGACCATCAGTTCGGGCGGCAAGCTTCCGCTGGGTAACCGGAATCCCAAACTGACGGAAAATGAGGTGTGGGCCAAGTTGAACGCGCGCTGAGCCCATCGTTTGCGTTGACAAAAGAGGGGGGCTTCTGGCTCAGATCACCACCTTCAATGCCAGGCCGAGCAGGATGAGGCCACTGATTTTATCTATGACTCGGGCCCTGGCCTGCAGTTGAGCGAGCACGGGGCCGTGGGAGAGCAGCAGTGCCACCAGGCTGTACCAGAGGGCATCTATGCCTCCGGCCGTCAGCATCATGATGCTACCCTCACGCCAGTCGGTGTCAGCGTGGACAAACTGGCTGAAGAGAGCCAGGAAGAAGATGGCCAACTGGGGGTTCAAAAAGGCCACGGCAAAGCCCTCCAGGGCTCCCCGGCGGCGGCTGGCTGGCGTGGCATCCTGCTCTTGGGATGGCCTGTCTGAGCGGGGCCATAGGGCCTTGAGCCCCAACCAGGCCAAGAAGAGGGCGCCACCATACTGAATGAGCTGGAACAGCCAGGGAGTGTTGGTGATGAGTAGAGCCAGCCCCAGAGCCGTGAAGAGGGCGTAGAGCCCGACGCCTAGACCATGCCCCCAGCCTGTGGCTACCCCCTGTAGCCGGCCGCCCTGCAGGGTATTGCGCATGATGAGTGCCAGACTCGGACCGGGGCTGATGGCCCCCATTAGACAGATGGCGGCTAGTGGTAGCCAGGTTGTAAACTCCATATATCCCTCATGATTGCAACGGCTTGCACTGCCCAAGCCGGTTTGTGACCCCACTTAGTATGCCAGTAATCGCCCCACCAGGGGGAGGGCATGGCTCTCTGTGGGGGATGGTGCCAGCTGGCGGGCAGCGGATGCTCATCCGTCCGCTCCAGGTTGTGGGGCGGGAGTGCGTGGCAGAGTGGGCTGGTTGTGTCATCTGCTTGAGTCGGGATCAGCCTGTGCCCATGCAGCGTGAACGCATGGCGTGCCCCCGTTTATCTCTTCTGTTACTGGTAATTGGCTGGCCTGAGCGGTAGCGTGGAGCGGGAATATGGTCAGGAGTGCGAGCGTGAGTGATAAAGAGTGTGGCCCAGAGTGGGGGGAGCGTCGCTCCAGCAACAAGGAGGGGGGTAAGGGGACAACGCTGGAGTTTCTGGCGCGTATCGATCGTAGCCGTATCACCCATTCGGCGGCGTTTCGCCGCCTGCAGGGAAAGACCCAGGTGGTGGGGGTGGGGGAGAACGACTTCTTTCGCACCCGTCTGACCCACTCTTTGGAGGTGGCCCAGATCGGCGCCACACTCACCAACCGCTTGAGCTGGTTTGCCCACAAAGAGGAGCGGGATGGCCTGCTGGGCTGGGTACCGCCAGAGCACCTGATCGAAACGGCCTGTCTGGCCCATGACATAGGCCATCCGGCCTTTGGTCACAATGGGGAGAAGATCCTCAACTACTTCATGCTGGAGTTTGGGGGCTTCGAGGGTAATGGCCAGACACTGCGCATCTTGAGTCGGCTGGGTGAGTATTCCGATGGCTATGGTTATGATTTTACCCGCCGCACCCTGCTGGCCGTGCTCAAATACCCGGTACTGTTTCGCGAGGTGGCCCCTACCTACCCTGAGCGTCCGCTGGCGGCGCCGCGCAACCTCACCTCCTGGCACCCGCCCAAGTGTATTCACGATGATGAGGCCGACATCCGTGACTGGCTGCTGGCGCCCTTTAGTGCCGAGGATCGCCAGCTCTTCTGTGAGCCCATGGAGGTGGAGAAGATAGAGGCGGGGATCCGCATCCGCGGTTTGCGCTCGGTACACAAGAGCCTGGACTGCAGCCTGATGGAGCTGGCCGATGACATAGCCTATGGCGTCCATGATCTGGAGGATGCCCTGGCCGTGGGGTTGTTGAGCCCACATAAGGTGGCGGAGGAGCTCTCTGCGCTGCTACAGGATGTGGCGCGCCTGGAGAGTCGCAAGAGCCGGGAGCCTGACTACTACACCCGCCGCATTGCCAGCGGTGAGCCGCGTCTGCTCAAGCAGGCCATCACGAATCTGGTGCACTTTCTGGTGAATCAGACCGAGCCGGTGCGGCTGGGGCAATTTGCCCACCCTTTGCTGGATTATCGCATGCGGTTGCGTCCGGAAGGGGAGGCGATCCTCAAGCGCCTCAAGAGTTATGTGTTCGATGAGGTGATAGCCCAGCCTCGTATCCGGACTCTGGAGTACAAGGGGCAGCAGGTCATAGCCGAGTTGTTCGAGGCGTTTCGGGATAACCCCAAGGATCTGCTGCCGCGTAGCATTTCGGCGCGCATCACCCCAGGCAGTCGTCACTCTCTGAATCGGACCGTCTGCGATTACATTGCCAGCATGAGTGATGGCGAGGCGACGGCTATCTATCAGCGCCTCTTCCTGCCCGGCAATGGCTCCATCTTCGAGCCGTGGTGAGTCGGGTGAATATAATTAACTGTTTTTAAAGAATTTACCTTCCCCTTCGACAGGCTCAGGGCGAACGGATATGGGTATTCGACGGCTCAGGGCGAACGGAGGTCATATTCTTAGGGTAAGGTTAATAAATGACGAGTCTTAGCGCAGGGTTGCACTCTTGGCCATGATCATCAGCGCCAGTCGCCGCACCGATATTCCCGCCTTCTATGCAACGTGGTGGATGGAGCGGGTGCGGGCCGGATTTCTGCTCACCCGCAATCCCTACAATGCTCAACAGATCCGCCGGGTGTCGCTGCTGCCTGCTGATGTGGATCTCGTCGTGTTCTGGACCCGACAGCCGCAACCTCTGCTGCGCCACTTGCCCGAGCTGGATGAGCTGGGGTATCGCTACTATTTTCACGTCACGATCACGGGTTACCCCAGCTGGCTGGAGGCGGCCACGCCTCCTGTGGCGCAGGCCGTGGCCTCGTT
>JBOFBS010000342.1:0-4118 GCA_051645725.1 Aeromonadaceae bacterium | reverse complement strand
AACTTGGCGAAGACCTGCAGAGTCAGTCCACGCAAGCTTGCCATCAGTGAAGTCAGCCAAAGCGATCAGCCGTTGTGCGATCGACTCCTCGTCTAGCTTGAATACTCGGCCAGGAGCCCCTTCCGCATAAGCGATAGTTTCGAAAGCAAGTGAGCTTTGATTGGCCGCAGTCTTATCCCAAAAATCAATAAGCGCATAGGCAAAAATGCCATCATGAAGTGTAGCTTTAGGCCCTCGGCGGAAAGAAAATTCCCCTTTGTGAACCTCTTGAAGTAGTCCTAGTTCGCCCAATAGCGGTTCAGCAAAATCTTCGGGAGAACCATTTGCTGTACGTGGGGCATAACTACGCACACATGTTTCCAAGTCACGTGAAATAGTGGTTGCTGACAGTCGATGCTTAGGGTCAAGAGTTCGGGCATAGTCTGCTAAAGCTCCTTCAAGGTCTTGTCTCTTGAACATAGGTGCCGTTACGTGATTGAACAACCAATACCACGTTGTAGAACGATTACCTTTGCCTGCTAACTGCCAATGAACAAACCATGCAGTAGAGGGATTCTCTGCGTAAGGATCAAGGCCATCCTTTGACAGGATATCCATGGCGAAGTTTGTGACGCGGTAAGCATTCCCTTCATCAGTCATGATTCCACAGGCCAAAGCCCAATGCCGAATCGAGGCAACCATATTTTTACCAACCCCGAATACTGCGATAGCAGAATCGTCGGTAAAGATTGTCTTAGGGATAAGTCCACCCACGGTCGCTTGGTCAATGGACTTTTTAAGCCACATCTGACGCAAAGGGAACGTTTCGTGTCCTGAGAAGTAAACTAACTTCTCACGGTTGATTTTGGAGATTTTGCTTTTCATGTTCGACAGCTTACACGGAACTGGCGAACTCCTCCAGTCCGTTCTCAAAAGTCAAAACAACTGTATTAAAACACAGTTGTTTTTTGTTCAATGGTAAACTTAAACGCTCGTGGTATTGGCGATAGACTAGGAGGACACCGAGGGAAAGAGCTTTATAACCGAGCTTTGTACTTTTTTAGATTGATGTCATCCAACTATGAAATCTAGCAGCCCAGTGCTCTATCGACCCCTCAGGCAACTTGCCCTTATCCACCGATTTGGTCTGCGGATGAGGGATGCCAGAATAGCCATCCTTACCACACAGCTCCTTCAGCCGCTTGCTTGGCCAGTGCAGTGATTTCTGAGTTAGCTCTTCTTCCAATAATCTCAGCTGCTCCTGCCACCCCTGCTGCGATGTCAGCCTCAATAATTGGGTTGATAAGGAGCAGATCCCATCAGAGGTATCCACTTCAAGGATATGAAACATCCGGTTCTGTGACTCGACTTCGACAACAGCCAGGCATCTCGGATTACCATCCAGAAGCAGATGCCGATTGCATCGATAGAGTTTTGGCAACTTGCGCAGTTGCTTGGATCTAATCACGCAACCATGAGCAGTGACCAACTGATCCAGCATCGCCACAAAGCAATCAAACTTGTTGGCGTAGAGGTGAAGATCATCAGTTTCATCCGATTCGGCAGTCCACTCGGCGCAGGGCAGCACACCGCCAACAACTGACTCCTCAGTACTAACATCGGCTGAAGCCGGAGATCCTAACTCTTCATCAGCCTTGCCCTTTGCGCTCTCCTGCTTTTTCTCGGCAACCTTGCGTGTATTGAAAGCCTTGGAAAACTCAAAAACTACGGCTGGCGCCCGTAATAACACTGGTGAGGTATCCGCGTTGGCTTCCACACCATCATGCACCGAATGAATATGAGGACGTTCACCTACCAAGCGCACCGAGCCTTCCCCCTCCCCACGTACATACTCCCGCAACTTGGGATGAAAAAACTGGACCTCATCTGGGATAGCAGCCTTGATATTTTTCAGACTGGAAATCTCGTAAACCAGCATACTTCTGGTTTGTTTATCAAACCGGCCCCTGACCTCAAAAGAGACGGATGGCAGAGGCGGGGGAGTAAACTCGAACTCCCATTGCCGATATCCCCCTTTCTCATAACCGTTCAGCTTCTGATAGTGACCGATGCTCTCGTAGGAGGCTCGGGCGTCGGGGTCGATCAAGATCCAGCTCAATAGGCGCCGCGACTCATAGTCATCAAGAGACTTGAGCGGATAGCTGGAGGAAGGCAACACATTCACTCGGGCAACATCGGGACTGACGCGTTCAATCGAAAACTCACTTCTCAGACAATCCGGATCCAACGCTGAACGAGAGAGGTAACCATCATGCAGCAACAACGCTCGCGCCAATTCCATTTGGGGAAGATAAATCTCTATGTCATTGGCAAGAAAACAGAAACAGTGTTGGCGCTTGTCCATAACACGAACCACTGACGCAACTGGGTAATCACCCAGTTTCTTTCTTTGCCAAGTTCCCGTGTTATCGATAGTAAAAACGAGATGATACCCTGCAGGCTTATGATCCTGAGTCGGGTTCAATACTCGCTTACGGGCTAGAACCGGGATATTCGAGAGTCTCAATGAAGCAGTTGCCGCCTTGGGAGAAAGATCCAGATTGATCCCCCATTGGGAGTTATCAATCCGTCGAAAAAGCGAACCAATCGCCAAGATGGTGGTATCGTCAGACACCTTTTCAAAATGGATATCCTGCATCAGTCCCCCAACACATCTCGCAATAGGCCATCAGCCAGCGAGGTTAATCGCTCATCACTCAAGCCAGCTAAACGAAGAAGTCGCCACCGGTGCAATGAATGCCCATTCTGCACCAACAATCTGGCAGCAAGAGCCAAACGACGAATCTGATAGTCTGCTATGTCTTCACAATATCGCTGTAAAAACAAGCTTGTAAGTGGCATTTTGCTGAGGTTCTTCTCAATCATCGCGCTTGATGAAAGCTTTGATAGAAACCATCGCCTAGATAGCCGGGGACAATCTAAACGCAGCTCATGCACATTGAGGATTTTGAGTAACTGGCGGCAAGTTACACGGTCCTTTTGTGGCCAATTGACCCGCTGATTTTCTCTAACACTGCTCTGGTGGTTCTGTCTGTTAAACTCCAGAAGCCAACGACGATCATGGCGGTACAACCAAGCATATAACGCCTGATGAGATAAACGGGCCAACTTCACCCCATGGCTTTCCAACAACTGCTGCCATCTGGCTCGATATCCTGCCGATAGGGGGCTCTTTTTATCTGGAGGACAGGGATGAAAAGTATGAATGCCAGTTGGCATGCTCAGCACCTCTCCCAGCACTGTGGCCATGTCCCAATACTCAGGCAACAGGCTATCCAGGACAACAATATGTTCCAGATAGCTGAAAGATTTTCGGTGCTTGCGAAAGATAGCCTGCAACCAATTACCCGAATCGTTATTAAGCATCAATCCATGCTGCTCTAACCAATCAGCCGGCCAGCGAGCCATGACAAGCTCGTGGATAGTCTCCTGTTTTACGTACCTACCCTTGGCACACCCCACCAAATTAGCGAGCTGATGGTAAAAAGCACTCCATTGAGAAAACGAGGGCGAAGTATCAGGTTGCCGTTGCAACAAAGAAATCACTTGGCGAGTAATCCTGAAGGCACGCTCATCCGATAAAGGCTGGGGCAGTAGGGGACAAACTAACGGGGAGGCGGCAACAAACTGGTGGCGATGGTAAGCATGACGCTCAATATTTGCCTCCAGTAAACCACCATGCACCAGACAACAATCAGCCCCCATCACCTGCCATTGCCGTTGCCAGTAGTATTCGCCATGGCCGCTGCGCTGATTTTGCAAACATTGCGGACAGTAGCGCAGGGAATGAGACTGTTTAATTCGGGATGCCGCTACCCCCAGAATCAGATGAATGGCACCTTGAGAATCCCCGACCATCTGCTCAAGACAGTGACGCCTGCGCTCTTCAGTGGTAAATGGGGCATACAGAGGAAATAGCGTGTGCCGATAAGCCAAACAAGCGACATCGAGCCCCATACTCTCCGGTAATAATTGGACTAGAGGGGCCAGATGATTGGGCAGATCAACCGTTGCAATGACATGCCGGTTTGCAAAAACCTCATCCAGCAACTGCTTGGGGCTGGTTAACCCCAGGTGTATTCCGGCTCTGGCCACCAAGCTGTAAATCAGCTCATCGG
>JBOFBS010000341.1:0-15625 GCA_051645725.1 Aeromonadaceae bacterium | reverse complement strand
TGACTGGCACAGGGAGCAGGGAGCAGGGAGCAGGGAGCAGGGAGCAGGGAGCAAGGCGCAGGGTTAGGCGCTAACGCGCATAGCAGAACAACGCCATAGCACTGTTACGTGGCAGCGGAAACCTGCACAGAGAGAAGTTGATGGCGGCAACGGGACAAAAGGAGCGGGTAAAACAAGATGTGCGACTGGGCCAGATCGATATTTCCCCTCCCTTTTTGCAGCAGAGATTAACTCTAATTTATTGATTTATTTATATAGGTCTAAATGTAGTGTGGTGGAGCTTATCCTCTTGGCCTACATAAATCCGGATGAAGCGCGAACCGCCCGCGAATGGTGCGCGGGCGGTTTGGAGCAGAGGGCTAGTGCGTTTGTTTTCTTAACCGCGATGCCCCAAGGTACTGACCGAGTGGCGACGCACCAGGGTTGGGCTGAACATATTGGTGGTTTCCGGTAGCTCCCCCCCTTGGGAGAGCGCCACGGCCAACTCAGCCGCCTGGGTCGCCATGGCCGCTACCGGGTAGCGCACCGTCGTCAAGCGTGGTCGCAGGTAACGCGCGATGAGCACATCATCAAACCCCACCAAGGAGATATCCTGGGGTACCTCAATGCCGTTGTCACTGAGCACAGAGAGGGCGCCGGCAGCCATGGAGTCGTTATAGCAGACCACAGCCGTCAGGCTGCGACCTCGACCCAGCAACTCTGTCATCGCCTCTTCGCCCCCCATCTCATTGGGGGCCCCTCGGGAGATGAGGCGCTCATCCACCGTAATGCCATGCTCCTTCAAGGCATCAAGATAGCCCTGCAAACGATCCTCGGAATCTGAGATTTGATGGTTCGAACAGAGGAAGCCAATCTTCTGATGCCCCTCCTGAATGAGATGGCGGGTCGCCAACCAGGCACCATGGCGATCATCCAGGGCGATACAGCGTGACTCATAACCCGGCAGGGTGCGATTGATGAGCACCATACCTGGAACATGGCTCATCAGCAGCGCAAGTTCCGCATCGGGCAACATCTTGGCGTGAACCACCAAGCCTGCACAGCGATGACGGATCAACTGCTCAATCGCCTGCTTCTCCTGCTTGGCATCGTGGTAGCCATTACCTATCAACAGGAAATTGCCGGTGGCTTGAGCCACCTGCTCCACCGCCTTAACCATGGTACCAAAGAAGGGGTCGGATACGTCTGCCACCACCAGTCCCAAGGTCTCCGCACTCTGGTGCGCCAAAGCCCGGGCGTTGGCATTGGGGTGGTAATTGAGCTCGGCCATTGCCTTGTGCACAGCCTCTCGCGAGGCTTGGCTGGCCTTGGGGGAATCATTGATCACTCGAGACACGGTAGCGACCGATACCCCGGACAACAGTGCGACATCCTTGATTGTAGCCATCTTTTTTACCCGCTGTTTTACCCGCTAAACACACAGACTTTCTGTCCGATTGTGTCGTGATATTACCGATGTTTTCTCTTTATTACACAGTCTTTTATCCATGAGTGATGCAAAACCACAGGGTAACAGATCACTCAGTGATAAAAATTACACTCACCTTACCTAAGCCAAGGAGTGAAAACCGGTGAAACAAGCAAAGCTGTGATGCAAATCACATCAAATCGGGGAAAAAAACTTCCAAACCGGGCCAGACCGGGATTAAAGTTAGGGAAAGCGATTACACATGCCGTTAACGCTGACTTTATCGCGAATAAAACCGCAAAATGGGAGTCAAAAATGCGTAAAATTCTCGTCACCGGTGGAACTGGTTACATTGGCAGTCACACCTGTTTACAGTTACTTGCCGCCGGCATGACTCCGGTACTGCTAGATAACTTCTGCAACAGCAAATCGTCCGTTCTAAACCGTATTGAACAACTCAGTGGTCAACGCCCCACCCTCTATCAGGGGGATATTCGCGATGCTGCCCTGCTGGATCGCATCTTTGCCGAGCAGCAGATCGCGGCAGTGATCCACTTCGCCGGGCTCAAGGCCGTCGGGGAGTCCATGCAAAAACCGCTGGAGTACTATGAAAACAACGTCAGCGGCACCCTGGTTTTGCTACAAGCCATGGCCCGAGCCGGCGTGAAAAACTTCATCTTCAGCTCCTCCGCCACCGTCTATGGCGACCCTCAGCAGGTCCCCATCACTGAGGCTGCGCCCACCCTGCAAGCCACCAACCCCTATGGCCAGAGCAAACTGATGGTGGAGTTGATGGTCAAGGATTTTTCCCGTGCCGCACCAGATTGCTCCCTGACCCTGCTGCGCTACTTCAACCCGGTAGGAGCCCACCCCAGCGGTCTGATGGGTGAAGATCCTCAAGGCATTCCTAACAACCTGATGCCCTTTATCGCACAAGTAGCCGTAGGTCGGCGTGAACAGTTGAGCGTATTCGGCGGGGACTATCCCACAGCCGATGGCACAGGTGTGCGCGATTACATCCATGTGATGGATCTGGCCGATGGCCATGTGGCGGCCCTCCAGGCCAAGCAGGACCAACCCGGGGTGCATATCTACAACCTGGGCACAGGCCACGGCTACAGCGTGTTGCAGATGGTCGCCGCCTTCTCCCGCGCCTGCGGCCGCGAACTGCCCTACGTCATAGCCCCACGCCGCGCCGGCGACATAGCCCAGTGCTGGGCCGACCCCACCAAGGCTCGCGAGGAGCTCGGTTGGCAGGCAAGCCGTGGCCTGGATGAGATGACAGCCGACACCTGGCGCTGGCAATCCCAAAACCCGAACGGCTACCCGGACGCCTGAGCCCAGTTTGCCCTCTATTTGCCTGGGCCTCTTTGCGCAGTATTAGAACAAGGACATCACCATGATATTTGAACCAACCGACCACCCCCATCGCCGCTTTAATCCACTCAAAGGGGAGTGGGTGCTCGTCTCTCCACACAGGGCCAAACGCCCCTGGCAGGGGCAGCAGGATGAGCCGGATCGCACCGTGCGTCCACCACACGACCCTGAGTGTTTTCTCTGTGCTGGCAATACCCGCGTCACAGGGGATGTGAACCCGGACTATCCAGGCACCTTTGTCTTTACCAACGACTTTGCCGCCCTGATGGTCGACACCCCGGCCGCGCCGCAAAGCGCAGACCCGCTGTTTCAGCTGCAAAGTGCCCGAGGCACGAGCCGGGTCATCTGCTTCTCACCGGATCACAGCAAGACCCTGCCCGAACTCTCGCTTCCGGCGCTGGGCGCCGTGGTCGATACCTGGTGTGAGCAGACGGCAGAGCTGGGCCGCAGCTACCCCTGGATCCAGGTGTTTGAAAATAAAGGCAGCATGATGGGCTGCTCCAATCCGCACCCCCACGGCCAGATCTGGGCCAACAGCTTCCTGCCCAATGAAGCCGCCGCCGAGGAGCGCACCCAGGCCGCCTATTTTGCCGAACAGGGGTCACCTCTGTTGCTGGATTACGCCCGGCGGGAAGAGGCCGATGGCAGCCGGACCGTGGTGGAGACCGATTACTGGATCGCCGTGGTCCCCTACTGGGCGGCCTGGCCATTCGAAACCCTGCTGCTGCCGAAATTTGCCGTCCAGCAGCTCCCCCAGCTCAACGAGGCTCAACGCCAGGATCTGGCCATTGCCCTGAAGAAGTTGACCAGCCGTTACGACAACCTCTTTCAGTGCTCCTTCCCCTACTCCATGGGTTGGCACGGCGCCCCCTTTAATGGTGAGGAGAACGCCCACTGGCAGTTGCACGCCCACTTCTACCCGCCCCTGCTGCGCTCGGCCAGCGTGCGCAAATTCATGGTCGGCTACGAGATGCTGGCCGAAACCCAGCGGGATCTGACCGCCGAACAAGCCGCCGAACGGCTGCGCGCCGTCAGTGACATCCATTTTCGTGAACAACGCTAAGAAATTTGAGGTCCCTATGAGCACAAATTCCCTGTTACAGACTACCCAAAGCCTCTTCACCCGTCTCTTTGGCTATCAGCCCAGCCTGGATATCCAGGCGCCGGGTCGGGTCAACCTGATAGGTGAACACACAGACTACAATGACGGCTTCGTGCTGCCTTGTGCCATCGACTACCAGACAGTGATCACGGCCTCGCCACGTCAATCCAGCGTGGTCCGCGTGGTTGCCGCGGACTATCAGGAGCAGCAGGATCTCTTCGACCTCAGCATGCCCATCGAACCCCACCCTGAATACATGTGGGCCAACTATGTGCGCGGCGTGGTCAAGTGCCTGCTGGAGCGTGGTTATCACCTGGGTGGTGCCGATCTGGTG
The DNA here is from genome assembly GCA_051645725.1 of Aeromonadaceae bacterium. GTDB lineage: Bacteria > Pseudomonadota > Gammaproteobacteria > Enterobacterales > Aeromonadaceae > Pseudaeromonas. The sequence continues at coordinate 11,404 of JBOFBS010000341.1, read as the reverse complement.
ATCAGCGGCAACGTACCGCAAGGCGCGGGCCTGAGCTCCTCCGCCTCCTTGGAGGTGGCCGTGGGTCAGACCTTCAAGGCGCTCTACAATCTGGAGATCAGCCAAGCCGACATCGCCCTCAACGGTCAGCAGGCCGAGAACCACTTTGTCGGCTGCAACTGCGGCATCATGGATCAATTTATCTCGGCACTGGGTCAACCTGGCCATGCCCTGCTCATCGACTGCCGCACTCTGGAGACTCGTGCCGTGGCCATGCCCGCCGGCGTGGATGTCCTCATCGTCAACTCCAACGTCCGTCGCGGTCTGGTAGATAGCGAGTACAACACCCGCCGTCAGCAGTGCGAAGCGGCTGCCAACCACTTCGGCGTCAAGGCCCTGCGGGATCTAAGTTTGGAGCAATTTGAAGCCAGAGCCCACGAACTGGACCCGGTAGTGGCTCAGCGCGCCCGCCATGTGATCACCGAAAATGCCCGCACCCTGGAGGCGGCAGATGTGTTGGCCCGCGGCGATCTGACGCGCATGGCCGAGCTGATGGCCGAATCCCACGCCTCCATGCGCGATGACTTCGCCATCACAGTCCCCCCTATCGACACCCTGGTGAATATCATCAAGGAGCAACTGGGTAGCCAAGGTGGGGTGCGCATGACGGGCGGCGGCTTCGGTGGCTGCATAGTGGCCCTGGTGCCGAGTGCCATGACAGCCCAGGTGTGCGAGGCGATCACGTCACGCTATCCAGCCGAGACGGGGCTGCAGCCTACCCTCTACATCTGCCAACCCTCGGCCGGTGCCGGCCCCCTGCTCTGAGGTCCAGATGAACGCAGAGACGCTAACTGTGGATCTCCCTTCTGGAGTTGATTGCTATGCGGATGAGCCCAGGCTCATCCGTCTGCAAAATCACAACGGCATGCAACTGACACTCATGGACTGGGGGGCAACCTGGCTCTCCTGTCTGGTCCCCCTCTCCACAGGGGAGCGACGCGAGGTGCTGCTGGGCTGCCGCCAGGCGGAGCACTACAGCCAGCAGCAGGTCTACCTGGGTGCCACGGTCGGGCGCTATGCCAACCGCATAGCCAAAGGGCATCTGCCCTATCCGGGAGGGGATCGCCAACTGAGCACCAATCAGGCGGGCAATACCCTCCACGGTGGCGCCGTAGGTTTTGACAAACGGCGCTGGCAGATAGCCGAGCAGAGCGCAACTCATGTCTGCTTCACCCTAATCTCACCAGATGGCGATCAGGGCTTCCCGGGTGAGCTGACGCTCTGGGTCAGTTACCATCTGGATGAGGCAAACCGGGTTCGCATCCAGATGCAGGCCAAGAGTGATGCCCTCACGCCGGTCAATCTGACCAATCATGCCTACTTCAATCTGGATGGCAAACCTGCCGAGGGGCAGGGCTGGGATGTGCGCCAACACAGGCTAAGGCTCAAGGCCAGCCAGATGGTCCCTACAGATGAGTCAGGTATCCCCTTGGGGACGCTGTACTCGGTGGCAGGCACAGGCTTTGACTTTCAGCAGAGCAAACGCTTGTCCCAGGACTTTTTGCAGGATCCACAGCAGCAACAGGCCAAAGGGTATGACCACAGTTATCTGCTGGAGAGCAACGCCGATGATGTGGCAGCTGAGCTGGTCGCCAGCGATGAGAGTCTGCGCCTGCAACTGTCCACCAGCCTGCCCGGATTACAGCTCTACACGGGCAACTATCTGGCCGGGACGCCGGATCGCCAGGGAGGCCACTACCCTGATTATGCCGGTGTGGCTCTGGAGCCTCAGTTCCTGCCTGACAGCCCCCATCATGCCTGGCCGCAGCCTAGCTGCTGGCTGGCACCGGGTCAGAGTTATCAGCACTGGATCGACTACCGCTTTATCTAGCGCCAGGGCCGCTTGCGGCCCTGTTTCCTCACGACTTCACCCGACTACTGCCGAGATTGACGAGGTTCGCCCAGCACCTCCTATTCTGGGCTCAGCCGCGATTTTCTCCACCAGACAAGCAATATCCCCCAATAAGCGACTGAAAACTTGATGGTTTTACAACCATGGATTGCTTTGTCGCCCCAGCCTTGGTAACAATCGCATCACAGCGGCACCAACAAGCAATTCAGCCGACTTGGGGCACAAAAATCAGTGAGTGGTTCAGGGAGTAAAGGTTATGAGTCCAAATCCACCGGTCAAACACCTGTGGCGCAATTTCTGGCGCTTGTTAAGACCATTCTGGGTATCCCGCGAGGGACGTAAAGGCTGGCTGTTACTGGTCGTCATACTGGTACTGACAGGTGGCAGCGTCTATCTCGCCAAGCTCTTCAACGAGTGGTACAACAGCTTCTGGAATGCCCTGCAAAACTATGATCTGCCCAAGGTCACCCACTACCTGCTGGTTTTCTGCGGTCTGGCCACAGTCCATGTGGTGGTCTCCGTCTACCTCACCTACTTCCAGCAGATGCTCAGCATCAGTTGGCGACAGTGGCTCACCCAGCATGTGATGGCCACCTGGCTGGACAAGGGTAACTACTATAGGCTTCAGCTCACCGACAAGAATACCGATAACCCGGATCAGCGGCTGGCAGAAGACATCAGCCAATTTGTCTCCAGTACCCTGGGCCTCTCCCTGGGTATTCTCAAGGATCTGGCGACGCTCTTTACCTTCCTGGTCGTACTCTGGACGCTCTCCACGCCCCTGAACTTCACCCTGCTGGGCCACAATATTCACCTGCCCCAGGGCTATATGGTCTGGATGGCGCTGGCGTATGCGGTGGTTGGGACTCTCATCACCTTTCTCATCGGTCGTCCTCTGGTCCGGCTCAATTTCAACCAGCAACGCTACGAGGCGGACTTCCGTTACTCGCTCATCCGGCTGCGCGAGAATGCCGAATCGGTTGCGCTCTACAAGGGAGAGGAGGAGGAGAGCAAACTCCTCGATGGTCGCTTTCTGAACGTGGTGAAAAACTACTTCCAGTTGATGAAGCGGCAGAAAAAGATCGGCTTCTTTGTTCTCGGATACAACCAGACGGCCGTGATCTTCCCCATTCTGGTGAGTCTGCCCAGCTACTTCGCCAAGGCTATCCAGATAGGCGGTATCATGCAGATCTCCAACGCCTTCGGCCGGGTACAGGACTCCCTCTCGACCCTGATCAACAACTTTACCGATCTGGCCCAATGGAAGGCCGTTGTCGATCGTCTGGCCACCTTCCAGCAAGGCATGGATCACACAGAGCAGCTGCCAAGCCTGACCCCCAGCCGCCACGGCCAGGGGCTCAGCCTGCAGGGGGTCACGGTGCGCAATCCCGAGCACGGCGCCCTGATGGCCGATGGCTCATGGCAGCTCAACCCGGGTGAGTCCCTGCTGATTCAGGGCCCCTCCGGCTGCGGCAAATCCACCCTGCTGCGCACCCTGGCCGGCCTCTGGCCTTATGCCGAAGGTCAGATCAGCTTTCCGGCCGGTGGCGCCATTCTCTTCCTGAGCCAGAAACCCTATCTCCCACTGGGTACGCTGCGTGAGGCCCTCTGCTATCCGCTTCCCCCTCAGGATGACAGCATACTCAGCCCGCTGCTGACCGAAGTGGGGCTGGAAAAACTGGCCTCCCGGCTCGATGATACGGATCTCTGGTCCCATATCCTGAGTGTCGGCGAGCAACAGCGCATCGCCTTTGCCCGCGCCCTGCTGGTCAAACCGGCCCTGCTCTTCATGGATGAGGCCAGCTCGGCACTGGATGAAAGCAGCGAAGCCAGACTCTATACTCTGCTTAAAGAGCGCCTGCCCCACACCATTCTGGTGAGCATAGGCCACCGCAGCACACTGCAACCCTTCCACAACCGTCTGCTGCGTTGGCAACCGGATGGCGCATGGCAGTTCGCCTGACGGCGGGCATCCCAACCCGCGTCAGCTCTGGCGCGGGTTTTCTTATAGTGAGGAGTCACAATGACGGCAAGCAGGCGTTCACTGCTCCATTGGTTCAGCCTGCTCTGCCTGATCGGGCTGGGGTCAGGCTCGGCTCTCCAGGCCAGGCAGCTTGACTTCAACCGGGAAGGGAACACACTGCACTACCACTGGCTCCCACCCAGGCAGATTGCCGATGGTGCCCCGCAAAACGTGACCCTCACCCTCTCATCCGAGAGCAACATCCGCTTCTTTAGCGCCTGGCGCCCGGAGGCGGTGAAGCGCACCCTCTACATGCGCATTCTGGCGGCCGCACGGCAGAGTTGGCCCACTGTGATTTTCGAGCTGCAGCAACAACCCGAATGGCGGCTGGACTATCGCCGCGTCGAACCCGACCGACAGAGCGAGCTGGAGCAGTGGTTACAAAAAGAGGAGAAAAAAGAGTTCCAGGCACTACTGCAGGAGAACTACCTGCAGCAGGCTCGGGATGCCATGGGTATAATGGGCATCAAGCCCGATCACGCCCGCATCATAGCCGAGAGTAGCTCCGAACTGGGCGATGCTGCCGAGGCACTGCTGCAGGCGGCAGGAGGGGATGAGATCGAGCCTCGTCAGTTGCTCACCTATTTGCTGGCCTTCGTGCAATCCATCCCCTATGACAAGCTGCAAAGCGAGGATGGCAACCGCGGCACAGGCTACCTCTTACCCAGACAGGTGCTGAGCGAAAACCGGGGCGACTGCGACAGCAAGGCGGCCCTGCTGGCCACGCTGCTGCAATACCTCAGACCCGAGATCAACCAGGCACTCATCTTCATCCCTAACCACGCCCTGCTGGCGGTGGCCATTCCACCCCAGGCAGGCGAAGAAACCTTGACTATCGGCGGTGAAAACCTGCTGCTGGTCGAGCCGACCGGCCCGGCAGAGCTGCTCCCCGGCCAACTGGGGCCAGAGAGCCAGCTCTATATTCGAGCCGGCAGCTATGTTGCCGAGTCACTGACCAGCGAGACAAACTCCACCCCCAGCCGGTAGGCCCCACCATCCGGCTCACAACGCAGCACCCTGGCTTCAGCCTGAAATGGCGGCAGGGCATTGCTGGCCGTCGCCAAACTGACCTGCAACAGGGCGCCGAGCGGTAGGGCTTCACTCAGCTCTATGGCCATCCCATTGGCACTGAGATCACGGCAGACCCCGGCCAGCTCTCGCCCCTCGAACAACAGAGTCAGCGGGGCATCGATCACCAAGCGCATGAAGGCGCGTCTTTCCTTGCTCTTTTGCTCTAACACACTGCCTCCTAATCATGCAGTACGAAGTGGAGCCTCTGGCTCCCCTCCCATTCAGCCACCGCTCACTGGCTGGCATTCAGTGATAAAGGCCAATAGAATGGCCGTTTGCCAAGATCCGCGTCCCACCGCCCCTAATGGGAGCTGGCTACTCGCTTATCAATGGCGCCCCCTATCTAGCCATCAGGAGTCCGCTTATGCGCCAGTTACTCTCTCTTGCCACTCTGTTAGCCCTGCAGCTAGCGACCACCAGCCTCCAGGCCAAGGAGCAACTGACCATTTACACCTACGACTCCTTCGCCTCAGATTGGGGTCCGGGCCCCAAGATCAAACAGGCCTTTGAAAAAGAGTGTGGCTGCCAGATCGAGTTTGTGCCACTCGAGGATGGGGTTGCCATCCTTAACCGGCTGAAATTGGAGGGGAAGCGCACAAAAGCAGATCTGGTGATCGGCATGGATGAAGCCATGCTGAGCGAAGCCCGCAAGAGCCAGCTATTTGCCGAGCATGGAGTCGACCTCTCGCCACTGGCCCTGCCGGGTGGCTGGCAAGACAAGACCTTTTTGCCGTTTGACTATGGTTACTTCGCCTTCGTCTACGATGGCAACAAGCTGAAAAACCCACCCAAGAGCCTCAATGAACTGGCCTCGCGCCCCGAGCTGAAGATCCTCTATGAGGATCCACGCACCAGTACGCCGGGTCAGGGTCTGTTGTTGTGGGTCAAACAGACCCAGGGTGATAAGGCCAGCGCCCTGTGGCGACAGCTGAGCAAGCAGACAGTGACCGTCACCAAGGGGTGGAGCGAAGCCTATGGCATGTTCCTCAAGGGCGAAGCCGATATGGTGCTCTCTTACACCAGCTCTCCGGCTTATCACCGCCTGGCCGAACAGAAACAGCACTACCACGCGGCCCTGTTCGATGAGGGGCACTATCGCCAGGTAGAGGTCGCCGCCACCCTGCGCAGCAGCCCCCACCCAGAGCTGGCCCGGCACTTCATGCAGTTCATTCTCAGCGACACGTTCCAGAGCCTGATCCCGACAGGCAACTGGATGTACCCTGTGACCAAGGTCGCCTTGCCGGATGGCTTCAATCAAAATGAACTACCAGCCAAGAGCCTGCACTTGAGTGAAGAGGAGATAGCCACCGGGCGTAAGGGGTGGATCCAGGAGTGGTTGCAGGCTGCCAGCCAGTAAGCTCTCGCGCCACCGGGCACTGAGCCACTCAGTGCCCTGTCGCATCCGCTCTCGCCACAGGATACGCCCTTGCCTAGCCCAACCTCAGCTCCCTCCAAGTCTGCGCCTTATCCAGGCCATGAGCCCGGATATTGGTGGCTCAGTGGCACCCTGGTCGTGGTGCTGCTCATGCTGTGCGGGCTGGGCCCCCTGCTGGCTCTGCTGCTCAAGGGGGGAAGTGAACCCTTCGCCCTCTGGCATGATCCCTACCTGCGCCATGTGATTGGTTTTAGTCTGCAGCAGGCCAGCCTCTCCACCCTCTTGAGTCTGGGGCTGGCGCTGCCCGTGGCTCGGGCCCTGCATCGCCGCCGCTTCCCAGGCCGCGCCCTGCTGCTGCGACTATTTGGCATATCGCTGGTGCTGCCCGTCATCATAGCCCTCTTCGGCCTGGTCGCCGTACATGGTCAACAGGGTTGGCTGGCTCGCCTCCTGGCCTGCTTTGGCATAGAGAGCGGCCGTTATCTCTACGGCCTGGGGGGCATACTGCTGGCCCATCTCTTCTTCAACATGCCCCTGGCCGCCCGCTGGCTGCTGTTTTCCCTGGAGGGGATCCCCAATGAAAACTGGCGTCTGGCCAGTCAGCTGGGGATGGGCCCATGCGCCATATGGCGCCTGCTGGAGTGGCCCGCCCTGCGCGGACAACTGGCCCCGCTAGCAAGCCTCATCTTCGTACTCTGCTTCTCCAGCTTCACCACTGTCATGGCCCTGGGCGGGGGACCGGCCGCCACGACGCTGGAGGTGGCCGTCTACCAGGCGCTGCGTTTTGACTTCGATCTGAATACGGCAGCACAGCTGGCCTGCATCCATCTGCTGCTCTGCGGCCTGGCGCTGGCCCTGCATCACAAACTGGCACGCCCGAGCCCCAGCCAGCAGCGGCAGAGCCTGCCGGCCATCCGACCCGACCGCCACAGCCTATCAAGCCGTCTGCAGGATGGCTTCTGGCTCGGCCTGGCCGGGCTGCTGTTTCTCCCCCCCCTGCTGGCCATTCTCACCGCCGGTCTGCAACCTGGCCTCTGGCAAGCCCTCGGCTCGGCACAGTTATGGCAGGCGCTCTGGACCTCGCTGCAAATTGGCGCCAGTGCCGCCCTGCTGGCGGCCCTGCTCTCGCTCGGGCTACTCGTAACCAGTCGTCACCTGCGCCTGCGGCGCCATTCCCCCCATTTGGCGACGCTGCTGGAGTCCTGTGGCTCACTCATCTTGCTGGTGCCCACCGCCGTGCTGAGCACAGGCCTCTTCATCCTGCTGCTACCCATCACGGATCTCTTCAGCCTGGGTTTTTGGCTGGTGATCCTGTTGAATGCCCTCTCCTGCCTGCCCTATACCCTGCGCACCCTGCAGCCCGTGATGCAGGAGTCTATCGTGCGGTATGAGCGGCTGGCGCTGAGCCTGGGGCTGACGGGCTGGGCGCGCTGGCGCTACCTGGAGTGGCCCCTGCTGCGGGTAGGGCTTGGCCGCGCCCTGGGGTTGGCCGCCGTCTTCTCGCTGGGCGATCTGGGGGCAGTCGCCCTATTTGGCAGCAGCGAGTTACAGACCCTGCCCTGGCTTCTCTATCAACAGTTGGGCAGCTATCAGCTGGAGCAGGCGGCCGCCACCGCCCTGCTGCTGCTCACCTTATGCCTCAGCCTGCTCTGGCTGGTCGAACGTAGCGTAGGAGGCCAAGATGCCCGAAACCCCTGAGTTAAGATGCCGTGCGCTGACCCTGAGCCGGGGGCCGGATAACTTTACCTTTACTCTGACGCTGCAACCTGGCGAGCTACTGGTGGTGATAGGCCCGAGCGGCGCGGGCAAGAGCACTCTGCTGGATCTGCTGGCTGGCTTTGCCACTCCTGAGTCGGGGGAGCTGACACTGGACGGTGTCGATCTGCTGGCACTGCCGCCAGCCAAACGCCCCTTCACCACCCTGTTTCAGAGCCACAATCTCTTTGAACATCTCAGCGTGGCGCAAAATATCGGCCTGGGGGTGAACCCCAAGCTGAAGCTAACCCCGGCTCAAGAGCAGGAAGTAGTAGAAGCGGCGAGTCGATTAGGGTTGGCGGAGCTGTTGGCGCGCCGCCCCACCGAGCTCTCGGGGGGCCAGCAGCAGAGGGTCGCCCTGGCTCGCTGCCTGGTGCGGGCCCGTCCCTTCTTACTGCTGGATGAACCCTTCTCGGCCCTGGATCCTGCCCTGCGGCAAGAGATGCTGCTCGAAGTGCAAAGAGTGGCCCATGAGGCGGGGATCGGGGTGCTGCTCATCTCCCACCATCCGGAGGAGGCGCGCCAGGTGGCCGATCGCCTCGCCCTGCTGCAGGAGGGGGAGATCTGCTATCTGGGGCCCGTCAGCGAGCTGGACAACCACGCCAATGACGACATGGCCCGCTATCTGGGGCGGGCCATGTCGAGTGAGCGATGACGCTGTGGTTAGAGGTTCTCTTCGGCAAACGAAGCCAGGCGACTGCGGATCACACCGTTGAGGTAGATGTTGGCGCTGCCTTCGAAATCTTTGAAACGTTCGACTATATAGGTCAGCCCCGAGGTGACGGGGGTCAGATAGGTGGAATCAATCTGCGCCAGGTTACCTGAGCAGATGAGCTTGGTCCCTTCACCACAGCGGGTGATGATGGTCTTGAGCTGGGAGGGCGTCAGGTTCTGGCACTCATCCAGCAATACGAAGGTATTCTGCAGGCTGCGACCACGCATGAAGTTGACCGATTTGAACTGGATGTTCGCCTTCTCCATGATATAGGCCAGCGAGGTATCCTTGCTCACATCATGCTTGTGCAGCACCTCCAGGGTGTCGGTGACCGCCGCCAGCCAAGGCAGCATCTTCTCCTCTTCGGTCCCGGGCAGGAAGCCGATACTCTCGGCAATCTCCGGTGTGTTGCGGGTGACTATGATGCGCTCGTAGATGCCTCGCTCCACCACCAGCTCCAGCGCCGCCGCCATGGCCAGCAGCGTCTTGCCACAACCGGCAGGCCCGGTCAGGATCACCAGATCCAGAGTCGGATCCAGCAGGGCATCCAAGGCCATGGCCTGATAGACATTCTTGGGATGCACCCCCCAGGCATGACGCCCCATCAGTCGCTCACGTCCCAAATCCTTGATCTGCACCCGGCCATTTTCATGGGCGTGGACCCGGGCGGCAAAGTTATCTGAATCATCCAGCAGATACTGGTTGATATGGGTATCGGGCAGCAGCTTCTCATCCACCCAGTGAAAGACATCCCGGCCACTGGAGAGGCTCTCACACTCGCCCACCTGCTCCCAGAACTGTCCCTCCAACTTCTGGAACCCCTTGGCCAGCAAGCGGATGTCATCGATCAGCTGATCGGTACGGTAATCCTCCACATGCTTGAGCCCGGCGCCCTTGGCCTTGAGCCGCATGTTGATATCTTTGGTCACCAGCACCACAGTGCGTTCCGGGTGCTTCTTCTGCAGGTAGAGTGCCGCATTGATGATGCGGTTGTCGTTCTCCTTGTTGGTGAACACCTCCTCCCCTTCCGGCAGATGGTGATCGGCAAAGATGGCCAGACGCCCACTGCAGTTTTCACCCACCCGGTTGCCCAAAAAGATGCCTTCGGCTATCTGCTCTGGGGTGGCATCCCGGAACACATCCTCCATGGTACGAATGGCAATACGGGCCTCACGACTCACATCTTTTTGCCGATCTTTAATGTTGTCGAGCTCTTCGAGCACCGTCATGGGCACCATGACGTCATGTTCCTGGAAGGAGTAGATAGCGAGGGGTTCGTGCAACAGCACATTGGTATCGAGGACAAACAACTTACGCGCATCGCAGTCCATAGGCAGCCTCCTTGGATGGCTAGGTGATCCGGTTGATGACAGTGACATGTCAGTTAGAACACAGCCGGATGACAGGGCGATGACTTTACCCTACGCCGCTCTCCTCGCAGGCGCAACAACTTGGCAACAACTGTGGGAATGAGAAGGAAAATATCTTACCTAACGCACAGTTAGCTAAAAAAGGTGGGCAAAAAAAGCGCGCAAGCGAACCTGCCTCACTTGCGCGCCCGGGGTTAAAGCAGATGCTCGGTGCGATTGATTATGTCATCCTGAGCCTCAGGAGAGAGGGCGGTAAAGAAGGCCGAGTAGCCCGCAACCCGGACCACCAGATCCCGATATTGGTCAGGGTGAGCCTTAGCCTCCAGCAGGGTCTGTCGTGAGACTATGTTGTACTGGACATGCCACCCCTTCAGATCGTCGAAGAAGGTGCGTAGCAACAACATCAACTTGTGACGATCCGACTCACTCTCCAGCGACACCGGGTTCAACTTCTGGTTTAGCAGTACCCCCCCCAGTATCTTCTGGGTGGGTAGCTTGGCCAACGAATTGAATACAGCCGTTGGGCCCAGCATATCAGTCCCGGATGCCGGACTCGCCCCTTCGGCCAGAGGTGTCCCCGCCTTGCGCCCATCCGGGGTAGCCCGGGTAGCCGAGCCAAAGGGGACGTTGGCCGAGATGGAGGAGGTTCCCGCATAGTAGCCCCCGCCTATGGGGCCACGGCCATATCGGGTGTTGTGGAACTTGGCCAGCTCATCAATATAGCTTTGGTAGGCACGCACCAGCAGCAGATCCACGCCATCCTCATCGTTGCCATATTTGGCGACGCCATTGATGAGGCGCTGCCGCAACTGCTCCCCTTCGAGTCCGGCAAAGTCATGCTCCAAGGCGCGGGCCAGCTCCTGCTGGGTGAGCTGGCCACGCTGGAATACCAGCTCACGAACCGCCGCCAGGCCATTACCCAGATTGGCAATCCCCACCTGCAGCCCGGAGACCCAATCATAGAGGGCCCCCCCCTCTTTCACACTCTTACCCCGCTCGATACAGTCATCGACCAGGGCCGAGCAGAGCAGATCGTGGGCACTCTCCTCCAGTACACTATCCACCACGCAGTCGATCTCTACCGACTTGCGGGTGTAGTAGCGCACCTGTCTATCCCATGCGGCCAGCACCTCATCAAAGTTACGGAAATTACCCAGGGAGAGGCCCTGAGTCTGGGGCAGGAAAACCTCTCCGCTAGTGGCAT
>JBOFBS010000340.1:0-4608 GCA_051645725.1 Aeromonadaceae bacterium | reverse complement strand
AGAGGCAGATTTTCACCAGATTTTCACCAGATTTTCACCAGATTTTCACCAGATTACCCAGTAAAGCCAATAACACACATACGGTCTGTTTATGTCACTTATTATTTTGTTCGTGAACACTACGGTTTAAAAAACCCTGGATATAGGTTCTTTAGGTAAGCATTTGACGAGCTTGGTTGTGTATGCATGTGTTTAATCACTCATTGAGATGGAGTGTCGCCCTGTAATCATCAGTGCCACATACGTTGAAAATAATGTTAAGCAAGGTCTGTTTGATATGTTTCTATAAATATTTATTTCGTTAGTGCATCTTGGTGGCGCATTATATTGTTTGCCCATGGCTGATGATTTTTACATTAAGTTGGCGTCGGGATGCCAATTTATTAAATAGGATTTTTAGTATAAGCCTTATGTAGTTAAGGCACATGGTGCTGTAATGAATAATCGTCGAGTGGAAGGGTAATCGAAGGGTGGCAGGATGAAATCCTGTTGACTGGCAGAAATGGCATTTCTTCATTATAAAACACGGTATTTTGAGTGACCATCTCAGATGTCACCTGTTAGTAACAGGTTTGTCAGCCTGGTGTGAATGTGCGAAACATACTGTTCAATACTGACATAAATCTCAGCTTGCTTGGCTGTTCCGTGGTTTTTTTAACATGTTTGAATGGTTTCATATTGTTTTTTTAATGTGCATTAAAGACCGTTTATGGTTGTGCCTCGTTCGCCACTGTTATTAATCCCAGTCTGTGGTGGTTGCTGACTTATTCATCATGCCATTCATTTTTGACAGTTGGACAAATGGTCAACAAGGAATAGCTTTTCCGCCATGAATATATGTGTGGAGGTGTTCAGTGTATGAGAACGAATAGTGATGGCGCCACGGTGGCGCCCAAAGAGCGTATCAATATCAAATATGTGCCCGCCACCAGTGGGACTCAGACTGAGGTTGAATTGCCTCTCACTCTGATGGTGGTTGGAAATATGACCGGCCGTCAGGAAGAGACACCTATCGAGTCGCGTCAGAGTGTGGCTATCGACAAGAATAATTTTGCTGCTGTCATGAAAGAAGCGGCCCTGCAACTGAATTTCACTGTGCCCAATCGTCTGAGTGACGAAGCACAGGATGAACTGCCCGTCTTACTCAAGATCAACTCGTTGGCGGATTTTACGCCAGACAACCTGGCGTTACAGGTCCCACAGATGCGCCAGTTGCTGGCGTTGCGTGAAGCCCTGGTTGCCCTCAAGGGCCCGCTTGGCAACATTCCCGCATTCCGTAACCGACTTCAGGAGCTGCTGAATAACGAGGCAGCCCGTGAACAACTGCTTCAAGAGCTGCAATTGATCCAGCCTGTCTGAGTCAGTGCTGTGGTGAGATGAATGAGAAGGAGAGAAGCATGTCTTTGGTAGCAGAAGAGATACGTGGTGGCGTGAGTACTAGCGCCTCCTTGCTGGACGATATCATGGCTCAGGCGCGGCTGACGCCCGTTGATGAGGGCTACGGCGTAGCCAAACAGGGCGTTGCCGCCTTCATCACCACTATTCTGGAGCGTGGGGCGGGTAGCGAGCGGGTGAACAAGGCGCTGGTTGACAGCATGATTGTCGAGCTGGATAAGAAGCTCAGTCAGCAGATGGATCTGCTCTTGCACGCTGAGCCCTTGCAAGAGCTGGAGTCCACCTGGCGTTCACTCAAGTTGCTGGTGGATCGCACCGATTTTCGGGAAAACATCAAGATCCAGTTATTGCATGCCACCAAGGCCGAGTTGTTGGAGGATTTCGAGTTTGCCGCCGAGATCACCCAGTCTGGTCTCTATAAACATGTCTATGCCTCAGGATATGGCCAGTTCGGTGGTCAACCCGTGGGGGCCGTGATCGGTGACTATGCCTTCACCCATAGCTCGGCCGATATCAAGTTGATGCAATATGTCAGCGCAGTCGGGGCCATGGCTCATGCTCCTTTTCTCGCCTCTGTGGCGCCGGTATTTTTTGGGATAGACAGCTTCACCGAGTTGCCATCTATCAAGGATCTGCCCGCCGTGTTCGAAGGGCCGGCCTATACCAAATGGCGTGCATTACGCGAGTCGGAAGATGCGCGTTATCTTGGCCTGACGGCTCCACGTTTTCTGGCACGTTTACCCTATGATCAGGGCAATAACCCGATCAAGAGCTTTAACTACCAAGAAGAGATAGGTTCACGGCATGAGCATTATCTGTGGGGTAATACGGCCTATCTGCTGGGTTCGGCGCTCACGGATAGTTTCGCTAAATACCGCTGGTGTCCGAATATCATAGGTCCGCAAAGTGGCGGGGCCATTCATGATCTACCCGTGCATCTTTTCGAGGCCATGGGGCAGTTGCAAGCCAAGATCCCCACCGAAGTGCTGATCACCGATCGTCGTGAATATGAATTGGCCGAAGAGGGCTTCATTACGCTGACGATGCGCAAAGATAGCGATAATGCAGCCTTCTTCTCTGCTAACTCGGTGCAAAAGCCCAAGCAATTCCCCAATACGGCGGAGGGTAAAGCGGCTCAGACCAACTACAAGCTTGGCACCCAGCTGCCCTACATGTTCATCATCAATCGGCTTGCTCACTATATCAAGGTACTGCAGCGGGAACAGATTGGTTCCTGGAAAGAGCGTCAGGATCTGGAGCGCGAGTTGAATGGCTGGATCCGGCAATTTGTGGCGGATCAAGAAAACCCACCTGCCGATGTGCGTAGTCGCCGCCCTCTGCGCGCGGCTCAGATCTCGGTACTGGATGTGGAGGGCGAGCCGGGGTGGTATCAGGTGGCGCTGTCTGTGCGACCCCATTTCAAATACATGGGAGCCAGTTTTGAGCTCTCCTTGGTTGGTCGTTTGGACAAGGAGTAGTCATGCTATCTCTGCTCTGTCGAGGAATAGAGGTGATGCCGCCAGTTCTGGAGAAGGAGTAATCATGTCTTCTTTGCTGTCGTGGGATAGAGCTGATGCGGCCAGCCTGTTTGATCGGATCCGTGGGGAGGGGCGGGATGCCTCATTGGAGCGGTTGGTGACTAACCAGGTTGGAGCCAGCGAGCTGGCACAGGCTGACATCACTCGCCTTATCGTGTCGGTCAAACGTCACCTGGAGTCTCTGCTCAATACCCGTCCGGGGAGTTGTCGCAGTGCGCCGGAGTTGGGGGTGATTGACTTGAATGATGCGACCTGGGAGCGGGCTGATCTCAAGGTGCGGATCCAGGCTGCGATCCGTCACTGTATTCATAGCTATGAACCCAGAGTGATTCATGTGGATGTCCGCTCTGCTGAGTATCAGGCCGACCCTCTTGAGATGATCTTTCAGATCACGGCTCATATCCGGCTGGAGCAGATAGAGCAGGTCACCTCATTCAATGTCCAACTGGACAGCCAACGCCACTACAGCATGGTTTGAAGCATGTCACTGGAACACTATTTTCGCGATGAACTTGCCTTCTTGCGCCTACAGGGGCGCGAGTTTGCAAAGGCTCATCCTGAACTATCCCGTTTTTTGGCCGAGCATAACAGTGATCCCGATGTGGAGCGGTTGCTGGAGGGGTTTGCGTTTCTAACGGGGAGTTTGCGCGGCAAGATTGAAGATGAATTCCCAGAGCTGACCCATGGTCTGCTCACCCTGCTCTGGCCGCATTACCTTCGTCCCGTGCCAAGCATGACCATAATGCAGTTTACGGCTATTGCCGGTGCCATAGCACAACCCACCCTGATTGAGCGGGGTTGCGAGCTCGATAGCCTGCCTCTTCAGGGGGTAACCTGCCATTTTCGAACCTGTCATGATGCCTGGGTCTATCCAGCGGACATAAGCCAGGTGACGGTGCACAGCAGCAGCTCTATGGGGTCTATCAGTTTGCAGATCGCCCTATTGGCACCTCTGTCGCCCAATGAATTAGCGTTGGATAAGCTGCGGCTGTTTCTTGGGGGCGATCGGCATACGGCTTATCAGCTCTACTATTTGCTGGCCAGCCAGTTGGCGCACATTGAGCTCGAGCTGGATGGGGTGCGCATTCGTCAGGAGTCGTCTCAGCTTAAAGCAGTTGGTTTTGCGCCTGAAGAGGCGCTCTTGCCCTATCCGGAGAGTGTCTATTCCGGTTACCGGATCCTGCAGGAGTATTTCTGCTTTCCCGAGCGATTTCTCTTCTTTGATCTCGTCGGGTTCAAGACGGCTCGTCCGGGGGCAGGAGAAGATGCGCAACCCGTGTCCGAGTTCAACATACACTTTTGTTTTGATCGCCCCCTACCTGCCGGGTTGGCGATACGTGAGGATGCGTTTCGGCTCAATTGTGTGCCGGCCATCAACCTCTTTAGTCATGATGGTGAGCCCATTCATCTGCATGGCCGGCAAGCCGAGTACCCCTTGACGGCCAGCTACCGTCACAGTGAAAGCATCGAGATCTTCTCTGTCGATCAGGTGGAGGGTTGGATTGATAGTGGTGTGGGGCGGAGTCGTGGAACCCGGCGCAGCTATTTGCCATTTGAGAGTTTTGCGCACCAGAGCGAGTCAGCCAAACAGAGATTGGCGCTCTACTATCAGGTACGGGTTCGCGAGTCGATCAGTGGCAAGGGGTTTGACCATAGCCTCTCGTTTATTCGTGCC
>JBOFBS010000339.1:0-30489 GCA_051645725.1 Aeromonadaceae bacterium | reverse complement strand
CCTTGAAGGCATTGTCATTATCGGGAAAGTGACGGCCAATGTCCCCGGCGGCTATGGCCCCCAACAGGGCATCGGAGATGGCATGCAGCACCACATCACCATCAGAATGGGCCAACAGCCCCTGCTCATAGGGTACCTTAACGCCCCCCAGGGTGCAGGGCCCCTCACCACCAAACTTGTGAACATCAAAACCGTGGCCAATACGGATCATGCGTCAGCCTCCTGTTGGGCAAGATAAAGTGCCGCCAGTGCCAGATCCTCGGGACGCGTCACCTTGATATTATCGGCTCGCCCCTCGACCATCAGGGGCTTGAAACCCGCCAGCTCCATGGCTGACGCCTCATCCGTGATCGCCGCGCCGGCGGCCAGCCCCTGCTCCAGGGCCGCTTTTAACTGCTGGCTGCGGAAAAATTGCGGCGTCAACGCATGCCAGAGCTGCTCGCGATCGACCGTCTTGTGAATAAAACCCGCCGCATCGGATCGCTTCATGGTATCACGCACCCGGTTACCCAGTATGGCGCCATCACAGGCCAATCCCTGGTGGATGAGTCTGTCCATGTCTTGATGCGTGATGCAGGGCCTGGCGGCATCGTGAACCAGGACCCATTCACTCTCTACCTGCGCCAGACCATTGAGCACAGAGGCGGCACGCTCGCTGCCGCCCTGAGTGATCAGCACGCGCGGGTGAGTGGCTACGGCCAGGGTGGCAAAAAAGGTGTCATCTGGTGCAATTGCCACTATCACCCGCTCGATACGGGGATGAGAGAGTAACCGCTCCAGGGTATGTTCGATGAGAAACTTACCCGCCAGGGGCAGGTACTGTTTAGGGCAACTGGCACCCATGCGACTGCCGACCCCGGCTGCGGGGACCACGACGGTAAAGCTCAACATATCAATCACTCTTCGGTAGGGTGCTGGGCAGGCTATTGCCCTTACCATCCTTGGGCAAGATGCGATAGAAGGTCTCGCCGGGTTTGATAAAACCCAGATCGTTACGCGCCAGCTCTTCAATGGCCTCCAGGCCGCTCTTGAGATCGTCTATCTCTTTATAAAGCATCTGGTTGCGCTCTTTGAGCTGCTGATTATCCGCCTCTTGGCGAACCACACTCTCAGAGGTCTGACGGTACTCCACCAGGCCATTTTTGCCAAACCAGAGTTGCTGCTGTAGCAAACCTAGCACCAGCATGAGTACAAGGGTAAATAGTCGCATCGGTCATCCTCCCGGCGGCATAGTTTCCCATATTACGGCGCAAAAGAAAGCCCCGCCGTTTGGCGGGGCTTGCATAGGCGAGTTAAGCAACAAGCGGATTAGGCTTGGTTCTTAACTTCTTTCAGACCGCGGAAAGGAGCCTTTTCACCCAGGGCTTCTTCGATACGGATCAGTTGGTTGTACTTGGCAACACGGTCAGAACGGCTCATGGAACCGGTCTTGATTTGACCAGCAGCGGTACCCACAGCCAGGTCGGCGATGGTAGCGTCTTCGGTTTCACCAGAACGGTGGGAGATAACGGCGGTGTAGCCAGCATCCTTGGCCATCTTGATGGCGTTCAGAGTCTCGGTCAGAGAACCGATCTGGTTGAACTTGATCAGGATGGAGTTGGCGATGCCGTTGTCGATACCGCGCTTCAGGATCTTGGTGTTGGTTACGAACAGGTCATCACCAACGATTTGGATCTTGCTGCCCAGCTTCTTGGTTTGGTAGGCGAAGCCTTCCCAGTCAGACTCGTCCAGACCATCTTCGATAGAAACGATCGGGAACTTCGCGGTCAGCTCTTCCAGGAAGTCAGAGAAACCGTTAGAGGTGAAGACACGGCCTTCGCCCTTCAGGTTGTACTCTTTCTTCTCAGCGTCGTAGAACTCGGAAGCAGCACAGTCCATAGCCAGAGTCACGTCCTTACCCAGAACGTAGCCAGCAGCGGCAACGGCTTCAGCGATAACTTCCAGTGCTTCAGCGTTAGACTTCAGGTTAGGAGCGAAACCACCTTCGTCACCAACGGCAGTGTTGTAGCCCTTGGACTTCAGAACCTTGGCCAGGTTGTGGAAAACTTCGGCACCCATGCGGACGGCTTCTTTCAGAGTCTTGGCGCCAACTGGCTGGATCATGAACTCTTGGATGTCGACGTTGTTGTCAGCGTGCTCACCACCGTTGATGATGTTCATCATAGGCAGCGGCATGGAGTAAACACCTGGGGTGCCGTTCAGCTCGGCGATCCAAGCGTACAGCGGCTTGCCTTGGGCAGCAGCTTCAGCCTTGGCGTTAGCCAGAGAAACAGCCAGGATAGCGTTAGCACCGAAGTTGGATTTGTTTTCAGTACCGTCCAGATCGATCATGATTTGGTCGATGGCAGCTTGGTCCTTGGCATCTTTGCCAACCAGAGCGGCAGCGATCGGGCCGTTAACAGCGCCAATTGCCTTCAGAACGCCCTTACCCAGGAAACGAGACTTGTCACCGTCACGCAGTTCCAGCGCTTCACGGGAACCAGTAGAGGCACCAGACGGAGCAGCAGCCATACCAACGAAACCACCTTCCAGGTGCACTTCGGCTTCTACAGTCGGGTTACCGCGTGAGTCAATGATTTCACGAGCCAGTACTTTAACGATCTTAGCCATTGTATCGATCCTCGATGTTTGAAATAAAACAACATTAAAGTTGCAAAAAAATGCGGCTGCGAAACTATGCCCACAACCGCGGATTTTGTCGACTTAATTTAGGTGACGTTTCTGGTATTCACCTGCCGCCCGAATGAAGCCTTCGAACAGGGGGTGGCCATCGCGTGGCGTGGAGGTAAATTCCGGGTGGAATTGTACGGCCACGAACCAGGGATGATCCGGGATCTCGATTATCTCGACCAGCTTCTTGTCAGCAGAAAGCCCCGTCACCTTGAGGCCAGCCGCTTCTACCTTGGGTAGCAGGGTGTTGTTGACCTCATAACGGTGGCGATGGCGCTCATAGATGGTCTCATTGCCATACATGGCACGGACCCTGGAGCCATCGGCCAGATGGCAGAGCTGGGAACCCAGGCGCATGGTGCCACCCAGATCTGAACCTTCGCTGCGCTGCTCGACCTTGCCCTCATCGTTGATCCACTCGGTAATGAGGCCCACGATAGGATAAGGTGTATCTTTACGGAATTCGCTGGAGTGCGCCCCTTCCAGGCCGGCTACATGACGAGCGAACTCGATCATGGCCACCTGCATCCCCAGACAGATACCCAGATAGGGGATCTTGTTCTCACGGGCATACTTGGCTGCCAGTATCTTCCCTTCCACGCCACGCTCACCGAAGCCACCGGGTACCAGGATGGCGTCCAGCCCCTCCAGCACTTCAGTGCCGCGAGTCTCGACATCCTGGGAGTCGATGTACTTGATGTTGACGCTCAGGTGATTCTTCAGACCGCCGTGCTTCAAGGCTTCGTTGACCGACTTGTAGGCATCCGGCAGGGAGACATACTTGCCCACCATGCCGATAGTCACTTCACCGCTGGCATTCGCCTGCTGGTAGATGACCTTTTCCCACTCGGTCAGGTCTGCCTCAGGGCAGCTCAGGCCAAAGCGATCAACAACCAGCTGATCCAGCCCCTGAGCCTTCAGCATGGCCGGGATCTTGTAGATGGTATCCACATCCTTGAGCGAGACAACCGCGCGCTCCTGGACGTTACAGAAGAGGGCGATCTTGGCGCGCTCATTGGCCGGAATGGTCCGGTCAGAACGGCAGATCAGGATATCCGGCTGAATACCGATGGAGAGCAGCTCCTTGACGGAGTGCTGGGTCGGCTTGGTCTTCACTTCACCGGCCGCGGCCAGATAGGGGACCAGCGTCAGGTGCATGAAGAGGGCATTGTTGCGACCGATATCCACCGCCAACTGACGAATGGCTTCGAGGAAAGGCAGGGATTCGATATCCCCGACTGTACCGCCCACTTCCACGATCGCCACTTCCTGGCCTTCGGCACCCGCTATCACCCGCTCCTTGATGGCATTGGTGATGTGGGGAATGACCTGGATGGTCGCGCCCAGATAGTCACCACGACGCTCCTTGCGCAGCACATCGGCATAGACGCGGCCTGTGGTGAAGTTGTTGCGGCGACTCATCTTGGTACGGATGAAACGCTCATAATGGCCCAGGTCCAGATCCGTCTCGGCCCCGTCATCCGTAACGAAGACTTCACCGTGCTGAATAGGGCTCATGGTACCCGGATCCACGTTGATATAGGGATCCAGCTTCATGATGGTGACCTTGAGACCACGGGCTTCCAGAATCGCAGCCAAAGAAGCCGCTGCTATGCCCTTGCCCAAGGATGAAACCACCCCGCCTGTCACGAAAATGTATTTAGTCGTCATGCTGAACCTGAAGATGTTTAGGAATTACACGGGTGCGTGTGGAGATGTATCAAGACGGGGTGAAATTATAGCAAAAGCACCGCTCCCTAACAACGGACAAAAATTTAGCAAGCATCGCCCTATCAGGATTTGCGTTACATCAACTTTGTTCTGATTGTTTGACCCGTTGCCACGCTTCTTCCATCTCATCCAGGCTGCAAGCGCGCAAATCGCGCCCCCTGCCATGCAGATCCGACTCGACCGCCCGGAAACGACGTTCAAACTTGGCATTGGCCTGACGCAGCACCTGCTCGGGATCTTTTTTCAGATGACGCACCAGATTGACGGTGGCAAACAGCAGATCGCCCAACTCTTCGGCTACCTTCTGCTCATCGCGCTCCACCTGCAACACCTCGTGCATCACCTCATCTATCTCTTCGTGAACTTTGGCCACAACCGGCGCCAGGGCATCCCAGTCAAAGCCCACGGCCGCACAGCGTTTCTGGATCTTGTTGGCTCGGCTCAAGGCCGGCAAGGCCTGCGGAATATCATCCAGCACACTCACCGCACTGGCATCCTTTTGCTGGCGCTCCTTGGCCTTCTCGGCCTCCCAATTGGCATTCACGGCCCGGGTGTCGGCAAATTGCGCCTCACCAAAGACATGGGGGTGGCGGCGGATCAGCTTCTCGCTGACACACTCCACCACCTCGGCAAAACCAAACAACCCCTGCTCGCTGGCCATCTGACAGTAGAACACCACCTGGAACAGCAGATCACCCAGCTCTCCTTTGAGTGCCTCCAGATCATGACGCTCTATGCTGTCGGCCACCTCATAGGCCTCCTCCAGGGTATAGGGCACTATGCTGGCAAAGGTCTGCTTCCTGTCCCAAGGACACCCCTGCTCTGGATCGCGCAGACGCGCCATGATGGCCAGCAGTTCATCGAGTGGGTAACGGGCTTGGTTCATGGTTAGGTCCATTAAAAAAGGGGCTGTGGCCCAATGCTGATCAGATTAGGCAGAGAGTGTTCCCATCGAACCAACCGTTGGCGGCAGGAACGCCGCCATCGAGCCCCCTTAGGATGGGTTTACGGCGTGTTGGTGAAAGGGAAACTCCCTGCATTTTTCTTAAGTGAACGAGATGGGGGCGAACTCCCGTTAACCTGAAAGATGGATTACAACCGCTTGGCGCTGACGACGTCGCTCATCTGATTGATCTTGGACAACATACGATTGAGCGCCTCTATGTTGTAGATCTCCATATCGATATCGATATCGGCCGTCTGCATCTTCACATTCGAGCGTGAACGCATGCCCAGCACATTGATCTTCTCATTGGCGATGATGGTAGTGATATCCCGCAGCAGGCCGGATCTGTCGTTGGCCGTGATACGCACAGTGAGGGTATAGCCCCCCGAGTAGCTCTCGCCCCAGACCGCCTCTATCATCCGCTCAGGATTACGGCGCATCAGCTCCTTGAGCTGTTCACAATCTTCCCTGTGCACCGAAATGCCACGCCCCTGGGTGATGAAGCCCACTATCCCATCCCCTGGGATAGGCTGGCAGCAACGGGCAATATGGGTCATCAGGTTGCCCACCCCCTGCACCACTATGTGCCCCTTGGGCTGATTCTGTACCCGGTTCTGACTCTTCTGCTCCAGTTGGGCCAGCAGCTTGCGCTCCTCCTCTTCCACGCTCGGCTTGTTGAGCTTGGTTTCAAAGAAGTTCATCAACTGGTTGATGCGGATATCGCCAGCCCCCAGCCCAGCCAGCAGATCGTCATGCTCATGGACGTTGTAGCGGGAGTAGACCTCACGCAGCATCTGGGCCTGAGCCTCTTTACTCAGGTGGAAACCATGGCGCTCGGTCTCCTTTTCCAGCAACTCCTTACCGGCCAGTATGTTCTTGTCCCTGTCGACCTTGCGGAACCAGGAGGCGACTTTGGCGCGCGCCCGGCTGGTGCGCAGGAAACCGGTATTGGGGTTCATCCAGTCCCGGCTGGGATTGGGCTCCTTCTGGGTGATGATCTCGATCTGATCCCCAGTCTGCAGGGTATAGGTAAAGGGGACTATGCGCCCATCCACCTTGGCACCTATGCAGCGGTGTCCCACCATGCTGTGAACCTGGTAGGCAAAATCCAGCGGCGTGGCGCCTACGGGCAAGTCGACGACATCGCCTTTGGGCGTGAAGACATAGACCCTGTCCTCGAACACCTGGGTGCGCAATTCGTCGACCAAGGAGCCCGATTCGACCATATCCTCCTGCCAGGCCAGCAGCTTGCGCAGCCAGGCGATACGCTCTTCGTAGCCGGAGTCCTTGCCTGAGGCGCCCCCCTCCTTGTACTTCCAGTGCGCGGCAATTCCCAGTTCGGCATCCTGATGCATCTGCTCGGTACGGATCTGGATCTCGACCGTCTTGCCTTCCGGCCCCAGCACAACGGTATGGATGGACTGATAACCATTGGGCTTGGGGTTGGCCACATAGTCATCGAACTCACGGGGAATATGGTGCCACTGGGTGTGGACTATCCCCAAGGCGGCATAGCAATCCTGCAGGCGATGGGCGATCACGCGCACCGCCCGCACATCATAGAGATCGGAGAAGCTCAGCTGCTTCTTCTGCATCTTGCGCCAGATGCTGTAGATATGCTTCGGGCGCCCATAGACATCGGCCTTGACCCCCGCCAATTGCAGCGCCTGTTTCAGCTCCTCCACAAAGCGATGAATGTAGCGTTCGCGATCCAGACGCTTCTCATCCAGCAACTTGGCAATCTGTTTGTAGGTATCGGGGTGCAGGTAACGGAACGAGAGATCCTCCAGCTCCCACTTGAGCTGACCTATCCCTAAGCGGTTAGCCAGGGGAGCGTAGATGTTGGTGATCTCCTTGGCCACCAGCACCCGGGTCTCTTCATCGGCATTTTTGACTTCACGCAGGCAGGCGATGCGCTCGGCCAGCTTGATGACCACGGCGCGCACATCCTCGACCATGGCCAGCAACATGCGGCGCACATTGTCGATCTGGGTATCGGAAACCTCACCCGAGTTGAGGCTCTGCAGGAAGCGGATCGCCTCCATGTCAACAACCCCCTCCAGGAGGCGGGAGATACCCGGTCCAAAGTCCTCTTCGGCCTGCTCTATGGTGAGATGCTTGGCCTCCAGATGTGGATAGAGAATGGCTGCCCGCAGGGTATCCATGTCCATGTGCAGCATGAGCAAGATGCCCACCATCTCGGCACTGCGACTGGCCAGCCTAGCGGCCTCGCTCTCGGTCTCTCCCAGGCGATTCTGACAATAGGCGAACACAGAGTGGAGCGTATCCCGCTCCTCTACCGCGAGGGGCAGAGTATCGGTCCACTCCTGCAGATTAAAGCCACTTCTCAGGTGTGTATCGCGTACCGCAACCATGGGATCTGATCCTTATGTTCTTCTTATCTTATCGAACGGCCTGGCGCTAGGCGCGCCGTTCAAACAACAGTATGGTTTCAACGTGGCCCGTATGAGGAAACATGTCACACAGCCCCCAGCGCACCAGGCGATACCCTTCTTTGTTCAGCAGCTGGCAATCGCGGGCCGCAGTCACCGGGTTGCAAGAAACATACACAAGACGCCGAGGCGCTAATTTTAACAGGTGCGGCATGGATCCCGCGGCTCCAGGGCGTGCCGGATCCAGCACCACCAGGCTAAAAGGCTCCTTGGCCCAGGGGGCGTGGATGAAAGGCTCATCCAGATTGCTCTGGAAGAAGCGCACATTCGACAACCCATTACGGCTGGCGTTTTCCCGAGCCCGGTGCACCATCTCCAGCACCCCCTCCACCCCGACCACCTCACCCGCCTGGCAGGCCAGCGGCAGGGTAAAGTTGCCCAGCCCACAGAACAGATCCAGCACCTTATCCTGGGGAGTAGGAGCCAACCACTCCACCACCTTGGCGACCATCTGCTCATTGATGGTGCGATTGACCTGTAAGAAGTCACCCGGAGTGAACTGGATCTCCAGCTCGTTTACCCGGTAGCTGGGCTGAGGGGACGTCGTCAACAAGCGCGGCGCCCCCTCACACTGCAGGTAACAGGCAAGGCCATGCTCAACCGCAAAGTCACGCAATAGTAGCAGATCATCCTCAGTTGGCTGCCCATTATGCCGCAGCAACATGAGTGGACCATTATCCGCCTCACAGAGTTCAATGTGCCCCAGATTACGAAACGAGGTCAGCCGGTTACAGAGCTGACGCAGAGGCTCAATAAGCACCGAGAGTGAGGAAACTAACACAGGGCAACTGGTCACTTCCACCAGGTCATGACTCAGACGGCGACGAAAGCCCACCCGAGCGCATCGCCCCTTCTTGTCATACTTGATCGAGAGGCGACAAACCCGGCGATAGTGCCACTCTGGCGAGCGCATGATGAAGTCGGGCTCCCCCAGCTCATAACCGGCCAGACGGCTGAAACTGCTCTGCACACCGCTCACCTTGGTGCTGTGCTGCAAGGCCAGCGGCAGATGTTGGGCGCTACACCCCCCGCACTCGGCATAGTGGGGACAAACCGGACTCTGACGCTCAGGTGACGCCACTATGATCTTCTGCAACGCGGCAAAGCCATGCTGCTTCTTCTCTTCTGTGATACGAGCCTTGACCCGCTCGCCTGGCATGGCCCCCTCGACGAAGATGGCCTTGCCCTGATGGCGGCCAATGCCGACCCCGTGCAGATCCAGACGGTCAATATCCAGCTCGATGGTGCCAGCTGTGGGGGATTTGGCTTTGGGTTGGGGCTTGAAAAACTGGGCCATAATGCTTGGTGCCTCGGAATGGCTATGTCATGATTGCTTGCGATTTAGGTCCCATTCTCCCACAAGAACCCGACTATGACCAAATATGGCCTTCGTGCCAGGGTGCTGGCCTTCACCATACTGCCCACCCTGTTTATTGGTGTCCTGCTTGCCGGTTATTTTACCTTTCACCGTCATCAGCAGCTCGAAGAGTTCATCATAGAGCAAGGCATCAACGTTATTGAGCCTCTGGCCATCGCCAGCGAATATGGTATGCAACAAAACAGTCGGGAAGGTCTCAAACGGCTGATAGGCCTGACACACCGCAAAAACTCATCGTTTATCAAGTCCATCGCTGTCTTCAATCGCCAGAATCAGCTGTTTGTCACCTCTAACTTTCACCGGGAGCTCAATATGCTGCGCCTGCCCAAAGGCGAGGCGATCCCTGAGTTGACCAGCATAGAGTACAAGGGGGACTACATCATACTGCGCACCCCCATACTGGCGGAAACCGTCCTCTCCGAAGCCCAGCTGTTAGATAGCAGCGCCTCACCCGTGGTGGGCTATATCGCCATCCAGATCAACACCGACAAGGCTCTGCTCATCCAGTATCGAGATAGCGCCGTCGCCCTGCTGGTGGTGCTCACGGGTCTGGCCCTTAGCATCTATTTTGGCCTGAATCTGGTCAATGTGGTGATCAACCCCATCAACCGCATGGTTCGCGCCGTCTACCAGATACGGGAAGGACGACTGGACACCCGGGTTCGGGGGCAGATGCAGGGGGAACTGGACATGCTGAAGAATGGTATCAACGCCATGGCCAAGGCCATTGCCGAGTACCATAACGAGATGCAGATGAACATAGATCAGGCCACCTCGGATCTGCGCGAAACCCTGGAGCAGATAGAGATCCAGAACGTAGAGCTGGACATGGCCAAGAAACGGGCACAAGAGGCGGCCCGGGTGAAATCGGAATTCCTGGCCAACATGTCCCATGAGCTGCGCACCCCGCTCAATGGGGTCATCGGCTTTGCCAAACAGCTCTTCAAGACCCCCTTGAACAGCAACCAGAGCGACTATCTGAGCACCATAGAGAAGTCAGCCAAGAGCCTGCTCAACATCATCAACGACATACTCGACTTCTCCAAACTGGAGGCGGGCAAGTTAGCCCTGGAGCAGATCCCCTTCAGCCTGCGGGATGTGATCAACGAAACCATGACCCTGCTGGCCCCCAGCGCCCACGACAAGGGGCTGGAGCTCTCGCTGCGGGTTGAGCGCCAGGTGCCGGACCTCATCTCGGGTGACCCCCTGCGTCTGCAGCAGGTCCTCACCAACCTGGCAGGCAACGCCATCAAGTTTACCGAGCGGGGCAATGTGGATGTCAATGTCACGCTGGAAAAGCTGCTGGAGAACCAGCAGGTCCAGCTACGGATCACCATACGGGATACCGGCATAGGCATGAGCCAGCAGCAACAACACCAGCTCTTCCAGCCCTTCAACCAGGGTGACAGCTCCATCTCCCGCCGTTATGGCGGCACTGGACTCGGCCTCGTCATCACCCAGAAACTGGTACAGCAGATGGGGGGCACCATAGAGGTCAACTCCAACCTGGAGCAGGGATCCGAATTCGCCATCACGCTGAATCTGCGCCTGGCGGCGCAACCCCAGGAGGAGAGCGCCCAGTTCCGCCCCCTTATCGGCGAGGCCATCCTGCTGGTCGAACCTGACCTCTGGGCGCGGACGGCCTGTCAGGCTCAGTTGCTGGAGTGGCAGATGCAGGTGAGTGCCGTCGCCTCGCTTGCCGAGGCACAAAAACTAGGCCAGCAACACTTCCCCACCCTGCTGCTCGGACTCTCCTCTGCCCCTGACATACCGCTGCTGCAGCAGCAATTAGCACAGCAGAAAAACCAGTTCGATCGCCTGATCCTGTCAGTCAACTCTCACGATCCACGGCTGCAAGAGTCCCTCCGTAGCTTGGGGGCCAGCCACTGTCTGAGCAAACCGGTTCCGCCAGGCAAGCTGCTCAGCGCCCTGCTGGCCTCACAAAACGATGAGCCCAACTTGCCGAGCCTGCCCTCCCCTCGTGTGCGCCGACCACTCAATGTGCTGGCAGTCGATGACAATCCGGCCAACCTTAAACTCATCGCCGCCATGCTCGAAGACCTGGTGGCGGAAGTACACTCCTGCCAAAACGGCCGTCAGGCCGTTGAGCTGGCCCAGCGCATGGAGTTTGACATCATCTTCATGGACATTCAGATGCCACTGCTCGATGGCATCAGTGCCACCCAGGCCATCAGAAAAGAGGGGTGCAACCAGCAGACCCCCATCATAGCCGTCACAGCCCACGCCATCCCTGGTGAGCGCGAGCGGCTGATGGCTCAAGGGATGGACGAGTACCTGGCCAAGCCAATCGATGAAAACCAGCTGGAGCAGCTGCTGCAGAGCTTTACCCTTCACGCCCGCGATCCCGCCTCCTCCCCCTTGCTGGATCAGGAGTTGGCCCTGCGGCAGGCGGCGGGAAAAGCTGGGTTGGCTCAGGAGATGTTGACCATGCTGCTCGCCCAGTTGCCTGAACTGCAGCAGCTGTTGCGCAACTTTGATACTACGCCGGCAGATCTGCTGCTGGCGGCCCTCCATAAATTTGCCGGTGGGGCCGCCTACTGTGGCCTGCCGCGCCTGCAAAAGCACTGTCATGAGCTGGAAAGTGCCCTGCGTCGAGGAGATACCCCCAGCGATCTCGAGCCTGAGCTGCTGGAGTTGCAAGATCTGCTGGAACGCCTACAGATAGAGGCCGAAGCCTGGCTACAGAGTTAATCGACGCACCTCTGGGGCCATAAACGCAAACAGGCAGCCAAGGCTGCCTGTTTGCGTGGTCTCATGAGCACACTCTCATGGGTACGCCTGAATTAACGGCTCAACTGGCGAGCCTCAACCATCAGACGCTTCATCTCTGCCACCGCCACGGGCAAGCCTTCAAACACGGCTCGGGCTATGATGGCGTGGCCTATGTTCAGCTCTTCCATCTCGGGAATGGCGGCAATCGGCTTGACGTTGTGGTAGTGCAGACCGTGTCCGGCATTGACGCGCAATCCCTTGCCATGAGCATAAGCCGCCGCCTCACGGATGCGCTCCAGCTCGGCTTGCTGCTCGGCAGCAGACTCGGCATCGGCATAGCGCCCGGTGTGGATCTCGATGTAGGGGGCGCCGGCAGCCACGGCCGCATCGATTTGGGCATGATCCGCATCGATGAAGAGAGAGACCTGGGTGCCCACCGCAGCCAGGCGCGAGATGGCATCGCGCACCTTGGCCAACTGGCCGGCCACATCCAGACCACCTTCCGTCGTCACCTCCTGACGCTTCTCCGGCACCAGGCAGACAAAGTGTGGCTTGACGCGACAGGCAATAGCCACCATCTCTTCGGTGACCGCCATCTCCAGGTTCATGCGAGTTTGCAGCGTCTGCCGCAGCACCTCGACATCCCGATCCGTAATGTGGCGGCGATCTTCACGCAGATGAATAGTGATGCCATCCGCCCCCGCCTGCTCGGCCAATCCTGCCGCCAACACGGGATCCGGGTAGCTGGTGCCACGGGCATTACGCAACGTGGCCACATGGTCTATGTTCACGCCCAGAAAAATCTCGCTCACTATTCTCTCCTTGTCGTTAAATTTTGAAATAATTCCCGGCTCTTCAAGGGCCGATTGCCTAAATAGGGCTTGAGAGCCAGACGGCAGAAGCGCTTGCTGGCCTGTAACAGAGTCGGGTCATCGAATCGTCCTTCGGCCATGGCCAGCAGGTGTCCACCGCGGAAGAGTGGGCCTTCACCAGGTTCACCTCTTGATGCCACAAAACCACACTCGGCAAGATACAGATAGTCACGCTCCGGCTCAATCGCTAAGCCGCTCACCCCATCATGACGAAAATCGATGCCATATCCGAGCGCCTCCAGCAGCAAGAGCTCAAACTGCCGCAACACAGGCTCTGGTGATGGCTCCTGGGTCAGCAGTTGCAACGCCTGGCGATAGTAATCAAACAGCTCGAAATAGGCGGTATGTTGCTCCAGCAGATAGTAGAGCAGCTCATTGAGATAGAGGGCGCTGTAGAGGGCGGCGCCTTGTAGCTTGAGTGGGGAGCCGGCCAACTCCAACTGTTCCAGATTTTTGAGCTCTCCCTTGCCACGCCAGGAGAGAGAGAGAGGAATAAAGGGTTGTAGCAGGGCCTTCTGGGCCGAACGCGGCCCGCGAGAACCGCGAGCCACCAGAGTTAAACGCCCCACCCCGGCACAGAAGAGATCGACCAGCTGGCTACTCTCCCGATAGGGGCGGGTATGCAGGACAAAGGCCTGTTGGCGTTCCAAGCTTACTCGTCACCGTAGCCCAGGCTACGCAGGGCCCGTTCATCATCGGCCCAACCGGCCTTGACCTTGACCCAGAGCTCGAGAAAGACGCGGGTACCAAAGAGTCGCTCCATGTCGATGCGCGCCTCTGTCCCTATGGTCTTGATCCTCTCCCCCTTGTTGCCAATGACCATCCGCTTCTGACCATCGCGCTCCACCAGGATGAGGGCATTGATGTGAAACAGGCCATCCTCTTCCACCTTGAAGCGCTCTATCTCCACTGTCACCGAGTAGGGAAGCTCTTCACCGGTAAAGCGCATCAGCTTCTCGCGAATGATCTCGGAGGCCATGAAACGGGAGCTGCGATCCGTGATGTAATCCTCAGGGAAGTAGTGCTCACCTTCCGGCAACACCTCTTTGGCCATCTGGCGGATCTTCTCCACATTGGTCCCCTTCTCGGCCGAAAGAGGCAACACGGCGACAAACTCCATCTTCTGGGCGAGCATCTGGATGTGCGGCAGCAACAGCTCTTTATCATCGATGAGATCGATCTTGTTGATGGCCAGCACCACAGGGCACTTCTGCCCCTTGAGCTTGCTCAGCACCAGCTCATCATCCGAGGTCCAGCGGGTACCATCGACCACGAAGATCACCATCTCCACATCCCCCAGCGAACTGGTCGCCGCCCGATTCATCAGACGGTTGATGGCTCGCTTCTCCTCCTGATGCAGGCCGGGAGTATCCACGTAGATGGTCTGGTAGGCCCCTTCCGTGTCGATCCCCAGGATGCGATGGCGGGTGGTCTGGGGCTTCTTGGAGGTGATACTCACCTTCTGGCCCAATATCTGGTTAAGCAGGGTCGATTTGCCCACATTGGGACGCCCGACTATGGCGATGAGACCGCAGTAACTCTTCTCTGTCATTTAAATTGCTCCAGGGCTTTCTCGGCCGCGGCCTGTTCCGCCTTGCGGCGACTGGAGCCCACGCCGATCACAGGGGCGGATTCGCCCTCGATCTCGCATTGAACTGTGAACTCCTGATTATGGGCCTCTCCCTTGACCTTGATCACCACGTAGCTGGGTAACGGTTTGCGCCGTCCCTGCAAAAACTCCTGTAGCCGTGTTTTGGGATCCTTTTGATCGGCACCGGGACGTATGGTCTCCAGGCGCTCGGCATACCACTTCAGCAACAGAGGTCGAATGGCCTCCATGCCGGCATCCAGATAGATGGCGCCTATGATGGCCTCAACCGTATCGGCCAGTATGGACTCGCGACGAAAGCCGCCACTCTTGAGTTCACCTGGCCCCAGGATCAGATACTCACCCAGCTCAAACTCCCGCGCCAGTTCGGCCAAGGTCTTCTCGCGTACCAGGGTCGCCCGCATCCGGCTCATATCCCCTTCGCTCACATCAGGAAAGCGATGGAACAGCGCCTCGGCAATCACCAGGCTCAAGATGGAGTCCCCGAGGAACTCCAGCCGCTCATTGTGACGAGCCCCGGCGCTGCGGTGGGTAATGGCTCGCTTTAACAGATCATCATCGGTGAAACGGTAACTCAGTTTGCCTTCCAGTCGTTTTAACTTATCGATCACTGGATGCCACCCACTCGATTAAAACGCACACCACTCGGGACCCAGGCTGGCAGCACCGAGTCTGCCGTCCGATCAAACTCGAAGCTGATCCAGATGGCGACAGCCTTACCGACCAGATTGCGCTCGGGCACGAAGCCCCAGAAACGGCTATCCAGACTGTTATCGCGATTATCACCCATGGCAAAGTAGTGCCCTTCCGGTACCACCCACTCATCGGGGTAGTTACCCGGTTGACGGAAATACATGGGAACCGGTTCTGGGCGCTCCGGATTCTTCAGTATCTGATGCGAGACGGCCCCCAGTTGCTCCACATCCCGCTCTAACGCCACGCCATCCTGCTGGAAGCTTCCCTTCTCAAGCAGATGGCCCTCTACTTTTGCCAAGGCGGGGCAAGGAACCTGGTCATAACAGGCAGGCTGCACGAACAGCTCCTTGTTACGGTAGATGATCCTATCCCCTGGCAGCCCAACAACACGTTTGATGTAATCCACCTTGGGATCTTCAGGATATTTGAAGACCACCACATCCCCACGTTTGGGATGACCCGTCTCAATCAGTGTCCGGTTGGTCAGCGGCTCTTTGACACCGTAGGCAAACTTCTGCACCAGGATGAAATCCCCGACCAGCAGGGTAGGCATCATGGAGCCAGACGGTATCTGAAAAGGCTCGAAAAGGAAGGAGCGTAGCACCAGCACGGCAGCAATCACGGGGAAGATCCCCTTGCACTGCTCAATCCAGGCCGGTTCAGCCATCAGCTTATCAATCGTAGCGGCATCCAGGGGCTTACCCGCAGAGGACTCCACTATGCTCACTTGCGCCTGTCTTTGACGCACCAACCAGAAACGATCCAACAACCAAACCAACCCGGTCAACAGGGTCGCGCCAATCAACAGCAGGGAAAAGGTGTTAGCCATCAATTACTGTCCTTACCAACATGAAGAATCGCAAGGAAGGCCTCTTGTGGCACATCGACACGCCCCAGAGACTTCATCCGTTTTTTACCCTCTTTCTGCTTGTTCAGCAGTTTCTTCTTACGACTCACGTCACCACCATAACACTTGGCCAACACATCCTTACGCATGGCCTTGACCGTACTGCGCGCTATGACGTGGTTACCTATGGCAGCCTGGATGGCAATATCAAACATCTGGCGCGGGATGAGCTCACGCATCTTCTCCACCAGTTGACGCCCTCGGAAAGGGGCATTCTCCTTGTGGGTGATGATAGCCAGCGCATCAACCCGCTCACCATTGATCATGATATCCAGACGCACCATGTCAGCGGGATCGAAACGCTTGAAGCCGTAATCCAAAGAGGCATAACCACGACTGGTAGACTTCAAGCGGTCGAAGAAATCGAGCACCACTTCCGCCATCGGGATCTCATAAGTGAGCGCCACCTGGTTACCGTGGTAGACCATATTAGTCTGAACGCCCCGCTTTTCGATGCAGAGTGTGATCACGTTCCCAAGATATTCAGACGGAACTAAGATATGACACTCGGCAATCGGCTCGCGGATCTCGTCGATACTGGTGATTGCAGGCAAAGCCGCCGGACTATCGATATGGATTGTGGTGCCATCGGTCTGCAATATCTCATAGACCACGGTCGGAGCCGTGGTGATGAGATCCAGATCGTACTCACGCTCCAGACGCTCCTGGATGATCTCCATGTGTAACATGCCCAGGAAACCACAGCGGAAACCAAAGCCCAGAGCGCTCGAGCTTTCCGGTTCGAAGAAGAGAGAAGCATCATTCAAGGAGAGCTTGTCGAGCGCATCACGGAAGGCTTCATAATCATCGGAAGAGATGGGGAAGAGGCCAGCGTAAACCTGAGGCTTCACCTTCTTGAAACCGGGCAGCGCCTTCTCGGCACCGTGCTTGGCCAGCGTCAGGGTATCCCCCACGGGTGCCCCGTGGATGTCCTTGATGCCACACACCACCCAGCCCACTTCGCCGCAAGCCAGACCCTCGGTATCCTTGCGCTTGGGAGTGGAGATCCCCAGGCGGTCAACCCCCCACACCTGGCCGGTGCTCATCACCTTGATCTTGTCATTTTTCTTCAGCGAGCCGTTCTTGATGCGCACCAAAGAGACGACCCCCAGGTAGTCATCAAACCAGGAGTCGATGATCAGCGCCTGCAAGGGGGCATCGGGATCCCCTTCCGGGGCCGGGATCTTGTGGACTATGGTCTCGAGCACCTCATCCACCCCAAGCCCTGTCTTGGCAGAGCAACGGACCGCATCCATGGCATCGATGCCGACAATGTCCTCTATCTCTTCTGCTACCCGCTCCGGCTCGGCCTGAGGCAAGTCGATCTTGTTCAGGACCGGCACAACCTCCAGATCCATATCCAGGGCTGTGTAACAGTTTGCCAGAGTCTGTGCCTCAACCCCCTGGCCGGCATCCACTACCAACAGCGCGCCTTCACACGCCGCCAAAGAGCGAGAGACCTCATAAGAGAAGTCAACGTGACCTGGGGTATCGATGAAGTTGAGTTGATAGGTTTGACCATCTTTGGCCTGGTAGTTCAGGGTCACACTCTGTGCCTTGATGGTGATGCCGCGTTCACGCTCCAACTCCATGGAGTCGAGAACCTGCTCTTGCATCTCACGATTGGAGAGGCCACCACAGGTTTGGATCAAACGGTCCGACAGAGTCGATTTACCGTGGTCAATATGTGCAATAATGGAAAAGTTACGAATGTGCTTCATCGGTATATTCAGTCAATAGATAAGCGTCACCTGACGCATAGAGGCGGGATTTTACTGGATATGGGGCGATACGGCTATCGCTTAGTCAGTTTGCTGTACCGGAATATTCACGCCAAGCATCACTGGCCGATACAAACCGCCAGTCAAACGCTGCGCACCAAACTTCGCCAGCAGAAAACCGACACCACCACCCAGCAGTGAACCCAGAATTTCAGGGGCCTCTTCGGCGATACTCAACTCGGTAGCAACCCACTTGCCCAGCAGGCAGCCAAGCAACAGGCAAACCAGTGGAACCATGTAAACGATCAGGGCGCTGGTGAGCAGACTACGCTCCGGAATACCTATCCGCACCTGTTGGCCTACCAGCACAGGTACAGTCAGAGCGACCTCCAGCAGTTGCGGACGTCCGGGCATCGCCTTGGCAATAGTCCCCACGCCACAGCTCTCCTGCTGGTGACAATGACCACAAGAGCTTTTGCGGCGGCACTCAACCTGAGCCCAGGTATCGCCCACAGCGACCACGGTAGCAACAGATTCGATCATGGTGTGACTCCTCTAGCCAGAGAATGCAACGAGTTGGCGATGCGTTGAGCCGTCTCGGCTGGCACCTCGCCCACTACAGTTACCTCAACCTTATGATCATTAATAAACCTGAGCAAGCTGGTCGCACCTTGCCGAACCAGTTGGTTACCCTCGCTTATCTCCTTACCCGGAGCAGCAATGTAGAGGGATATATCGACCAAACCATCACTGAGCAGCATATAATCGACAAACTGCTCGGTGCCGGCCAATTGATGTCTGTCGGTAGATTTCACCGAAAAACCTAGCGGCAGCCAGCCAGGCGCCCACCCCAGGCTCTTTTGCGGTGCCTGATATGCCTCGGTGACTGAGACGGCCGCAGGCAGGTTGGAGTTGGCCAGTTGTAGCAACCAGCGACTGGGCTCCGCCAGGATGCGAAGATCCACCCCCATATACTGCTCCACCAGATTGCCATCCTGATCAAGCAGATCCAGACGCAGCAGCAAGCCAGACTCCTGTTCCAACCAGAGCATCAGTCCATACTTGCTCGCATCCTTGGGCACCAGACGCACCACCTGAGTGGGTAATCCGGCAATACGGTTACGCCCGGTGACCACAGGCTCATAGCTCTGCAGCACACGATCCAGATTCATCTCCAACAGGGCACACCATAAACCGGGCATACGGGCCCCACTTAGCGTGTAGGGCTCATGGCCTGGCTCAAAAAAACTGATCTCCCGATTGCGTTTGAGGTACTCACTGGGACGACCATTGAGGTAGATAAGGTGGGCCAGCTCCTGATTATCCGAAATCGCGTGGGAGAAGCGCATAGGCTCCAGCTCGCTCTGACGTATCTTGATCAGGGAGAGCTCGAAGTTGTAGTGGTGGTAGGCCCGCTGCATCTGTTGTAACAAAGCCACAGCGGAGGGAGTCTCCGCCATGGCTGGCAAACAGTTGAAGAGGGCAGCTAACAGGAGAATGAGGGAAAGCTGCCGCACAGAAGATACTCTTGGTTATTGCTCAGCCTGATGCAAGCGTTGCTGCAGTTGATGATCGCGCAGGAAAGCCGCGATGCGCTCACGCTCGCTCTGCATTTGTGCCTCGCTCATGGCTGGCTGAGGAGCATGGACCAGACTGGGGCGATTGCTCTGATAGTTCACACTCACGGGGGCCGCCACCCCACCAAAGGGAATGGTATTCAGCACAGGGCTCGGTGCCAGTTCAGGGTTCGACCCTGCTTGATAGTGCTGCACCCCCAGAATGGTTACCGCAGCCACCGAGGCGGCAATGGCAAACTGGCCCGCCGTACGCAGCAACGAGATCACCTGTGGCCTTAGCGTGGCCAGAGACAGAGATGACGGCTTGGGTGCCAGCACGGTAGGCTCATCTTGCAACGCCTGAGCGATACGCGCGGTGAGATCAAAATCCAGCTGGGCAGGAAGCTCGTTGCGCAACGCATCCCCTATCATGTGGTAGCGGGACCAGGTCGCCTGATCTTCGCTTTCCCGTACGGCTGCTTGCAACCAGCTGGCCTCATCCGCCTCGCTGTCCATCAGCGCAGAAATCCGTTCATTATTCGCCATAGAGACCTGTCTGCTCCTATCAACGTTGCAGTAAGGGTTGTATCCGCTTGTCGATCGCCTCGCGAGCCCGAAAGATCCGGGAACGCACAGTGCCAACTGGACAATCCATGATGACGGCGATCTCCTCATAACTCATCCCCTCGATTTCACGCAGGGTGATGGCGGTGCGTAAATCTTCAGGCAGCCCTTCGAGGGTCTGCATCACCTCCCGACGTATCTCGTCAGAAAGCATCAAGTTCTCGGGGTTAGCCACCTCTCGCATGGCATCCGCCCCATCGTACTGCTCGGCATCGGCACTATCGACATCCATATCCGGAGGTCGACGCCCCTGAGCCGTTAGATAATTTTTTGCCGTATTGACAGCAATACGGTAGAGCCAGGTGTAAAAAGCACTCTCACCACGGAATTCGGGCAAGGCTCGATACGCCTTGATGAACGCCTCCTGTACCACATCAGGTATATCGCCAGGATTGCTCACATAACGAGTCAGCAGACTGGCCACCTTGTGTTGGTACCTGCTTACCAGCAGATTGAACGCAGCCTTATCTCCTCGCTGGACGCGCTCCACCAATTGCTGATCTATGTTCATATCGCTCATCGGCGCCGTAAATCCCCTGTTTGCTGCTCGTGATATCCGGACCGAAATAAGCGCATATAGTCAGACACACGTTTTTTATAAAAGTTCGCTCTAATGGAAAAAAACGTGATCCAGGCTGCACCGGTACCCAGAGTTGGGCTAACATAGCCCCTTCACTTTCCACGCCAATGATACTTATGAAACAGAACGTTGAATACAGCTGTGATGTTCTAATCATTGGCAGTGGTGCCGCCGGCCTCTCCTTGGCGCTGCGTTTAGCAGAGCATGTCAAGGTGATGGTATTGAGCAAGGGACCCTTGAGCGAGGGGGCCACCTATTATGCCCAAGGAGGCATCGCTGCCGTTTTCGATGAAAAGGACAGTATCGAATCCCACGTCAGCGACACACTAAATGCCGGCGCCGGTCTATGCGATCGCGATGCGGTAGAGTTTACCGCCCGCAATGCCAAAGATTGCATCGAGTGGTTGATCCAGCAGGGCGTTCCCTTCGATCAGGAAGAGTCCGAGAGTGAGGATGGTCAGCCCTCCTACCACCTCACCCGTGAAGGGGGACACAGCCACCGTCGTATCTTCCACACAGCAGATTCGACCGGTAAGACGGTACAGATCACGCTAGTCGATCAGGTGCGGGATCACCCCAATATCCAGTTGATGGAGCGCTTCAACGCCGTTGATCTCATCACCACCCGCAAGCTTGGCCTTCCCGGCAATAGGGTGCTCGGCGCCTACATCTGGAACCGCAACCGCGAAGAGGTGGAAACCGTTCGCGCCCGCTTCGTGGCTCTGGCTACCGGAGGCGCCTCCAAGGTCTACCAGTACACCTCTAACCCGGATGTAAGCTCGGGTGACGGGATCGCTATGGCTTGGCGCGCTGGCTGCCGGGTGGCCAACATGGAGTTCAACCAGTTCCACCCCACCACGCTGTTTCACCCGGATGATCGCAACTTTCTGCTGACCGAAGCCCTGCGAGGTGAGGGAGCCTACCTGCGTCGCCCTGATGGTAGCCGCTTCATGGCTGACTTCGACCCGCGTGGCGAGCTGGCCCCACGCGACATAGTGGCCCGGGCCATCGACTATGAGATGAAACGGTTAGGGGTGGATTGCATGTATCTGGACATCAGCCACAAACCCGCTGATTTCGTGATCAAGCACTTCCCGACCATCTACGAGCGTTGCCAAAAAATCGGCATAGATATCACGCAGCAGTCCATCCCTGTGGTGCCTGCGGCTCACTACACCTGTGGCGGCGTGATGATAGATCACAATGGCCAAACCGATGTACCCGGGCTCTACGCCATAGGCGAGGTCTCTTATACCGGCCTGCATGGTGCCAATCGCATGGCCTCCAACTCCCTGCTCGAGTGCATAGTCTTTGCCCACTCGGCCGCCAAGGATATCCTGGCGCGGCTACCCATGAGCAGCCTGCCACCTGCGCTCCCCGCCTGGGATGAAAGCAAGGTGATAGACTCGGACGAGGAGGTGGTGATCCAGCACAACTGGCACGAACTGCGCCTCTTCATGTGGGACTATGTCGGCATAGTGCGGACCGACAAGCGCCTGGCCCGAGCCAAGCGCCGTATCGAACTGCTGCAACAGGAGGTCCAGGAGTATTACGCGCACTTCCGCGTCTCCAACAACCTGCTGGAGCTGCGCAACCTGCTGCAGGTCGCCGATCTTATCGTGCGCTCGGCCATCAGCCGCAAGGAGTCGAGGGGGCTGCACTACAATCTGGACTACCCGGATCAGCTCCCCAATCCCACCCCGACTATTATCATCCCTGAAAACTACTAGAACCAAACAACAGGGCGCCATAAGGCGCCCTGTCTACTCTGGGGTCATCCCTCCCGCTCTTAGGGACACCTCTTATTGGTTACGATAGTTAAATGTTCCTGATATCGGATCATATACCCACTGCTTATCGGCCCACTTTATCTGGCTCACCATGGGATTATGCAGAAGGAATAGCTTGCGCCCTTGTGGCTGAACATATTGCACACTCTGCAGGTAATAACGCTTCCACAGCCTAAGTAATGAACCATCGGCTGCAGCAAGACGCACCCCCTC
The DNA here is from genome assembly GCA_051645725.1 of Aeromonadaceae bacterium. Lineage (GTDB taxonomy): Bacteria > Pseudomonadota > Gammaproteobacteria > Enterobacterales > Aeromonadaceae > Pseudaeromonas. Next base: position 8,010 of record JBOFBS010000339.1, on the reverse strand, counting down.
CTCGACTCGCTGCAACCCTTGTGCATCCCGCGAATTGGCATAGAAAAAACGCGGCAAATCATAATAGAACATCATGTTCGGCTCGAGAGCCATCTCAAGCTGTTGGCGCGCCTCAGGCCACTCACTCATCACCTCATTGATGCCTCGACAAAAGAGATCGAAACGCCCCTTGGCCAACATGGGAAAGAGACTCTTATAAAGCGCCACCTCCATCACATCAAAACCGTTATGCCTCAGGATATTGACATCCTGCCAGCCCGCCCCCAGACCATAGAGATAGTATTTCCACTCGGCTAGCCGACTCAGCTGCGCCAACTCAGGCAGCAGAGAGTTACGAGTAAAACAGACACGATAACCTATCACCCCCAGATCGAGCTCATAGCTTCCCCGCAGCATCCCTTGCTGCTCGAACTCAGGGTTGTAGCTCTGCTTGGTTATGAAGTTCGCATAAGTGCCTTTTTTGAGCTCCTGGAGAGCCCGTCCCGTATTCATCGGTGGGCTAGCCTCAAGCTGATAGGCACCATACTTGGCCCGAGTCTTCTCCAGCGCCAGACGTAACAAGGCAATATCGTAATGGTTACGGGTATCCAACTCACTCTCTGCTGCCCGGTAGGTAAACAGGGTCGGGGCGGCCAGAGTCGGTCCGGCCATGACCATAGGCAAAAATAGGCAAATCCATCGCCAACCACGCATACGCTCATCTCACTACGCTATCCTGGATTCGAGTATACGTTGCCACCGCGGTTTCACAGCGTACCAGCCCTAATATTCCAGATTTCCAGACATAATCGTGAGGCTTCTCTTTTATCTGTCGAGCAGGGCGCTCCCCCATGCCCAGAAAGGGAGATTCAGCGCAGCAGAGTGATGCGTTGCGCCAGGCATCGATAGTCTGCCTGACTCATGCAGTCGCCAAACAGCCACAGATGGGTAAGGCGGGCTCCTTTTAGCTCCAGCCAGAGAAAACCATACCCCACTCGCGAAGCTTGCCCCAGCCTGTAACGCTCACCCTGCCAGATGAGTTCGTTGCCTTGAAGGGTCAGAATGAAACGACGTTGCCGAGCCAGATAGAGGGAATAGCCCAGGCTCAATACCGCCCCGACCACAAACCAAGCCCAGTAGGGGCCATGCAGCCAAAACCAGAGTAACGAGCATACGGCCAGATGCCCGACCACTAATACCAGCTGATGATGCCAGGAGGGCTCAACGGCTAAGACGTGCTTGATGACTGGCAAGAATGACCTCCAGCAGATGAAGCAGGGCAGGATCGGCTGGCTCAGCACCTCGCAGCAACCAGCGAAATAGCTCCAGATCCGAGGCTTGCAGCAGACGGATAAAATCATGCTGCAGCGCAAGAGGCAGAGTCGGCAGCTCCTCCTCCACAAAGGGTAGCAAGATCCCATCCAACTCCAGCATGCCACGGCGACACTGCCAGCGCAGGGCATCCCACTCCTTATGGCTCAAACTCTGCTCGTTCACCCACACTCTCCGCCAACCTGGCTTAACTAATCCACGCCACATGGTAACAAGCTGGCTTTATGGCTGACAAATGGCAATCCCCTCATTAACATGAGGATCACAGATTGCCTATGCCAGCTCGCCTCGCCTGATGAGGCCTCAATCCAGGAAGCCCTATGAGCCAGAATCATCCCTGCTTGCCCGCCCATCCCTGCCGCTACCCGTTAACCCAGATGGCGGTGATCCGCATAAGCGGCCCGGATCGGGTCAAGTACCTGCACAGTCAGGTGACTTGTGATGTACAGGCCCTCGCCGCCGGGGCTCACAGCCTGGGAGGCTATTGTGATGCCAAGGGCAAGCTCTGGTGTGATTTCCGCCTGGTGGTGCTCGACGAAGCCTTGCTGCTACTGACCAAGCAGACGGTAGCCGCCAAGAGTCTGAGCGAACTGAAAAAATACGGGGTCTTCTCCAAGGTAGAGATAGAGGAGATCAGTGCGAGCCTTCCCTGCATAGGCATAGCCGGCATCGGCAGCGATGAGTGGGTCAACAAGCAGTTTGGCCTCTCAACCAGCGGCCTGCTGCCTGGCGGGGCGGCGGTGCAAGTTGAAGCGGATCGCTGGCTGCTACTGGGTGGGCCACAAGCGGTCGATCTCCCCGAGCAAGCGGAAGCCGACTGGTGGGGCCTGGAGATAGCAGCGGGTCTGCCGCATATGAGCGGAGAACATCAGGGTGAATATATTCCACAGATGCTCAATCTGCAGGCACTGGGGGGCATCAGCTTCACCAAAGGGTGCTATATGGGGCAAGAGACAGTCGCTCGCGCCAAGTATCGCGGGGCCAACAACCGTGGGCTGTTTATCCTCGAAGGCCAGGGGACACACCCGGTAGCCCCAGGAGCACAGCTGGAGCTGAAGCTGGATGAACAGTGGAAGCGTTCAGGCCTGGTGCTCGACTGCTGGCAACAGGGTGAGGCGCTACTGCTAAGTGCCGTACTGCCTCTGGACACAGCCCCGGATGGCCAGTGGCGACTCAAAGAGGATCCCCAATCCCGGCTCACCCTGCGCCCCCTGCCCTACTCACTGGCAGACTGAGTCACTTCAGGCAGACTCAGCGCATGACCATCACATCTCCCGGCTCATGCAGCAGCCGGGAGAGTGCAGCCTCCTCCGTCAGTGGTCGATTGAGGGGGTGACTCCCGCCAATGATCAGCAGATGACTCTCATGGCTGGCCAGGCTCTGTGTCAACCAATGGCTAAGAGATCCCGATACCAGCTCCCAGCGTGGAGAGGGTAGAGGCAGCCCAACTAACCAGGTCGCCACTTGCCGCTCGGCTGCGGCGCAGAGCGCCTCGTCATCCGAGTCAAGGAGATGGCGCACCAGCAACTGAGCCCCTTGTTGCCGAGCCAGCGCCATGGCTCGGCGTAACAGAGCATGCCCAGCCTCATCCAAATCAATAAACAGGGTCATATACAAGGGGTCTCGCCAGAAGGGGCTATCCTCATCCAGTAACAGCAGATCACAGCCCACACTCGTCAGCAGAGGTTCCACTGCCTGCTGCTGTAACCAGGTAAGCAAGCCAGGACGCGGCCTGGCTCCCAGGATCAACACATCGGCCTTGAGCGCTACGACAGCCTTCATGATCTCATCGGCCACCGCACCCAAACAGACCCGGCATTCGCCATGTTGTGCCGGCAAAGAGAGCATCTGCTGCTGCAAGTAGTCCAACGTCTCCCGCTGCAAGTTAGCCAGATGGAGGGCATCCCCGCGACTGAGTCCCGGCTCATCGCAGGGCAGTACCGTGATGATATGCAAACGCGCCCCCATACGCTGGGCGAACTTGCCTGCGCGCTGCAGCAGATGACGCACATCATGGCGCAGATCCACGGCGACCACTATATGGGCATAGCGCATAACATCTCTCCTCATCTTGGTATGGGGAAAACCTTGCCCCCCTCTGAGGCTAGAAAGAGCCTGGCCAATCCGCCAGCCCAAGCTGAATAATCACGCCTCTAACTAGCTGTCCCGAATAGTAGATCACCCATCGAAGGGACGAGGTAGCACCACGCTGCCCCTCAGCGCCAGGGATGGCGCGGCGGAGCGCCCCTGGGAGGGAGCCCTGTGCGTCAGCTAGCCGCCTGGTTGATGAGCGTCATCAGGATCGGTTATTCAGCCTGAGCCATGGGCATATCAAGGTCTGGACGCGCCATCAGTTTTTGCGCCGCCAGATTGGGATGGCTCCAGCTCGGCCAGATGACGGATGGCACTGTAGAGATCGCTGCAGACCCGTATCCCCCCCTCACCCACGGGCACCCCGGCCTGTTGCAACCAGGTGGTGAGCGAGGTTCGCCGCCCGGCCAGCCAGAGCTGGATCCCCTGTCGCTGCAACTCGCGCTGCAGTTCGGCCAACATGGTCATCACACTGATATCCTGCTGGTTGAACGAGGCCACCGCATCCACGATCAACACCCTGACCGGTGCGTTGCTCTGCAGCAGAGAGTGCCAGACCCGGCGCTTGAAATAGGCGGCATTGAAGTAGGTCAAGGGCGAATTGAAGCGATAGACCAACACACCAGGAATGGCATGAATGTGGCTGCTACGCCCCAGGGAGTGAACCACCCCCTTGTCATCAACCCCCAACAGTTGATCGGTCGGGCGCATCACGCTATGCAGAAACTGAAACAGGCCCAGCAGCACGGCAAAGCCAATCCCGGGCAAGACACCGATAAAAAGTACACTGGCAAAGGTCGTCACCCCTAACCAGAAGGCCGCCCTATCACTGCGATAGAGTGACCAGAGCCCAGGGAAATCGGTCAGCCCCATGGCCGCCACCACCAGCACCATGCCTAGCGTGGCGACCGGCAGGTATTGCAGCGCATCGGTAAAAAAGAGGGTGACCAACCCGATGAGCAGGGCCGCGACAATGGAGACCAGCTGGCTCTTGCCACCATTGACATCATTGATGGCCGTGCGTGACATGGTGCCACTGATGGCAAACCCCAAAGAGAGGCCCGACGCAATGTTGGCCAGCCCCAAGGCACGAAACTCCTGATCAGCATCGACCTCGTACCCATTTTTTACCGCGAAGGTTCTCACTGTCAGCATCATGCTGACAAAGCTCACCAGCGCCAGGTTGAAGGAGGGCACCACCATCTCCCGCAACAGTTGCGGCTCCACGGCAGACCAGCTCAGCTCCGTCAATCCAGATGAGAGGGGCCCCAGTGTGCTAATCCCCAAACGGGGAAAGTCGAGCCCATAGGAGAGGCCACCACACAGCAGCATGGCAAAGAGCGGGCCAGACCAGAGTGGACGCCAACGCCGGACCAGCAGCAGAATGAGCAGGGTGAAGAGGCTGACCGCCAGGGTCAGACTCTGGGTCTGCGCCAGATAATTCGGCACCTGCAATAGCCGTTCGATCAGCCCCCGCTCCTCGTAATGGAAGCCCAATAATCGGGCCATCTGGCCAACTATTATGGTCAGCGCCACCCCATTGAGCAGCCCCAGCAGTATGGGTTTAGAGAGAAACTCGGCCAGCGCACCCAGACGCAAGCGGCTACCCAACAGGCACCAGATCCCCGTCATCAGCGTCATGATCACCGTCAGTTGCCACTGTCGGAGCGGATCGCCGCCAGCCAGGGGGGCCACCACGGCCGCGACCACGGCACAGGTCGCCGCATCAGGACCTATGATCAATTGTCGAGAGGTGCCAAAGAGGGCGTAAACCAGCAGAGGAAGAATGCAGGAGTAGAGGCCAGCGATGGGACTGACGCCGGCTAATGAGGCGTAGGCAATGGAGACAGGGAGAGCCACGGCAGCCACCGAGAGGCCAGCCCGCAGATCACTCCAGAACCAGCTGGCACGATAGTGTTGCAATATGGCCAGGCCAGGTGCCCAGCGCAGCAGTGCGGCAGATATCAAGATACCACCTCCAACCCGCCATTAAGGGATACTCTCCCGAGCAGCAAATGGCTTACGCACCGGCTCGCACAAAGATCCTAAGGAGCGTAAACCAATAGTGGTTCAACTCTGCAGCACTTACCACGCGCCACGCCTCACCTTCGGTAAAATTGTGGCGAGCGACCTGGCGGGCCATTCCCGCTACGGTGTGTAGAGCCGCGCCCTCACCCCCTCTGCCGCCAACTCATGCATCATCTGGCTTGTTTCCCCCGCCCCGGCACTCTATCTTCTGAGGCTACTCTTGACTGCCAGAGGGCTTAACGTGCGCCCCTTGATTTTCCTTTATCGAATATCACACCTTTTCTCACCCAGTAAGCGATCACTTCGCCTGGGGGCGCTGCTTTGCTGGTTAACCGCCCTCCTCTTCGCCGCCCCCCTCCATAGCCAGCCAGCCGACCCCATAGGCGCGGCCTGTGTCATACGGGTCGGAGAGCAACTGCTGCTGGTGCAAGATAGATTAAGCCGGCGCTTCAGCCTCTCGGGGGGATACATAGATGGTGACGAAAAGCCGGAACAGGCGGCCCTGCGCGAGCTATGGGAAGAGACAGGCCTGCACGGCCGCATCATAGCCCCCCTCACCGACTACGGGGAGCAGAGGGGCCGGGCACGCTTTTTTGCCTGCCAGAGCCTGGAGCCCATTCGTTGGCAACTGAGCAGCCGGGGGGTGGAGATGCTACAGGCGCCGAATCTGGGGAGCGAGATCATGAGCGTGCGCCTGGTCGACCCCCGTCATCCTGAGGTGCCACTGCGTTTTGCCAAACAGCTTCAGGATCTCCATCTGGCCGAGTTGCTGCACAGCCTACCCGAGAGCCCGAACCTGGCCGTTCCCAATTTTTGGGCGCACGCCTCCGCCTGGCAAGTGAAGGAGTTGCGCTGGTCTCACGCCTGGCAGCAGGCAACCGCCGCCCTCGCCCCCCTGTGGGCGCTCACTAACCTGCTGGGTGAGGGAGGCAGTTATCTGTTGCTCCTGCCTCTGTTACTGCCCTGGTTGGGCTGGCGTGCCAGCAGCCGCATTCTGGCGGCCCTGGCTGTCGTCAATCTGCTGATCCAGTTGGCAAAGTTGGGCTTGGCCCTACCCCGCCCCCTGCATTTTGATCCCGAACTCGCCCTGCGCTCGGCCAGCGGCTTTGGTATGCCCAGCGGCCACACGGCCCTGGCCATGCTCTGCTGGGGCCTATTACTGCCACTTTGGCTTCCCAAGCGCCCTTGGTGCGTGTGGCTCGGCGCGCTGCTGCTGAGCCTGCTTACCGGCGGAGCCAGAGTCTACTATGGCGTCCACTTTGTCAGTGATGTGGCCGGGGGGCTGCTGCTGGGTAGCTTGCTGCTGGCACTCTGGCCCCAACCCGACTCGCAAGGTGCGCAATGGCTGGTCAAGGCGCCAATCTGGTGGGGATTGGCCCTGCTAAATGGAATAGGGGCCCTCTGGCTGTTCGATCCCAGCCTGCTCTTTGGCGGTGCCGTGGCAGGCGGAATAGCCTGGGGACTCAGAAACTCTATTGCGCGTGAGCCTGTCGCCCCCCCAGCCCGGTTATCGGCCATGGCTTACAGCCTGGCAGGGTCACTGCTGGTGATGGGGCTGCTCGCCACCCTGCCGCAGCTGCTGCAAGACTCCAAGACCCTGCTCGTCAGTCAGGCCCTACTCTATTTTGCGCTCGGTTGGTGGCTCACCCACGGCTGCTGGCTTGCCATCGCCAGGCTGGATAAACCGCAAAAAATCCCGGCCTGTAAAAACAAAGAGGCGGCGCTGAGCTAAAGCGAGTCAGTTAGCGAACCAGATAGCCTTGGGGGCCGACCGATGGCGGCAGGGACGCCGCCATCGAGCCCGGATGAAGGGGTTGCTGCGAGTTGGCAAGAGCGGCTCTCTCGCCTAAGCCACCGAACTGACCGGCATTAGCCGCACTGCGGCCGCATCTCCCATCTTGGGGGTTACAGCGCTTGAGGGTTACTGGGCCGGGAGGGCCGCGCTGGGCGACAGAAGAGCCTGGCTTCCCTGACCCAGGGCGCCATTTACCTGCTGGTTAAGCGTCCCGGTTGCCGCCGAGGTTGCCCCCTGTACGGCACCCGACACCGCCTGTGTCGCAACGCCCGCTACCTGCTGTTGCAATCCATCGGGAGCCAGCATGGTACGCATGGCCGTAGGCCAGGCACCCAGCTGATCGGCCGATAGGTTGGAGCCCTGGGCAGCGGCGGCCAGGGGCTCGCTGAACACCTGGGACTTGCCCTGCTCCTGCAACAGTACCGCCATCTGGTTGCTCTGTGAGTTCCAGACAAAACCAGCCTTGTTGGCCAGTGGGCCGGTCACCTCATTATTGGAGAGCACGTAGAAGAGCGGCCCCTCCTGCTGTATCTCATCAGCGGTTTTAAGCAGTTGTACCGCGGTACCATAATGTTCACCCAGCAGTGGCTGCATCCGATCCTTGATCAAGGGTTGCTCGAACAGGTTCACCTCATTAGGGTCAAAACCCACCAGAGGTTTGAGCAGGGCCCACATCAATTGGCTCTGGGCCCCCATCAGCAGAGGCGCCACACAACCCGAGAGCAAGAGACTAACCAACAACACCTTTAACAGCACGATACAACGCATTGAGCTTCACTCCATGA
>JBOFBS010000338.1:0-23997 GCA_051645725.1 Aeromonadaceae bacterium | reverse complement strand
AAATTGGATACGCCTGGCACCCGTCTGCTCTCACTCTTCTCCCTGAACAGTGTGTTGCGCCGCATTAACCTGGATTTCAGTGATGTCTTCGAGAAGGGGTTCTACTTCAAGCGCATTGCCTTTACCGCCAAGGTCAAGCAGGGGGTCATAGATAACCAGGATTTCCAGCTGGATGGGGATGCCGGGAATATTACCGGGGCCGGAAAGATCGATTTGACCTCGCGTCAACTTGATTATCAAATGAGCTTCACTCCCAACTTTACGAACGGCCTCTCTCTGGCAACGGCCTTTGTGGTGACACCGGTGACGGGTATCTATGTCTTGGCGGCCTCCAAGCTGCTGGCGCCTGTCATCGATGTGATCACTCGCATCAACTTCCATATCGGGGGCGATATTCGCGATCCTCAGGTGATCGAGGTTGGGCGGGAGAAGGGGCAACTGAAAAACATTCCCCGAGCCTATGAAGAGGCGCTCAAGCCATGATAGTAGTTGCAATCCAGCTCAATGGTGCCGCAGACTGGCAATGTAATCGACAACAAATCGCATTACAGCTGGCATCCTTGCCCGTTGCTCGTCCCTGCCTGGTGCTGTTGCCTGAAAACTTCGCCTGCTTGGGCTCAACGGCTGATTATCAGGCGTTGGCTGAGCCTTTGGGGGATGGCCCCATACAGCAACAGTTGGCGGCTTGGGCGCGGGAGCATGGCATCTGGCTGGTGGCGGGTTCACTACCCACCCTCTGCCCGGGAGAGTCCCGGGTCTACACTACCCAGCTTGTCTATGCTGACAACGGCGTGTTACAGGGCCATTACCACAAGCTGCATCTGTTTGATGTGGAGGTGGCAGATGGTCATGGCAGTTACCGCGAGTCAGCCAGTTTTGTACCGGGAGAGCAGTGGCAGGTGGTCGCTTCACCCTTTGGTGGGCTGGGTCTTTCCATCTGTTATGATCTGCGCTTTCCCGAACTCTATCGACAATTACGGGCCGCAGGCGCCCAGATACTGCTCGTTCCTGCTGCATTCACTAAAGTGACGGGGGCGGCGCACTGGTTGCCACTGTTACGCGCCAGAGCCATAGAAGAGCAGTGTTATGTGGTTGCGGCCAACCAGTGCGGCACCCACGCCGGTGGGCGCCAGACCTGGGGACACTCGGTGATCATTGACCCCTGGGGTCAGGTGTTGGCCGAACTCGAAGATGATATTGGCCTGATCCATGCTGAGCTGGATCCGGGCTACCTCAATAAGATCCGCCATGATATGCCCGTGCTGCGCCATGCCAGATTGCGTAACGGGTGGAGAGAAGAAGAGTGATGCTGCTAAATCAAGTGACTGAGCGCCTGCTGTTACCCCATGAGCTGGATGAGGCCATGTTGGCTCGTCTATTGCGTCAACTGATGAGCCACAGGATCGACTTTGGCGATCTCTATTTCCAGAGTAGTTATCACGAGTCCTGGGTGCTGGAAGATAGCATAGTCAAGGATGGCAGCTACAACATAGATCAGGGGGTAGGCGTCCGCGCCGTCAGCGGTGAGAAAACGGGTTTTGCCTATTCTGATGAGATCTCCTTGCTGGCCCTGAGTCAGTCGGTGATCGCCGCGCGAGGCATAGCCGATAGTGGTGGCAGTGGCGAGATCCGGATCTGGCAACCTCACCAGCCCCCTTCGCTCTACCCCGCTATTGATCCCTTGGGCTCGATCGATAAGAAGCAGAAGATTGCGCTGCTGGAGCAGATGGATCGCTTCGCCCGAACCCTGGATCCAGCTGTGAATCAGGTGATCGCGTCCCTCTCTGGCGTCTATGAGGAGGTGCTGGTTGCCGGAACCGATGGCACCCTGTGCGCCGACATCCGGCCCTTGGTTCGACTCAACTGTACCGTGCTGGCGGAGCGAAACGGTCGCCGCGAGCGGGGCAGTTCAGGGGGCGGTGGGCGTTTTGGCTATGACTACTTCTTCGACCCGGTAGGCGATGAGATGCGGGCCCTGGGCTATGTACGGGAGGCTGTTCGTCAGGCCCTGGTCAATCTGGAGGCCATCGATGCGCCGGCGGGCGCCATGCCGGTCGTCTTGGGGCCAGGCTGGCCTGGTGTGCTGCTGCATGAGGCGGTAGGGCATGGCCTGGAGGGGGACTTCAACCGTAAGGGCTCTTCGGCTTTTGCTGGCAAGATAGGCCAGAAGGTGGCCTCAGAGCACTGCACCATAGTGGATGATGGCACCCTCTCTGGTCGCCGCGGCTCTGTGACGATCGATGACGAGGGAACGCCTGGCCAGTGCAATGTGCTGATCGAGAAGGGGATCCTCAAGGGCTATATTCAGGATAAGATGAATGCGCGCCTGATGGGAGTGGCTCCGACGGGCAATGGCAGACGTGAGTCCTACGCGCATCTGCCCATGCCGCGCATGACCAACACCTATATGCTGGCGGGTCAATATGACCCGGCTGAGATCATCGCCTCGGTGAAGAGTGGCATCTATGCGCCTAACTTTGGTGGTGGGCAGGTGGATATCACCTCCGGCAAGTTTGTCTTCTCCGCCTCTGAGGCCTACCTCATCGAAGATGGCAAGATCACGGCTCCGCTCAAGGGGGCCACATTGATTGGCAACGGTCCAGAGGCGATGCAGCAGGTCTCTATGGTCGGGCACGATCTGGCGCTGGATGCCGGCGTAGGGGTGTGTGGCAAGGATGGGCAGAGTGTGCCCGTCGGGGTCGGCCAGCCGACGCTCAAGCTGGATATGCTGACGGTAGGCGGTACCCGTTAATCCGGTATGAGCCCTCTGCTACCCAGTGAAAAAGGGCGGAAATCCGCCCTTTTTCGTTGTGTGTCGTTTGCACTTCGCCGTGCAATGAGGGTTAGATCACCTCTTCTAGCTCGCCGCGCAGATATTGGAACAACTCACGGAAGGCGGCTGGCGGTTTGTTCTCCAACCGCTCTTTCTTGGCCTGACGAACCAGCTGCCGCAGCTTTTGCCGATCCAGCTCATGGTGTTTCTCCAGCAGCTCGTTGATCGCCTCATCCCCCTGCTCGATCAACTTCTCGCGCAGCAGCTCCAGCTTGTGCATGCGCGCATTACCGGCCACATGGCGGCTGCGGATCACATCCAGTGCCTGCTCTATCTCGGCAGTATCACGACTACGCATCAGGCGGCCGATGAATTGCAGGTGGCGGCGCCAAGCCTCTTTCTTGCCTCGCAGGCGATGTGCCAGGTCGATGGCATCGGCCAGCTCTTCATCCAGAGGGACTTTCGCCAGCTCTGTGGGTTTGAGGTTTACCAGCTCTTCCCCCAGATCCTGCAGTGCCTCGGAATCACGCTTGAGCTGGCTCTTACTGGGCAGGTCATCATCCCACTCATCGTCTTGGTGTTGGTCAAATTGATTATTCATGGCGTTTCTTGTCTAGTTCACATGCCTATTATCTTATCAGTTTCTCCCGTTGCGTGCTGGGCTGTGATAGGCTGATTGGCTAACGTTGAATGGACAGTAGTAAGTAGTGACTATGGATCTGCAGCAGCAAGTTCGTCATGAACAGACGCATTTGGAGTCGGTCGTAGCCGAGGCGCTGGCGACCGCTCGTCAATTGGGGGCCGATAATGCTGAAGTCTCCATCAGTAAGCAAACTGGGCTGTCGGTTAATACCCGCGGCGGAGAGGTCGAGAGCATAGAGTTCAACAAGGATGGCGCCTTGGGGATTGCCATCTATCGTGATGGACGCAAGGGCTCTTCATCGACCACAGATCTCTCGGCTGATGCGGTGCGGCGTGCTGTGGAAGCCGCCATCGAGATCTCACGTCACACCTCGGCTGATCCCTATGCCGGGTTGGCCGATGCGGATTGGCTGGCCTGGGATGCGCCAGATCTGGATTTGCTGCATCCCATAGAGCCGAACCCGGAGTTTGGTCTGGATCTGGCTCGTCGCTGTGAGGCCCATGCCCTGGGCCAGGACCCGCGCATCAAGCACTCGGATGGCGCTGGATTCAGCAGCCATCATGGCATCAAGGTTTATGGCAATAGTCATGGCTTCGTGAAGGGATACGCCAGCTCTCGTCACTCTCTGAGCTGTGTCTTGATTGGCGAGCAGGATGGCGAGATGCAGCGGGACTATGGCTACTCCTCCTGTCGTGCCATCGATGATCTCTGGAGCCCGGAGCGTATCGCCGATGAGGCTGTGAGTCGTACCGTCTCGCGCCTGGGTGCGCGCAAAATTGGCACGACCAGTGTGCCCGTGCTGTTCAACCCGGATACGGCGACCAGCTTGTTTGGTCATCTGGTCTCGGCCATCAGTGGCGGTAATCTCTATCGAAAATCCTCCTTTCTGCTTAACTCGTTAGGCGAGACACTCTTCCCTGAGTGGCTGAACATAGCGGAGCAGGCACTCTTGCCTCGCGGTCTGGCCAGTGCACCTTTTGATGGTGAAGGGGTTCGAACCCGGGATATGGCCATCATAGCCGGGGGGGTATTACAGAGTTATCTGCTGACTACCTATGCGGCACGCAAATTGGGTATGCATTCAACCGGACATGCCGGGGGTATCCACAATTGGCTGGTGTCAGGTCAGGGGCAGAGTCAGCGCGAGCTGCTCAAGCAGATGGGTACAGGTCTGCTGATCACCGAGTTGATGGGGCAGGGGGTGAATATTGTCACTGGGGATTACTCCCGTGGCGCCGCAGGCTTCTGGGTGGAGAATGGCGAGATCTGCTATCCGGTCGAGGAGATCACCATAGCCGGCTCTCTCAAGGAGATGTTCCGCAATATGGTCGCGGTGGGTTGTGACTGGGATGAGCGCTCCAGCCTGCGCACTGGCTCTATCTTGCTGGAAAATATGAAAGTGGCGGGGAATTAATTAGCCACGAGAGTATTGCCTTGAGCGTCTCCCAATACAAAGGGCTACCAGAGGGTAGCCCTTTGTTTTATCAGGATCTCATACCTTGCCCTATTCCGCCTCATCAAAGCGGGCGGCGACCAGTTGCTCAACTGCTTCCATGACGGGCTCAGCGTCTTCGCCTTCACAGACCACGCGGATGGTCTGACCTTGAGCGGCCTCCAGCATCAGCAGGCCCATCACCGAGTCGGCACTCGCCTCTTTCTCGCCATTGCCTACCATTATGGTGGCGCGAAAGCTGGAGGTGAGCTGAACCAGCTTGATGGCGGCACGGGCATGCAGCCCCAGCTTATTGATGATGGGTAGGGTCTTCTCAACGCGGGGCATGTTTATTCTCCAAAGTGCGATGACGCACCTGCACATTCTTACCCAGGCCACGGAAGCTGGCTGCCAGCTGTTCTGTGATGAAGACAGATCTGTGCTGACCACCGGTGCAACCTATGGCCACAGTAACGTAGCTGCGGTTATTGCGCTCCAGATGGGGAAGCCAGGTGATGAGCAGGTTGTCTATTTGCTGGGTGTAGAGCAGCACATCGGGTTGCGCCATGAAGAAGCGTTTGACGGGTTCATCCAGGCCAGTGAGAGGCTTGAGTTCGGGGATCCAGTGCGGGTTGGGCAAAAAGCGGGCATCGAAGACAAAGTCGGCATCCTTGGGGGTGCCATTCTTGAAACCGAATGACTCAAATACCAGGACCAACTCCTTCTCTTTCTTGCCCAGCACCCGCTCACAGATCTGCTCACTCAGCTCATGAATGCTCAGGTGGCTGGTATCGATGCGCAGGTCGGCGCTGGAGGAGAGGGGGGCCAGCAGATTGGTTTCATAGAGTATGGCCTGATCCAACGAGAGCTGCTTGCGTGAGAGAGGGTGCAGACGGCGACTCTCGCTGTAACGTTTGATCAGGGTGGCGTTATCCGCATCGGTGAAGATGCTGGAGAACTCGATATCGCTGGCCTGGCGGATCTGTCCCAAGAGCGTATCTATCTCGTCACTCTGTTCGGGAATATTGCGCACATCTATGCTGACGGCCAACTGGTCGTATTTATCTCGCAGCTCGCGTACCAGATGGGGTAACAGGCTGACAGGAAGGTTATCGACACAGTAGTAACCGAGATCTTCCAGGACTCGCAGGGCTATGGTTTTACCCGAGCCAGAACGGCCGCTGACAACGATGAGTTTCATAAGACGCTCAAGGGGTTATCATCAGTTGGTAGAGGGCTTCGTCATCGGCAGCTTGCCGGAGTTGACGACAGAAGGTTTTATCATTCAGCTTGCTGGCGATGAGCGAGAGCGTCTTGAGGTGGATCTTGCATTCACTCTCGGGCACGAGCAGGGCGAAGAGAATATCGACGGGTTGATTGTCTATGGCATCAAACGCTATGGGTTGTTCCAGCGTGAGGAATACGGCAGTCAGCGGATGACCATCCGGTATGCGACCATGGGGAATGGCGATGGCGCCGCCAATACCTGTGCTGCCCATCTTCTCGCGGGCTAGCAGGCGTTCGAAAAGATCCTGCTCATCCAGACCCAGCCGCTGTGCGGCCAGCTCACTGATCAGCTCGATCGCCCGTTTCTTACTAGAGCAAGGGACTGCACCCCGGGTGCAGTCCCTGCTGAGAAAGTCCTGAATCAACATGCTTATTTGCTAGTCAGTTTTTCTTTGTGTTTGATGATTTGACGATCCAGCTTATCGATCAGGGTATCAATGGCAGCGTACATATCTTCATGCTGAGAGTTGGCGAAGATCTCACCACCATTGACATTGAGCTTGGCTTCGGCGATTTGATTGAGCTTCTCAACTGTCAGAATGACTTGAACATTGTTGATCTGTTCGAAGTGACGCTCCAGTTTGGCAAATTTGCTATTTACGAAGTCACGCAGCGGGTCGGTGATTTCAATGTGATGACCTGACAGGTTAATTTGCATAACGTCTTCCTTTTTGTTGGTCTACAGCAGGCGTTTGCGCTGACTGGACGGGGGGATAGAGAGAGACTCACGATATTTCGCAATGGTCCGTCTGGCTACCATAATACCTTGTTCTGTAAGCAAATCCGCGATCTTGCTATCGCTTAATGGTTTTGCCGGGTTTTCTGCTGCGACCAGCTTCTTGATTAAGGCGCGGATCGCAGTGGACGAGCACTCACCTCCATTATCAGTATTAACGTGGCTGGAGAAAAAGTACTTAAGTTCAAATATCCCTCTAGGAGTATGCATGAATTTTTGGGTTGTTACCCGAGATATGGTGGACTCATGCATCTCTACGGCTTCAGCAACATCGTTCAGCACCATGGGTTTCATCGCCTCTTCGCCATATTCGAAGAAGTCCTGTTGCTGTTGTACTATGCAGTTAGCCACCTTGAGCAGCGTCTCGTTGCGACTCTCCAGGCTCTTGATGAACCACTTGGCCTCTTGCAGGTGTGAACGAATAAACTGGGTATCACTGCTGTTACGGGCATGGCGAGCCATGGCCGCGTAAGTCTCGTTGATACGGATTTTGGGCATGGCATCCGGGTTGAGTTCGACTACCCATTTACCCAGCTTCTTGCTGACGGCCACATCGGGAATCACATACTGGGATTCGCTTTGGATGACGCTGTTACCGGGGCGAGGGTCCAGGTTTAGGATGAGATCGAGGGCATCTTTCAGATCTCCCTCCTTGAGCTGCATCTTACGCGCCAAATTGCGATAGTCGCGGCTGCCAAGCAGATCCATGTGTTCCTGCAACATGAGCTTGGCCTCGGCTAACCAGGGAGTGGTTGCAGCGTATTGATCCAGCTGTATGAGCAGGCACTCCTGGACGCTGCGGGCGGCTACCCCTATGGGGTCGAAGTGTTGAATGCGCTTGAGTACAGCCTCAACCTCATCTAGCTCTACTTCTCTGTCATCGGCCTGGACAGCCTGCAAAATGTCATCCAGTGAAGTTGTGAGATAACCGGACTCATCTATGCCATCTATGATGGAGAGGGCAATCGCTTGATCCAGTTCGCTAAATGGTGTCAAATGCATCTGCCAGAGCAGATAGTCCTGCAGGGTTTCGGTAGTCTCGCCTTGGTAGATGGCCTCATCATCGCCGGAGGGAAGGCCGCTAGGCTGATTGGAGCCTGCGGTATAGACCTCGTCCCAGGTGGTATCCATGGGCAATTCATCAGGCATGTTGTCCTGGTTAAGTGCCTCACCGGTATCCATCTGGCTGTCATCGTGTTCGTGGTCATGCTCTGCGTCATGCTCTTCCGACACCTGAGGCGCCTCCAGATTGTCGCTCTCCTCCTGCTCAAGCAGGGGATTGGCATCCAGCGCCTGCTGGATCTCCTGCTGTAGCTCCAAGGTTGAGAGTTGCAACAAGCGGATGGCCTGCTGAAGTTGTGGCGTCATGGCCAGCGATTGGCCCAGTCGCAACTGTAGAGTCGGTTTCATCGACGTTGGTTTGTCCTTATGCTGTACTTGTGAATAATCAGTCTCAGCATCAATTGCTAGAGGGTGAATCCTTCGCCCAGGTAAACCTGCTTCACCTGTTCGTTGTGCAAAACTTCGGTGGGAGTGCCTTCGGCAATCAGCTGACCATGACTGACGATATAGGCTTTCTCACAGACATCCAAGGTTTCCCGTACATTATGGTCGGTAATTAATACCCCAAGCCCACGATCCCGTAAATGCTCAATGATGCGTTTAATATCGATGACTGAAATAGGATCTACACCGGCAAATGGCTCATCTAGCAGAATAAATCTGGGTTCGGCAGCCAGTGCTCTGGCGATTTCCACTCGTCGCCTTTCGCCGCCGGAGAGACTCATGCCAAGGTTCTTGCGGATGTGGGTGATATGAAATTCTTCGAGCAGGGACTCCATCTTGTCCAGTCGCTCTTCTTTGGTCAGATTTTGACGAACCTCAAGTACGCCCATCAGGTTCTCTTCGACCGTCAGCCGTCTGAATATGGAGGCTTCTTGTGGTAAATAGCCGATGCCGTTACGGGCACGTTCGTGCATGGGCTGCACAGTAATGTCCATATCGTCTATGGTGACGCTGCCGCCATCTTGTGGAACCAGACCGACTATCATGTAAAACGAGGTGGTCTTGCCGGCACCGTTCGGCCCCAGAAGGCCGACAACTTGACCCGTTTCCACCTGCAGGCTGACATCGCTGACGACTTTACGGCTCTTGTAACTCTTTTGCAGGTGCAGGGCTTGGAGCAGGCTCATTTACTTACCATCCTTGCTGATTGCGGTTTTCTCCTGCAACTGCTCAGGCATGAAGACACTCCTGACGCGGGAGCCCTTCTTGGTGCTGTCGGCAGTCATTTGCTGTTTTTCGATGTCGTAACGGATGAGATCGCCATTTACCTGGCTATCATATTGTTTCAATTCGGCATTATCGGTTAGCACAACCAGTTTTTCTTTGAGCTTGTAGTTCAGCTTGTTGGCTTTGCCATTGACCGGTTTACCATTATCCAGAATTTGGAAAAAGGTAGCGGGCTTGCCGTAGGCGATCATCTCTTCGCTTCCCGGCTTGTCATGGCGGATGATCTCTACCTTGTCGGTGGCGGTGATCTTGGTTGTCCCCTGAGTGATGGTCACGGGGCCGAAATAGGTGACCTTGTTGATGGCCAGCTCGGCCTGCTGACTGCTGGCATCGATAAAAATCTGTTCCTTGTAGTCCGATTGCTTCGCCTCCGCTATGCCGGCACACAGTAGCAGGCAGCAGAGCAGCTTAACGGGGTGGGTTGTAATAGATGGCATGGCTGTTACTCAATAATTGATACGTTTTCTGTTTCAGTTGGCCTTTAAAACCAACACCCTGATTATGAAATTCTGGGCCATCCATCTCCACCTTGAGATTGGTGCGCACCTGCTGGTTGGTCAGGTCCATCTCCAGATATTCGGTGCGGATGCGCTCAACCACGCTACCCGCTTGCAGGTTATCTATCTTTACCTGTTCGCGTAGAATGGCATTATCCCCCTGATTGACAACCCCTTTTTCTCCTGTGATGCGCCAGTTTGGACGCCCCTGCTCATCGTTGACCGTGATGATGGGCTGTTCCAGTTCGGTCATCTCCAGTTGGTCGTAGTGTTCGGCATAGCGGGATTCCAGGCGTTCTTTGAGCTGCCCTTTTCCATCATAGTGCATGGTGACCAGTTGATGGGCGGTAAAATTGGGCTGGAATATGGCTCGGGCATGATCCACCTGCTGCTCCTCGGCTTGATCAAACCAGCGCCAAAGCACCAAAGAGCAGATAAAGAGCAGCAGCATGCCCATGTTTTGCCGGCTCATACCGAGGCTCCGATGGCGGATTCCAGTTTGCCCTGGGCTTGCAGCAGCAGATCACACACCTCTCGGACGGCACCCTCGCCCCCCTTGAGAGTGGTGACAAGCCGTGCGGCGCGGCGTACCAGCGGATGAGCATCGGCAACCGCGACGCCCAGAGCGCAGTGGCGGATCACGGGGATGTCGATCACATCATCCCCTATGTAGGCTGCTTGGGCTGCGGTGAGCCCCAGTTTATCGAGCAGATCTTCAAATGCCGGTAGCTTGTCTCCTTGCCCCTGATAGACATGCTCTATGCCGAGACTCAACATGCGGTCAGCCACTATGCGCGAAGAACGCCCCGTGATGACGGCTACCTCTATGCCGATCTCCCGTATGGCCTTGAGGCCGAAGCCATCCTTGGTGTGGAAGGTCTTGAGCTCTTCACCACTGTTGCCCAAGTAGATGCGTCCATCGGAGAGTACGCCATCCACATCGCAGACCAGAAGACGAATTTCACTGGCGGCTGCATAGAGTTCGCTGGAGACGGGGCCATATAGGGTTTCGATCATGGTTAGACTACTCCTGCCTTGAGTACATCGTGCATGTTGAAGGCGCCCACAGGTCGGTTGTCGCTGTCGACGACCACCAGACCATTGATCTTGCGGGCCTGCATCAATTGCACCGCTTCAGCCGCCAGCATCTCGGGGGGCACGGTAATGCACCCTGGATGGATCACGCGAGAGATGGGGGTGTGGTGAATGTCCAACTGCTGATCCAGGATGCGTCGCAGATCGCCATCTGTGAAGATGCCGACCAAGGTGCCATCACTGTCCAGCACGGTTGTCATCCCCAGCCCTTTGCGGCTCATCTCCAGCAGAGCTTGGCTGATGGTGGCCTCTCGGGTCACGGCGGGAAGTAGCTCTCCGCTATGCATCAGATCGCTGTTGCGTAGCAGCAGCTTGCGTCCCAGGGCTCCGCCTGGATGCGAAAGTGCAAAGTCATCGGCGGTGAATCCCTTGGCTTCGAGCAGGGCGACAGCTAGCGCATCTCCCATCACCAGGGTAGCCGTGGTGCTGGAGGTAGGCGCCAGTCCTAGCGGGCACGCCTCCTGAGGCGTCTGGATACAGAGATGTACGCTAGACTCCCGGGCCATGGTAGAGTGAGGATTACCCGTCATGCAGATGAGTGGGTTGCCCCAGCGCTTTATCACTGGCAACAGGGCCAGGATTTCGTTGCTCTCGCCAGAATTGGAGATGGCGATCACCACATCTTGTGGACTCAACATCCCCAGGTCGCCGTGACTGGCTTCGCCCGGATGAACGAAAAATGCGGGGGTTCCCGTGCTCGCCAGTGTTGCTGCTATCTTGCGGGCTATGTGGCCGGATTTTCCCATGCCCATGACCACGACTTTGCCTTGGCAGGCGAGTAGACTCTGACAGGCGTGGACAAAGTCGTCATTGATGAATTCACGCAGCCCCTGCAGGGCCGCAATCTCGATATCCAGAACCCTGAAGGCGCTCTGGCAGTAATCAAACTGTGCTGACATTAAAGCGGACTCCGCAACCGTTACCCGGCGATTATATGAGAGTCGGGCGTGAGATGCGAATCGGGGGCGCGAACTAAACCAAAACACAACCATGCGCGCTTAAGACCGGGATTAGGTTGCTAGATTGATCTCCGTCTCTATACTATGCGCGATAAACGACCGGATAATGAGGTTCCATTTGAGTGATGATTTAATCCAGATCTCGGACCTGAGCTTTAGCCACGGCGAGAGGCTACTGTATGACAATATCAGCCTGACCATACCTCGTGGCAAGATCACTGCATTCATGGGACCCAGCGGCATAGGTAAAACCACCTTGCTGCGTCTTATCGGTGGCCAGATCCGCCCCGATCAGGGTCAGGTTTTGTTTGATGGCCAGAATGTTCCCGAGCTCTCACGAGGCGAGCTCTATACCTTGCGTAAGCGCATGAGTATGTTATTCCAGAGTGGAGCCTTGTTCACGGGGCTTAACGTTTTCGACAATGTGGCTTTTCCGTTGCGCGAGCACACCGCCTTGCCGGAGGAGCTGATCCGGACTCTGGTGCTGATGAAGCTGGAGTGCGTAGGCTTGCGCGGTGCGGCTTATCTGATGCCTTCCGAACTGTCAGGTGGGATGGCGCGGCGTGCTGCGCTGGCACGGGCGATCGCTCTGGATCCTGAACTCATCATGTATGATGAGCCCTTTGCCGGGCAGGATCCCATCACCATGGCTGTCTTGGTCAAGCTTATCAGCCAGCTCAACAAGACGCTGGGGATCACCTCTGTCATCGTATCGCACGATGTGTCGGAGGTGCTGAGCATTGCCGATTATGTCTATCTGATTGCCAACCGTAAGGTGGTGGCTCATGGCACGCCAGCCCAGCTGCGTGACGAGGCCAATCCGGAGGTGGCACAATTTGTTCAGGGTTTGCCGGATGGCCCTGTGCCTTTTCATTACCCGGCTAACGATTATCTGCAGGATCTCTAGATGCTGGTGGAACGTATATCTCAATTGGGGCGCCGTGGTATCAAGGGCCTGCTGGCGGTAGGGCGTGCTACCATCATGCTCTATCACGCTTTGGTCGGGCGCCCCGAGCTGCGTAAACATTTTCCCTTGCTGGTACAGCAGCTCTACGTGGTGGGGGTTCAATCAGTTCTTATCATACTGGTATCGGGCCTCTTCATCGGCATGGTGCTGGGGTTGCAGGGATACAATGTGCTGGTGGAGTATGGGGCGGAAAGTAGCCTGGGACCGCTGGTCTCGCTCTCCCTGTTGCGGGAGCTGGGGCCTGTCGTGGCCGCGCTGCTATTTGCCGGGCGGGCGGGTTCGGCGCTGACGGCCGAGATTGGCTTGATGAAGGCCACTGAGCAGCTCTCCAGTCTGGAGATGATGGCGATCGATCCATTGCGCCGCATCGTCTCTCCCCGATTCTGGGCCGGTCTCATCAGTCTGCCCCTGTTGGCTCTGATGTTTAGTCTGGTTGGTATATATGGTGGCAAGCTGGTAGGCGTGGACTGGTTGGGGGCCGATGAGGGCTCATTCTGGTCTGGTATGCAGGCTGCCGTGGATTTTCATGAGGATGTAGCCCAGGGCTTTATCAAGAGTCTGGTGTTTGCGTTAGTGGTGACCTGGATTTCGCTGTTCAATGGTTATGATGCCAAGCCCACGGCGGCGGGTATCTCTCAGGCGACAACCCGTACCGTAGTTCACTCCTCCCTGGCTGTGCTGGGGCTCGATTTTGTTTTGACTGCCGTCATGTTTGGATGAAGAGAATGAAATTCAGCAAAGTAGAGTTTACCGTCGGTTGTTTCATGTTGGCAGGTATCTTGGCGGGCATATTGTTGGCCTTCAAGGTTGCGGGTTTTACCTTTGATGCGGCAAGTGATAGCTACGCCCTCTATGCCCGTTTCGATAATATCGGCGGCCTGAAAGTGCGTTCACCGGTGAAGATTGGTGGCGTGGTGGTGGGGCGAGTTGCCGAGATCAGCATAGATACCAAGAGTTTTGCGCCCGTGGTCGAGCTGCAGATACAGAAGCGCTATGACCAGTTGGCCAGTACCACAACGGCATCCATACTGACATCTGGCCTGTTGGGGGAGCAGTATGTCGGGTTGACGCCAGGATTTATGGATGAAGAGATGGGGACTACTATTTTGAAATCCGGCGATCGGATTGAGGATACCAAGTCCGCACTCGTACTGGAGGATCTGATCGGTAAGTTCCTCTACAGCCAAAGTAGTAAATGAGGTAGCACTCCATGCTGAAGAAGCTTTTATCACTCTGCACCCTGGTGTTCGCTCTGGTTTGCGGAACCCAAGCCTGGGCTTATCCTGCCGACCCTTATGCCCTGGTGACTGAGGCGGCCAACAAGACCTTTAGTCGGCTGAACAAGGATCAGGCTCGCATCCGTGCCGAGCCGGATTACCTGCGGCAAATCATTCGTGAAGAGTTGATGCCTTATGTGGATAACAAGTTCGCCTCCTTCAAGGTTATTGGTAGCAACATCAAGGATACAACGCCAGAGCAACGCGACCGTTTCACGGCCGCTTTCACCGACTACATCATAGCTACCTATGCCGATGCCCTGGCCAAGTATGACAACCAGACCATCAAGGTTGAACCTGCCAAGCCGCTCAACGGTGACACCATTGTTTCTGTGAATGTGGCCGTTACGTCGCCGGGCAAGCCGGATATCAGCGTAGTCTTCAAGCTGCGGCAAAATGGTAAGACTGGCCAGTGGAAAGCCTTTGATATGGTGGCTGAGAATGTTAGTTTGCTTGCCTCAAAGCAGTCCGAACTGGGTGGCATGATCCGTGACAAGGGGATTGATGCGGTCAGTCAGATGCTGGAAGAGCACAACAAGAAGCCCCTCACCGGAGCCAATAAGTCATGAATCTTGATGGCGCCATCGACACGCAACGGGTGAGCCGTTGGTGGGCAGAGCGCGAGACCCTGTTTGCAGAGTCTGAACTTATGCTCCATGAGGTTACCTCTGTGGATTCAGCCGGTTTGGCCTTTTTAGTCAAGTGGGCTAAGGCTCAACTGGCCCGAGGCGGGCGCTTGCGTCTCCAGGGTGGGCCTCGGCAGTTACACCGGCTGCTTGCCCTCTATGGTGTCGATGAGCTGTTTGAACTCGAAGCCACTTCAATTTCCGAGATGAGAATAGATGCAACCAAGTGAGATTGAGAGTATCCTGCGGGCCGCCTTGCCGCTGGATGAGATCTACGCCAAGGGCGATGATGGCAGTCACTTCCAGGTGATTGCAGTCGGTGCGTTGTTTGACGGCATGAGCCGGGTCAAGAAACAGCAAACCGTCTATGCCCCCCTGATGGAGCACATTGCCTCCAATGCCATCCATGCATTGAGCATCAAGGCTTTCACCCCTGAGGAGTGGAAGCGCGAAAAGAAATTTATCTTGCCCTCTTGAGGGAACGGGTTTCATGGACAAATTCAAAATTACCGGTGGTTGCACCCTACAGGGTGATGTGACCATTTCTGGCGCCAAGAATGCGGCGCTGCCAATCCTGTTTGCTAGCCTGTTGTGTGACGAAGAGATCCACCTCTCGAATGTCCCCCGTCTCAAAGATGTGGCGACCACGCTCAAGCTGCTGGAAATCCTCGGTGCTACCGTCAAGCGAAATGGTAGCGTCACAGTGCTGGCCGGTGCGGTCAACCACCACATAGCCCCCTATGAGTTGGTGAAGACAATGCGTGCCTCCATCTTGGCGCTGGGTCCGTTGACGGCGCGCTTTGGCATGGCCGATGTGTCACTGCCTGGCGGGTGTGCCATAGGGGCGCGTCCAGTCAATCTGCATATCCATGGTCTGGAGCAGATGGGCGCCAAGATAGTGGTGGAAGAGGGCTACATCAAGGCCCGGGTCGATGGTCGTCTCAAGGGGGCTCATATCCTGATGGATATGGTCTCGGTCACGGGTACCGAGAACCTGATGATGGCGGCTGTGCTGGCTGATGGTCGTACCGTGATCGAAAACGCGGCTCGAGAGCCTGAGGTGGTCGATCTGGCCAACTTCCTCAACGCTCTGGGTGCCAAGATCCAGGGGATAGGCACGGATACCCTCATCATTGACGGGGTTGAAAAACTCCATGGTGGTGAGTACCGGGTGCAGCCGGATCGTATCGAAACCGGGACTTTCCTGGTTGGTGCGGCTATCTCAGGTGGTTGCATCACCTGTCATGATACGGATCCCTCTCTGCTGGAAGCGGTACTGGTCAAGCTGGAAGATGCCGGTGCCCTGATCGAGAAGGGAAGCAACTGGATCAAGCTGGACATGCGTGGCCGTACCCTGAAGCCGGTCAACATCACTACCGCTCCCTATCCGGCCTTTCCAACCGACATGCAGGCTCAGTTCACTGTGCTGAATGCGGTTGCCAAGGGCACGGGCATGGTCACCGAAACCATATTCGAGAACCGCTTCATGCACGTTCCAGAACTGGTGCGGATGGGGGCAGATGTGGAGTTGCAGGGCAACACAGCCATCTGTCGCGACACCGAGCACTTGAGTGGTGCCCAAGTGATGGCGACTGACCTGCGGGCCTCCGCCAGTCTGGTGTTGGCGGGCTTTGTCGCCCACGGCACCACCATAGTGGATCGTATTTACCATATCGATCGTGGCTATGAAGACATTGAAGGCAAGCTGCGGGGTCTGGGTGGTCAGATCGAACGGATCCACGGCGAATAGCCTTTCCCTGTGCCAAGAGCCCTGCCAAGTGCGGGGCTTTTTTATATCTGCTGCAGCCCTGTGCTGTTGAAAAAGAAAAAGGCCGGAAGACCGGCCAATAAAATGAGGAATGAAGAGTCATCTAACGTGGGTAGAGCCGACGACTCCTGGTGATCCAGTCTCTCTTCTACCGACTGGCTCCTGTAGCCAGAGAAGAGGTTCAGCGGGCGTGACCCCGGAACAAAATGCTGAAACGACCTAACAATGAGAATGATCGCCATTTTGCCGTTTTTAATCAATAATCCACACAATAAAAAGCCATATTGATATTTTTTGTTTGGCTAAATTGGAAAATAATGAGTTTTCATTTAAAAATCGGTGCAAAAAATGACTGATAATCATCGAATCGATAATCTGGACCGTAGCATATTATCGGCGTTACAGCAGGATGCGCGCATGGCCTATGCCGAATTGGCAAAACGGTTGGCCGTGAGCCCGGCGACAATTCATGTGCGGGTAGAAAAACTGCGGCAGGCCGGCATCATTACCGGGACTCAGGCTACGGTCAGTGCCCGGCAGTTGGGTTACGACGTCTGCTGCTTCATCGGCATCAACCTCAAGAGTGCCCGAGATTACAGTGCGGCTCTCTCTCGTCTGACGCTATTGGATGAGGTGGTCGAGGCTTACTACACCACAGGCCATTACAACATCTTCATCAAGGTGATGACTCGCTCCATAGATGAACTCCATACGCTGCTGACTGACAGGATCCAGGCCATAGAGGAGATCCAATCTACCGAGACCCTCATCTCTTTGCATAATCCCATTTCGCGTCAGGTCGTGCCCTAACGAGTCGATCCTGATCGTGTGACATCGCCAGGGCAGTACCTGCTGATACGCAAGTGCCCCTCTGGGGGTTCCATTACTCCATCCTTGGCAGCGGGGGCCCGCCTGGCGCAACCCTATCGCAGCGGTGAGTCATCTCCCATTTGGCGCAGCCAGTCAGCAGGTGATCCCGATCGGTTGTTTGCCGCTCTCGCGCAGATAAAGCGTCGCCTGGCTCACAGCCTGATTTTTTTCCCTGCAACCTGACTGGCATTTACGACTGCCTGCATGGATAGTTAAGGAGTAATGTAGAGGAACATTGAGGTGTATCATGTTGGGTTATCTGTTTTTACCGCCATTTTTGGCTTATCTGTTGTTGTTTTTAGTCAGCAATCTGGCCCAGGCTCTCTCCTAGCTCAATCGCTTCTTTTATCTCGTTTTTTTGCCGTCGATTGTCTATCCTCGCTGACGTTTTCTTTCAGGCTCGGGTCATTCCCCGGGCCTTTCCTCTGTGCGTTAGGTGAGAAGGAGTGGGCAAATGGAAGACCTGTGGGCGTTAGGCCATGCTGACGATTCATTTGGCGGTTCTGTGTTGGGCAGCAAAGGCAATCAGTGGCTCTGGTTCCACGATAGGGACGAAGTGCTTGATTACCTGCTGGGTGACTATGTCGATCTGTTGGCTGACACAGGGGAACTGGATGAGGAGCAGAGCGAAGCCGCACGGGAGCGTTTCACTGACCTGGTTGATAACTGCAGTGATGATGAGCAGCTGGTAGAGGAGCTCAATGAGCTCTCAGTGGAGCTCAGGAGCATACTCTGGTTTGGTCCCTTGTCCGAGCTGGCAGAGGGGCATAAGGAGTTTGCCCGAGCCCTGCGTCACTACTACTGGCAGCAGCAGGGGGAGGAGGATGATCCCGATGCCCCCGTGCCGGTTGAGCAGTGGGGCGAGCTGGTCGAGATGCTGGATGATTTTCTTATCGAAGGGGATTATCACAGATAAGAGGGGACAGCTGGCTTGGCAAATGGCCTGTGATGGGTAATACTGTTTTTATATACATGCAACTGCGTCGAGCCAGCTCATGCGTCTCTATATCGCCGAAAAGCCCAGCTTGGGGCGAGCCATAGCCGCAGCCCTGCCTCATCCACAGGAAAAGGGGGAGGGTTTTATTCGTGTTGGCAATGGTGATGTGGTCAGCTGGTGCATTGGCCACCTGTTAGAGCAGGCCGAGCCTGAGCAGTACGATTCCCGCTTCAAATCCTGGCAGTGGCCGACCCTACCCATCATTCCCGAGCAGTGGCAGCTTAATCCTCGCGCGGCCAGCCGGGCCCAGCTGGCGGTGCTCAAACGCTGGCTCGGGCAAGCCGACGAAATAGTCCATGCCGGCGACCCAGACCGGGAGGGACAACTGCTGGTAGATGAGGTGATCGCCTACCTTAACGTGGCCAAAGCCAAGCGCGATGCCATGCAGCGCTGTCTCATCAGTGATCTCAACCCGCCCGCCGTGCGCCGAGCGCTGGATGCCTTACGCAGTAATCGTGAATTTCTCTCGTTGAGTACCTCGGCCCTGGCCCGCTCGCGTGCCGATTGGCTCTACGGCATCAACATGACCCGAGCCTATACCCTGCTGGCTCGTGGCAGTGGTAGCCAGGCCCTGCTCTCGGTTGGTCGGGTGCAAACGCCCGTTCTCGGCTTGGTGGTACGGCGGGATGCCGAGATAGCCAATTTTGTCTCCAAACCTTTCTATGAGGTACGGGCGCACCTGATGACCCAGGATGGTTGCGTCTTTACGGCATTGTGGCAGCCCTCCGAGGCCTGTCAGCCGTGGCAAGATGAGGAGGGGCGGGTGCTCTCTCGTCCCCTGGCACAGAGAGTGGTCGCGCGCATCACGGGGCAAGCCGCTAAGGTCTTGGGGTGTGAGAGCAAGCTGAACCGCCAGGCGCCCCCCTTGCCCTACAACCTCTCCGCTTTGCAGATTGATGCCTCCCGTCAGCTGAATTTGACGCCGCAGCGCGTGCTGGAGCTCTGCCAATCTCTCTATGAACGACACAAGCTCATCACCTACCCCAGATCGGATTCCCGGCACCTGCCCCTGGAGCATCTGGGGCGAGCCAGAGCCGTCACCCAGGCCATCGCCAAGGTGCAGCCTGCATTGGCCGAGGCTGTGGCTGGCGGCGATATGAATCTGCGCTCCCAAGCCTGGAATGATGCCAAGGTCACGGCGCATCATGCCATCATACCAACCGAGCGTCAGAGTAAGGCGGAGAGTTTGAGCCGGGAAGAGCTGGCGCTCTATACCCTGATCGCCCGGCAGTACCTGATGCAGTTCTATCCGCCCCTGCAGAGCCGGGATACCCGGGCCGAGATAGAGATTGCAGGAGGACGCTTTCTGGCCAAGGGGCGCGAGGTGCTGGAGCCGGGGTGGCGAGGCTTATTACCGTCGCGTCAGGCACAGGAGGGGGAGGACGACCCCGGTGGCCAGCTGCCGCCACTGGTGAAGGGGCAGGCACTGCAGTGCTCCCGTGGTGAGCTACTGGAAAAGCAGACTCAGCCTCCCAAGCCCTTTACGGATGCGACGTTACTGGCGGCCATGACGGGGATTGCCCGCTATGTAGAGGATGGTGAGCTAAGGCGTATTCTGCGTGATACCGATGGCCTGGGCACAGAGGCGACGCGGGCGGGTATCATAGAGCTGCTATTCAAGCGAAACTTTTTGAGCCGCCAAGGCAAGAGTATCCGCGCGACAACGACCGGAGAGGCCCTGATCCAGGCGCTGCCTATGAGAGCCTCTTTACCCGACATGACGGCCCGCTGGGAGCTGGCCTTGAATCGCATAGAGCAGCGCGAGCTGCCCTACCAGGGCTTCATGCAACCACTGCAGCAGGAGCTGGAGCAGTTGATAGTCGAGGCCAAAGAGAGCCAATCCAGGCTTGGTGGCCTGCTCTCGGCACTGCCGGCTACCTCGCCGAAACGGGTGTCTGGGCGACATCCCAAGGCGAAAGCCGCGCGTCGGGGTG
Organism: Aeromonadaceae bacterium; assembly: GCA_051645725.1. Taxonomy (GTDB): domain Bacteria; phylum Pseudomonadota; class Gammaproteobacteria; order Enterobacterales; family Aeromonadaceae; genus Pseudaeromonas. The sequence continues at coordinate 3,844 of JBOFBS010000338.1, read as the reverse complement.
GCCAAGGCGAACGCCCCGCCACTGAGGCAGGCAAGCGAGGCAAGGGTCGAATGGTAAAGGGGCGAGTCGCAAAGGGTCGAACACCCTAAGCTGATGCCGGCATGGCGTTGGGCCAGCAGGGAGAATAGGGTACACTTTGCCCCTTCTAGCTGAGGAGCCCCTATGACCCCAATTGCCCACTACGATCTCTCTGACTGCAACACCTTCGGCATGTGTGCGCACGCCGCATGGGGCTTTCCGTTCACATCACTGCCTGAGTTGCAGGCCTTGCTTGCTGAGCCGCGTTGGGCGGCGCTGCCACGTTTGGTGTTAGGAGGGGGAAGCAATGTGCTCTTCACCTGCGACTTCGAGGGTCTGATCTTGCTTAATCGCTTGCGGGGCATAGCGGTGCGTGAAGATGCAACGCACTGGCATCTGCGTGTGGCGGCAGGGGAGAACTGGCACGAGCTGGTTACCTGGAGCCTGGCTCAGGGGATGCCAGGCCTGGAGAACATGGCGCTGATCCCGGGGGCCGTAGGGGCGGCGCCGGTGCAGAATATCGGTGCCTATGGCGTCGAGTTTTGCCGTTATTGCGACTACGTGGAGGCCTGGAACATACCAGAGGCCAGGCTGGAGACGATCCCTGCTGCTGAGTGCGGCTTTGGCTACCGGGAGAGTCATTTCAAGGGTAAATGGCAAGCGACTCATATCATCACGGCGGTGGGGCTCTCCCTGCCCAAGCAGTGGCAGCCGGTAAGCGGCTATGGCCCGCTGCGCGAGTTGGGTGACAAGCCCTCGCCACAAGCGATCTTCGATGAAGTCTGCCGTCTGCGGTTAGAGAAGTTACCGCAGCCTGAGGTGCTGGGGAATGCGGGCAGTTTCTTCAAGAACCCCTGCGTCACCGCCGAGCAGGCTGATGCATTGACCCTTCGTTATCCCGCCATGCCCCGTTACCCACAAGCCGATGGTCAGGTCAAGCTGGCTGCAGGTTGGCTCATCGAGCAGGCTGGGCTCAAGGGGCATGTTCAGGGGCGGGCTGCGGTGCATGCCCAGCAGGCGCTGGTGTTGGTCAATCTGGGGGGGGCTACGGCTCAGGAGATCATGGCGTTGGCCCGCCTGGTGCAGCAAAGGGTTCACTCTTCGTTTGCCGTGCAACTGGAGCCTGAGGTGCGTTTCATTGGGCAGCGCGCCGAGGTGAAGCTGGATGAGGTCGAGGCATGAAGCGGCTGAGCGAGCGGCAGTTGGCCCTGTTACGACTGTTGGCTGATGGCGAGTTTCACTCGGGGGAGCAGATAGGGGATGCGCTGGCCATATCACGGGCGGCTGTGAGCCAGCAGATCAAAGGGCTCAAGGCGCTGGGATTGGACATCTATAGCGTCACAGGTAAGGGGCATGCCTTGGCCGAGCCGCTGGAGCTACTGGAGCCTGAGACCTTACGGCAGGAGGCCGGCGGTGCGCCTATCCACTGTATAGCCGTCATAGATTCAACCAATCGTTACATGATGAGTCGGCTTGGGGATTGGCAGAAGGGGGAGTGTTTACTGGCCGAGTGCCAGACAGCCGGGCGCGGTCGCCGTGGTCGGGAGTGGATCTCGCCATTTGGTGGGCAACTCATCCTCAGTCTCTACTGGCGCCTGGAGGAGGGGATGGCGGCGGCGATGGGGCTCAGTCTGGTGGTGGGGGTGGTGCTGGCCGAGACTCTGGTGGCAGCAGGCTTTCCCGGAATTGGTTTGAAATGGCCCAATGATCTCTATGCGCAGGGGCAGAAACTGGCCGGCATCCTGGTGGAGATGTCAGCGATAGCGGGTGGCAGTTGCCATGTGGTCATAGGTGTGGGGGCGAATATCAGCATGCCGGCGCAGTTGGGCGCCAGTATCACTCAGCCTTGGACAGCTTTGAGTGCCATAGGTTCGGCCCCCATTGCACGTAATAGGCTGACCGCCGATTTCATCAGGCAGCTGCGGCTGGCCTTGCTGGCATTCGAACAGCATGGCCTGGCGCCTTTTATCGAGCGGTGGAATCGCATGGATCTATACCGGGATGGCCCTGTACGTTTGCTGCTGGGGGAGCAGGAGATATCTGGTATCGCCAGGGGGATTGACGGGCAGGGTGGCTTGGTGTTGGAGACAGAGACGGGCTTGCATACCTATGTTGGTGGTGAGATCTCGTTACGCGGGGCTGACTCGCCCCACGCTTGAGATGGCGTTATTTGCGAAGCTTGACCTGCTCAATGGCGTGGGCGGCGCCCTTGGTCAGCACCAGGCTGGCCCGTTCCCGAGTGGGTAGAATATTGGCTTTGAGGTTGGGGTAGTTGATCTCATCCCAGATGTGGCTGGCGATCTCCACAGATTCGGCTTCCGTGAGTGCTGCATAATGGTGGAAATAGCAGTTGGGATCGGCAAAGGCGCCTTTGCGAAACCGCAGGAAGCGCTCTATATACCAGCTCTTGAGCAGCGATTCCTCTGCATCCACATAAATGGAGAAATCGACGAAATCTGAAACGAAGACATGATGCGGGTCATGGGGGTAATCCATCCCGCTTTGCAGCACGTTCAGACCCTCCAGGATGAGAATGTCTGGCTGCTCGACCCGCTTTTCGGCGCTCGGCACTATGTCATAGATGTGATGTGAGTAGATAGGGGCGCTGACACTGGCACACCCCGCCTTGATATCGGCCACAAAATTGACCAGGCGGCGCATGTCATAAGATTGGGGGAAGCCCTTCTTTTTCATCAGCCCACGCGCTTCGAGCTCGGCATTGGGATAGAGAAAGCCATCCGTGGTGATGAGCTCTACCTTGGGATGCTCAGGCCAGCGATCCAGCAGTGCCTGCAGAATACGTGCTGTGGTGCTCTTGCCCACAGCGACACTGCCGGCAATGCTGATGACATAGGGTAGGTGAGACGGCGTAGTTCCCAAAAACTGCTCTATCACCTTACTGCGACTCTGGCGTGCCTTAACATAGAGGTTAAGCAGGCGGGAGAGGGGAAGGTAGATGTCCCGGACCTCGTCCAACGATAGCTCATCGTGGATACCGCGCAGGTGGATCAGATCATCTTCAGTCAGGGTAAGGGGTACCGCCGCGCGCAGTTCTGACCACTGTTCACGGGAAAAACTCAGATAAGGAGACAAGTGGCCTGTGTCGGTTGTCATGCAATACTCCCTCATTTTGCAGGGGGGACATTACACCAAGGGGGTATTTGTCACAAGCCACGCTGCGTGGCGAGGGGCGGGGTTTTGCCATTTTTACTGCCCTTTAGCTTAAAAAACAGCTGATGCGGTGTTGCCTCCGCCTGTTTTGATCTCATAGAATGCGCCAACGCTTGCACAGCGCTCTGCATGACGATGAACCGCTGTCGCACGTTTGGAGGGGTTCCCGAGCGGCCAAAGGGATCAGACTGTAAATCTGACGGCTCTGCCTTCGAAGGTTCGAATCCTTCTCCCTCCACCATAGTTCTGGCATCAAGCGGGCATCGTATAATGGCTATTACCTCAGCCTTCCAAGCTGATGACGCGGGTTCGATTCCCGCTGCCCGCTCCAAATTCCTGTCAGCGATGGCACCCTGGAGACAGCTCCTCTGTACCGGTTGAGGTAAAATAGGTTGAATGTCTCGGCTCTGCCTGCTATCTCGCTTATCTGATGCCTTTTTGTTGTATACTACGCGCGCAAAAAAAACCGTGGTTACCTAGCCACCACCTGAACAGTGATAGTTAGAGGGACGAGCATGTCTAAAGAAAAATTTGAACGTACAAAACCCCACGTTAACGTAGGTACTATCGGCCACGTTGACCACGGTAAGACCACCCTGACCGCAGCCATCACCGCAGTGCTGGCCAAGACCTACGGCGGTAAGGCCTTCGCTTT